>CAZVWV010000053.1:0-22284 GCA_964631745.1 uncultured Bdellovibrionales bacterium
TATCCGTGCTCTGCGCCGCGTTTGTAATTTACCCGAGGTTTTTGAGCAGCTACCCAAAGTTAAGATAATATATTGTATTTTCAGCATATTTGCCTTGCTTTATAGTAAATCAGAACGTCAATCACAGGTTGACCTGCGGAACTTTATGGTTTACAATTATCAATATAGCATGTGTGGTGTAAACCATGCAAGCACAAAGGAGGATCTATGAAAGGCGAACGAATAAAATTAGCACGCAAAAGAGCAGGCCTTTCTCTTCGTGACCTTGAAAAGAAAATTGCAAGTCTCGTCAGTGCCCAAGCTATCGGGAAGTACGAACGTGGAGAAATGACCCCAAGCTCAGATGTTTTAGTTGCTCTTAGCAAAGAACTGAACGTGAGTATTCAATATTTAATGTCACCTCAGGCAGTTGAACTGGGGAAGGTCGAGTTCCGCACCAAAGCTAGTACCAGTGCAAAAGATCGTGCTCGTGTAGAAACTGAAGTACTGGAAGGAGTTGAGCGCTATCTGCAGATCGAAGAAATATTGTCACTTGAAAGTGCTACCTGGATTGCACCAAATGAACTGCCTTTAAATATCACTTCCTCTGATGATGCTGAGAATCTTGCTAATAAACTTCGAGAGGTTTGGTCATTAGGGAAAGATCCTATTCCAAACATGACTGAGCTACTGGAAGAAAAAGGTATTAAGGTTTTGTTGGCCGATCTACCTGATAAAGTTTCGGGACTTACCTGTGTTGTTAAGCAGGCTAACAGAGGAATAGAGACTCCTGTTATTGTAGTGAATATCAATCACACTCTCGAAAGACGTAGATTGACCATGGGACATGAACTTGGGCACCGGTTAGTCAAAGCAGATCATTTAGAAGAGTCAGAAGTCGAAAAGCTCTGTAACCGATTCTCTGGCGCATTCATAGCCAATCGAGAGCACTTAGAAGCTGAAATAGGTAAGCATCGATCCGCCTTTGGATATAGTGAAATTATTGCTCTTAAGCGTTTGTATAGAATGTCTGGCGGGGCTTTTTTGATGAGACTATTTCAGATTGGCGCAATAGATGAACACGCGAAGGAGTATGCGTTTCGCACCTTTGCAAATGGTTGGCGAACTCAAGAGCCTGAGCAACTTGAACCATTAAAGGAACGTGGAAGCTTTGAGAAGCCAAAACGGTTTGAAAGATTGGTATATCGTGCATTAGCTGAAGATATGATTTCTCCGATGAAAGCTGCTGAATTATTGCGATTACCAATTGCAAAGGTTGAAGAAGGCTTGAAGGGTCCTGTGAGGGCCAATGCGGATCATCATTAGTGATAGTTCAGCCCTTATTGATCTTAGAAAAGGGCTAATTCTTGAGTTATTCCTGAAACTACCTTTTGAGTTTGTGATACCCGATGCGCTCATAGAATCTGAGCTTTTGAGTTTTACAAAGAAAGAAATCAACTTGCTCAAAAAGCAGATGAGCGTTGCTACGCTCGATGGTCAAGACGTTGAGAAGGCACAGTCAATAGTTTCCGCAGTTCCTGCTCTTTCCATGATTGATGGATTCGCTTTAGTGGTTGCCGAGAAGTATCCAGGTTGCATTCTGCTCACAGGCGATAGGCGAATGCGTTTGAAGGCTGAAGAAACTAATATTGAGTGTCACGGAGTGCTCTGGATTGTTGAGGAACTTGCTAAAATGCAAAGCATTAGTTCAAAGATCCTATTGAGTACCTTAAAGACCTGGCGTGATGATCCGTATGTGCGATTACCGCAAAGTGAGATCGAGGGTTTGATCTCCTTGGTAAAGAGTAGATGACCAAGATGAGCCCAAGGAATACTTGGAAACTTCAAAATTTGGGGGTTTGGATGGTATTGGTTCTTTGCATAGCTTGACCTTTCCAGAGAGTAATCTTAGAAGATCTGATACGAGCGATCCATGAAGAAACTAACTGTGCATAACTACCGAGATGACAAGTACTATCCCCGAGTGCTTAAGGCCATCGCCAACATTTTGGATAAGAGCGATGTGGTTGCTCCGGTTGAGGTTTTTATGGAGATGAGTTTGCTGACGAGAAAACAGTACGAGGATTGGCGTTTTGGACGGATTGCATGCCTCGAACGCGTTATCCAGGGTAACTTGGGTAAGGTCGGAAGAATCTTACGCCTTATAGGATTTTGTGCGCATGACCTTGATATGGTACCGAGCCGCACTGTTTATAATAAATGGGGCAGGGGCGCGAGTCAGCACCTTTGCTTTTCAAAGTCTGGGGAAAAGGCGATTGAAGAAGCATACGAGCGACACTTCCTTTGGAATAAATCGGCCGCGAAGAAATTGGTCATGATAATGGAGACACGGCGATCGATGTGCGGGCCTGATCGTCAAACCTTACCGGCTAATTTAAGCAGCTGTGTTCAAGAAATTACGCGGATTTTGAAAACGCGGATACCCGCAGCTAAAGATAGCTGGGCTTTTATCCTAACAAGTCAGAAATACGAAGCCATTCACCAAAAGACAGCTGCGCGCTTGGAAGAGCTTATTGCAGCTTACCTTTCGTTACTAACGAATGCTCAAAAGCTACAGTTGTGGGGCGAGGCGCAAACCCAACATGCCGGGCATGAGCAGTTCGGTGGTATGTCGGTTTGCAATGTTGAAAAGGGCCCAGAAGATGGGGTAGAGGAGGGATTGCCAAAGGCGCTTATGGCCGAGGTGCTGCTTAGAGCCAAGGGTTCAGCAAATGGTAAGAAACCGTCGGCTCATTGCGAGAGTGCCGTGGTTAACGATAATCTGCAAAAGGAGATCTTATGAGTAAGAACGATAATGGCTGGGGAGCGTTCGTGGATTGTTTAATCTCTGAGGAGATTAATGAGGTTGGAATAGGCTATGTGTTGATCGCACGCGAAAAAAGCTCACAGTCAATCCGCTGTGTGACCTTCCTTGTTGATGTTTTTTGCTTGGGCATCAAAGACTGTTTCCTAGATAAATGCTCCCATTATGAATACGGATTTATGAAAGAGCGCCTTAACGCGGCTTCGAATCTTATTCAGATACCCCCTTCGCATGCCAAAAAATTACTTCAAGAGGCAGTGGTTTATGCAAAAGGGCTGGGCTTCGACCCACATTCAGATTTTGAACGTCATTTTAAATCGCTTGGTGATGTGGACGCTTCAGCTTGCAAGGAAACTTTTACATTTGGCAGGGATGGAAAACCTTTATATATTCTCGGTCCGAAAGATTCGCCAACCAAAGTCGCCCGGATTTTAGCGTGTCTTGAGCAAAAATGTGGACCGGAGGGATACCATTATTTGGCCGAGCTATGAAGCCCTGAACTTTTCAGGCACGTTGTGTCAGAGTGAAAAGAAGGCAGGGTTGGGCCAGGCGGAAGAGCTTTTCAGCCAAGCAAGAATTTTATCTGTGGTACAAGCACCCTGACAGCCTGATTTTTGCGGCAGAACATATCGGCACCGATATCAGAGAGATGGGTATCGGTATTACTGTCGCAGCAGCTAAGAATTATGACAGGAACATGCGAGGCGCCTCGGAAGGGATTTCGGCTTCGTAGGTAACGCACAAAATCGGAGCCGTCGAAATCTGGCATCTTTAAATCCGAGACGATAAGATCAATTTGTTGGCCGCTGGCGATGGAGATCGCTTCGGTCGCGGATTGCGCGCGGGCTATGCCGAATCCGGCTTGTGAAAGGAACGACGAAAAAAGGTCCAACTGATCTTCATCATCATCGACCACCAAGAGCCTATGGGCGCTTGGCTTGAAGATGTCGTATTGATGGTCAAAGTCTTCCAACCAGTCCGGATCGGAAACAAAAGATTCTAAGGGCACTGCGGTCTCTACCGCTAACTTTAGCTTTTCCATATTTCAATCCTCACTAGCCAACAAAGGTTATTGAGTACCGTAGGCTAAGTCATCGTTTTCTGCGAATCCCTGGTCTGCCGGATCCCCAAATTAACTTAGAAATAAATCAAAACACAGGTTGCGAATAAGTTGATTGCGTGAGTCCTTGACCACACGAGGATCATCCTTATTTCCGGGGTTGTTTTGCAAAGGGTCATCTATTTCCAGCACCTTTTCCATTATACAATTGCATCGGCCTTTTTAGGGCGAGCATTATGAAGTCCTATTTGGATATTAACGTAGTCATATTGCCTACTCGTTGTGCTTATTGCTATGTTTGTGAAAGTTAGCGCTACCTATGGGTCATTACTAAGATGGATGAGACTGTTAGCTTTTTGTTGATAGACGACGATGCCTTAGTGCTTGAAGTTGTTGAATTGATTATCAAAAAGAATTTCCCTACTGCCACAATAGATTCCGCGAAATCGATAGATGACGCCTTATCAAAGATTGAAGGGCATAAATATAATTTGGTATTGCTAGATCTTTCACTCCAAAATCAGAGCGGCTTAACGATTATTCGGCAGATGCGTCTGAGCGATACGACCACTCCCATACTGGTATTAAGCGCTTCGCAGGAAGACAAGATGGCGTTGTCGGTTTTTAGGGCAGGGGCCAATGGGTTTGTTTGTAAAGACCAGGCCGTGGCGAACGGCCAACTACTCCAGGCTATTAGAACGATACTTAGCGGAAGCAAGTTTTTAAGTGATTCTTTCTCTGAGAAGTTGATTGAGGAAAGCAAACTGGTGGCTGATACGCCGCTGGCCAAGCTCTCAGCGCAGGAGTCGAAGGTGTTTTTGGGCATCGCGCGTGGATTAACGGTCAAAGAGATCAGTTTCCGTATGATTTTGAATGAGAAGACCGTTAGAACTTACCGAGCCAGGTTATTGGAAAAACTTGGGTTGAACTCCGATGCTTCGGTGATGCGCTATGCGATTCAGAACGGCCTGATTGAATTGGATGAGTAGCTTCTAGCTTAGCGTCCGCGACGGGCGGCGCTTGTGCCGACTCTGAATTTGGCCGTTGGGCTTGCGTCAGTGGTCTTTCGCATGCCGCCATTCGGTCTGAAATCAACTGTATAGTAAATCGAATAGTTGCCTTGAGGGAGTTTTTTCAGGACGACAGAGTTGTTATTGCGTACTCTCACTAATCTCTGCTTGCCGGTGCTTTTTGGAGTGAAATAGAAATTATATAGGGATGCATTCGGGAAGCGTTTTACTGTCACCACTACATTTCTGCCTTTAACGTCAAGGCGTGGTTTATTCAGCCTCGAATCAACGCTCGGATCTTGGCAATCGGCCTGGCCATTGCCGTTTTGGTCATCGTCGCTTACTCCGCAACCGCAACTTCCTAAGACGCTTTTTTGAGGGTCGTTCGGGCATAGATCTAAGCAGTCGGCAGTGCCATCGCCATCAATATCTGCATCTGAAATACCGCACCCGCAGGCCCCCGCCACAGTCTTGTTAGCGTCGTTTAAACATTGATCAATTGTGTCGGGCGCGCCATCGCCATCGCTGTCGGTGTCGCTGTCGGTGTTTTCATCGTCGTTGTTCTCGTCGCCACCTGCGCTGTAAAATTCATCCGGTCCAATATCAACACCGCCATTTATACTGCGCGGCTTGCCATCAAAATCCGTGTTAAACGAAACTGCCACACCCATATTCACGAGCGGGCTGGATCCTGAGCTAACATGAAAATCCCAAGAGTCAGTCTTGGGCAGCCACTTGCCGCCTTTAATAATCTCTGTGGGGTCAATCGTTCCGGCTTTGATAAGAACATTATTTCTAAAGACTGGGCAGTTGGCTAGCTCATTAGCCTCGCATTTTCTAATGTATTCTCTTAACGGATATTGGACCTGATTTAACGGTGTGCCTTCGCAATGATACGCCATTGTATCCTGGTAACTGACGCCGTTTTCGACAACTAAGATTAAATTATTTTCGATAGTCAGTTTGGACTGAAAGCTGCAGTCGGCTGGCAATAGAGCAGGATCGGAGGTAACGTAATTTAGAAACCTGCGTTCTGGGGCTAGAAAAATATTATTTCGGTAGATCATCTCCGTGAAGGCAGGCCCTTGAAGCAGAATACCTTGCGGAAAGATGGAGTTTTCAATGGTGTATCCGTTCGGAGTGCGAGTGTAGTTATAATCTTGGCAGTTATAGGCTACAATATTGCGAGCTTTCATTCCTAGACCTCCTGGGGTCCAGCAGTGGTTCGGCGCGCCGTGAATTTCGACTGCGTCGAGGGTGTTGTTTAAACCGCCCGCATTTAGAGCGTTCCAATTGTGGTATAATTTGCTATTTTTAAGAACGTTATTTTCGCCTTGGATAGCCGCGCCGTCTCCGCCACCGCCATTCTCCCAAGGATACCCGGCATATTGCCCCGAGCGGGTTATGGCGTGTAATGATACGAGTCCATCCACTAGATTGTTTTTACCGCCAACATACAGACCGCTATACGAGGTGATGTTTTTGAAAGTGTTATTGCTGCCCTGGATATCCGTCTCCATCTGGAGCAATTTGAAATTCTCGAAAGTGTAGTAGTTAATGCTTGAACCGATCTTGAAGGGGGTTATGGTGTTGTTTGCGGCCAATACTAGATCTGTGTTGGCAGTAGACGGTGAGCGATGGTCGTAGGGATGTACGTAAAGTGTTCTGCCGGAGATGAAAAACGAGCCTTCAACCGTTTCAACATCGGCTGCGGAAGTTATGCGATCTGTTGTGAGGGCGATTGGTCCGTCTTCCTTCACTAAGGTAAATTTTGAGTCATTGGCATCATTCACCGTAATTGGATTAAATTGGCCCTGTGATAGATGTTGATGCGTGCCAGTGGGGATTACTACACCGGAGGGGATCGTGTAGCTATAAACATTCGAGTTGGGTGAGATCCTGGTGAGCTGTTCGTCGGGGATATCAAAGAACGCGCCGAAATAGACGGCGTTGCCTGTAGCCTGATAAATGATGGGAGCATTGGCCTGTCCACTTCGTGTAAATCCGAATGAATCGCCGTAGCGACCGTTGGCAACTTTCACAGTATCACCGGGCTGTACCAAACTTGCGCTAGCTTTAATGGTGCAAAATGGGATTGCTTCGGTGGCCGAGCCTGAATCGTTACAGCTTGAGTTAAGCTGATCGACAAAGAATGTGCGAGCTGACGCCGAGGAGAAATTGGGGAGTAAAGCAAGATTGAGAATTATTAGAGTTTTGGTGATCCAAAACTGATAACCCCTGACTTTCCCGATCACCTTACAACCTCCACAACCACCGGGAGCTGGTCCGTCTTATGGGTAAAATGCCCTAAGTGCAGACCAGTGCCTCTTGTTGATATGTTGCAGGAATTAGACCAAATCGAGCGGCTCTTTCGTTAACGGTACCGTCAAGTACTTCAGAGGTAACTTGTTGTATATACTAGGCTCAGAGGAAGACTCGCCTGCGCTTTATTGTACGGGCATCTGAGTGGTGGAAAACTGGGAATCTAGGTTACCAGTTCCCATGCGGAATTTGCGCAGTTAGGAATATGCAAAATTCGCAATTCGCAGTTGCTCAAAAAGTAGGGGCGAAGCCCTCCATTGAGCAAGTACGAAACTTCACAGGCTTATAAGACGGCCTAAGAAAATACCCAGCCAGATAGCGAGGAAGCCAATCGTTAAACTCCCAAAAGCATTCAGTGCGGCAAGAGTAAAGGAGTTTGTCCCCACAAGCACGAAGGTCTCATATTCAAGCGCGGAGAAAGTTGTATAGGACCCAAGAAAGCCAGCTGCAAAAAAAAGACGAAAGTTGCTGGAGTAAGGCAGATCAGGTCGTCCGATCAGCAGTGCGCTAAAGAGCCCCAGTAATAATGCTCCCGAGATGTTGACTGTGAATGTGCCAACCGGGAATGTGTGCCCCCAGCGTGATTGCAACCAAGAGCCCAGCCAAAACCTGGCGTTGCCTCCGAGAAAGCTTCCTATGCCAATTAAAAAAATCTTATGGAAGGCCTCATTGGTAAACATATAGGCTGATCTAAGCTGCGTGCGTCATACTGCCTTGTAGCATCGCAAAATCGTATGCTCCGGACAGTAGGTTCTTTTTAAACCAGCGTTACAGAGTCCGCATCCCGTTGGATCATGAGTACAAGTTTTGAAATCGCAGGGTGCTACTGCTGATGGGCGGTATGCGTCAAGGAATCTTAGCGTTGAGCCGACTTAACTACTTGAGGAGAGAGGGATATTTAAGCCTCGAACACATTACCATGGTTCCATCATTTCGAGGGATTCGGTAACAGCTTTTCAGGCTGTCTAATAGTAGCGATAATCCAATATGGCCACGCCGCAAAAATCGGAGACTACAAAATTTGATTGGAACACGTGGCAACGCTTCGTTACACTAGCTCGCCCATTTTTCATCTCGGAGATAAAAGTTACCGTTTGGGGGCTGATCTTCCTGCTTGTGGGCCTCTCTATCCTCGTAAGTTTTCTAAACGTAAAGATTGCAGACCTGGTCAGTCATTATCTGACGGCTCTTACCAAGCGGGAAGAGAAGGATTTCTATCGCTATCTCTTATGGTATGCGCTCGTGATTATAGTTACAACTCCTTGCGCGGTGATGTATCGATTCACTGAAGAGCGGCTGGCGCTCTTGTGGCGCCGGTGGCTTAGCAATCATTTTTTGTCGGCATACTTTAAGACGCACTCGTACTACCGAATCAATCAGGAGAAACGCATCGATAATCCTGATCAGCGCATCGCGGATGAGATCCGATCCTTTTGCTCTACCAGCCTATCGTTTCTGCTGATTTTTTCCAGCGCCGTTATCAACCTTTTTCTTTGGAGCTATAAGCTTTGGTCTATCTCTGCCGGCCTCACGTTTTTTACGTTCTTTTACGCCTTCTTTGGCTCGTTTATGACCATGTTGATAGGCGGCAGACTCGTGGCGTTAAATTTCACACAGCTTCGAAAAGAGGCGGATTTTCGTTACGGGCTAATTCATGTTCGAGATAATTCGGAATCGATCGCTTTTTATCGAGGAGAGGACAGAGAGGCTGTAACCGTCAGGCAGCGTTTGCGGGACGCCCTTCGTAACCTCAACTTCTTAATCGCCTGGCATCGAAACTTGGGATTTTTCACTACGGGATATGATTACTTTAAAGGCGTTTTGCCCGTAATTATAGTTGCTCCGTTGTATTTGCACGGCGAAATCGAAATTGGAGTAGTGACGCTTGCTACTACGGCATTCGGTTGGGTCTTGGGCGCACTCTCCCTCATAGTGATTCAATTCGAACGCTTGAGTGCCTTTGCGGCAAGCATCGCGCGCCTTGGTACTCTGTGGGAGGAGATGCAAATCGGGGATAGCGTTTGTGAATGGCCCAGCGACAAGAAAAGTTGGATTGAGATCGTGCCGGGGGCGGAATTGGAATTTCAGGGCGTTACTGTGCGAACGCCTAACCAGAATCGAGCCTTAGTTAAAGATCTCTCGTTTACATGCCGGGTTGGAAATCCATTGCTTATAACTGGGGCAAGTGGTGTCGGAAAAACTTCGTTGCTAAGAGCGGTGGCAGGATTGTGGACCGAAGGGGCTGGTCGAATTGTCAGGCCGGGGCTTGGCGAAATTGTGTTTGTGCCGCAGCGCCCTTACATGGTCTTGGGCTCAATGCGAAACCAATTACGATATTCCATCAAAGGCGATATCAGTGATGGCGCACTTGTCGACGCGTTAAGCCGGGTCGGGCTGGGCGAGCTATTAAGTAGAGTAGGGGGCTTTGAGGCCGAGCTTGATTGGCCCAACGTACTTTCTTTGGGTGAACAGCAGCGGGTTGCTTTTGCAAGAGTGCTCTTAGCAAAACCTAGCTGGGTATTTTTAGACGAAGCTTCGACGGCGCTGGATGCAGAGAATGAGAAAAAAATGTATGAGCTCTTGCGGGGTGTCACCAACAACTATGTCAGTATCGGGCATCGCGCGACGCTATTTAACTTTCATGCGACCGTTTTGGAGCTAAAGGGGGAAGGTGGCTGGGAGGTGCGGGAAGTTTCCCGAGTGGACAAGACTCAATCTGATTTGGAGTGTTAACTTTAACTCAGCAGCGCATCCTGATAAAGCCGCAGGGTTTGTTCCACAGTTTGAGCGATTTTGAAGCTCTCTCGAATCCTGGCCCGTGCAGCCTTGCCAAGTTTCACGGCCAACTCTCTATCGTTGGCCAATAATCGAATAGCAGTAACAAGCGCGTCTGGCGAGGATGGCTCGATAACTAAGCCGGACTCTCCCCCTTTAACAAGCTCTGGCATACCGCCCACATTGGTAACAATTGGAACGACCCCGCATGACATGGCCTCGACCACGGCCTTTGGAAAGCCTTCTCTGGAACGTGAGGGCATCACAAATGCGGAGCATTCTTTGACGACAGCGACTGCGTCCGACCGGCTTCCCAGATCATGAACTTTTCCGCTAGGAGAGAGCTCCGAAAGTAAGAGTGATACTCTCTCGTCTCTAACTTCTCCGATCAAAATAAAATGGATATTCTCTTGCTCTGCAATCAGAGTTTTGGCGGCTTCTAGTAATATATCAGCTCCCTTAACCGGCCGCATATTGGCCACGAGTGCAACCGTAAAACTATCGGCTGGAATTCCCAGGGTGTTCAAATCGAACTTTGGCAAGTTATCATACCAAGCCAACTCGTGGCCTTTATAGATCGTTCGAAGTTTAGCTGGAGATATTCCAACACTAAGAAGGTATTGGCGCACAGCATCCGAAACGCAGCTAATCCTGGAGACACGCGGATTTAAAAAGCTAAGCCAGGAAGTAGGATCGAGTCGCGAAAGATGTCCGGCGGTGCCTCGGTAAGCTATATGCTTTGCGGCTAAACCGACTGACGCGAAGAGGGCATTCGAAAGTGCTCTAGCGGTAAATGAATGTATCACTTGGTAATCGGTAGCTAGCATGAGCTTGCGAAGGGCGAGAACTGCGCGAGGACTGAAGCGGCTTCGTATTTCAAGCGAGCTAAGTTGGATGCCGGCATCTCGCAAAACTGCCAAATTTGTTGTCTTGGGAGCATGCACTAATCGAACGAAGTTCCCGGCCCTGGCGATACCCATTAACAGATGCATCTCTGGCAGATCCGGAGATTCGCTGATCGCTAAAATATTCAAGGGCTGCATCTTTCTGTTATAGCGCAATTTGCAGGGCGCAGAAACTGCACGCCTGAACGTGTGAGAATAGCTCAGGAATGTGTTATAAAGCTCGCATGACTCTAAGTGAAACATTCTCAATCGTGCTTGTTGAGCCCCAAGATCCTATCAATATCGGATCAGTGGCGCGTGCCATGATGAATCTGGGTTTTGTCAACTTGCGCCTTGTATCCCCAGAAAGATCTTTTGAAGAGCACGCTTTGCGTAGCGCCTGCTGGGCCGAGAAGATTGTGCGCGATGCCACGATCTTCGAAACGCTAGAGCAGGCCATCTCGGATCAACAATTTGCCGTGGGCTTTAGCGCACGTTCGGGCAAGAACCGTCCCACCCTACCGCTCAAGAGTTGGTTAACGGGTACAGAAGTGCAGGATGGGCGTCGCATAGCGCTGGTCTTTGGACCTGAAGATTGCGGCTTAAGGCAGGAGCATCACAATTTTTTGAACCTACTGGTAACGATCCCGTCTGCCATGGAGTATCGTTGCTATAATTTGGCCCAAGCCGTGCTTTTGGTATTGTATGAAATATTCACCTTGCAGCCTAGCGCTTCCAACCCCACTGAGGTCCCAACGCTACAGCAAATCAAACAGCTTGATGTGATGTTAGATAAACTGATAGAAAAAAGTGGCTTCCTAACTAAAGGCACCCCCGCTGAGGTGCCGGAACTGCTAAGGGGAATTTTCAGACGGGCACCGCTCAGAAGTGAGCGAGAGCTTACGATTCTTTTGGGATTTCTTTCTAGGCTTGATAAGGGGCTGTAGTGGGCAATGGCAAATGCAAGGCAACAGAGACGCTGTTAATTGCCTTAGAGGCGCACACGCTGGGAGAAATCCTTTTCAGCAGTAGGTAACTTGACCTGAGCTCTTAACTGGCTTAAACGGATTTGCTCTCAGTGCTTAGTTTCTCGGCAAGCTCGCACAGACGCTCAATTGCGCATCGCCAATCGCGGCCTTCGGCGAACCGCTCCAGCGCCGCTTGTGCCTGCTCTATTGCGTATTGGGCAAGTTGGAGGGCCGACGCTCTATCACCGTCATCAGCTAGACGCTCAATTCCAACGTGAATAGCGTCAAGGAGTTGCCCGTATCCGTTCTCAATGTCATACGTTACAAAGTCGGGAAGATACAGCGCGAAATCGATTGCGGATTTGCCCTTTTTGAAATCGCCAGCACAAAGGGGAATTGCTGCTGTGACTGTTAAGATTCTTCGTAATAGGTCGTCGTGCTGAGCACGAATCCAGAGAATTTCAGATAAGTCTTTTATTCCAAACGAGCGCAGATGTCTGAGCAAGTCATTAAACTCAATTGGCGAGTCCGGACCGTGTCGGGCCCTCATGTAGCGCATTTTTTCGGAAGGCATTATACACTCGCGTAATTAGCAATCTTGCCGTTCCAGTAGTGGCTCCCCAGAAAAATTTGCTTGATAGGTGGCTACAGCCACCATTACTATAGTAATTTTCCCACCTCGAGCCACCCTACTTTTTTTACAAAACCGGCAACTCTAAAAATTAATTCACGATACATTATTATAGGGTTTAACGTATCCGAGTATCGCCCCATGCCATCGAACCGAAAACTGTTCCTAAACGGCACCACCGTCATGGTGTCCTTCAGAATCGAGGAAGGGCTACCGTTTGTACCGGTGACCTTCATAGACGAGATCTTCTGGTCCAACTTGGCCAAGGCCCAGCAGCTTTACGGCCAGAGCTTTTGTACCCTCGCAGTCGAATCAAACCAGGTCCACATGATCCTCCTTGTCGATGACCCAGAGAGCGTTTACAAGTTTCGGCGGGTCTATCGCGGGTGGCTCTACGGGGGAGAGGGGATGAGGGGAAAACTATGTTGAAATGCTTTGAAATATGGTATTTTTCAACATAAGATTTTTTGATTTGAGGGCAATGTATGAGTGAAAAATTGACTTGGGAAGAGATTAAAACACGTTATCCCGATCAATGGGTTGAACTTATTGATTTTGAATGGGATGAGTTTGAACCCTACCCGCGCTCTGGTGTCGTGCGCTATCAGTCAAAGGCGCGCAAAGAAATACATCAGCAATTTATGAATAACCCCGTTGATAACTCCTCAATTGTGTATACGGGCGCGATGAAGATACAGGAGGGGTCCGTGTTTAGCGCAAACCTTCATCAATACGGTGTCAGAAAGTGAGGAGGACTTTCAACTTTGATACATCAGAACCGCTACCTCTCGTTTTCGCAAAGATCCAAGGAAAGTTAAGAAAGCGACCAATTCGTTTAGTATTTGACACCGGCGCATTTATGACCCAAATAACTACCTCAGTCGTTGAAGAACTTGGGTATAGTGCTCGTGATGGAGTAAGGCGTATTTCAGCGTATGGACCTTCTGGGCCTATTGATGAAGGGTATGCGGTAGAGGTGAAACATTTGGAGTTGTTCGGCAAGAAGTTTGGTGGACTGATCGTTGCTGCTTATGATTTCAGGAATCTTGAGGCAGACGGAATTGATGGGCTTCTTGGCTTTGATGTCATCAAACAGCTACACCTTGAGATGAACGGACCAAAAGGCGAATTGGTGGTGTTCAGTTAATTATTTGAGTGGCACAAAGCGACGCCGGCGTCGCAGTCTTAAAGCATACTTTCTACGAGTTTTTCATAGGTAATTTTCGTAGACTTTGTGCCACCAATTGTGCCACTTTTGCCCTCTGGCATTGATGACAGCACCCTAACCACTTGATCTAAAAGTGGAGGATTACAAAAATGGCGGAGCTGACGGGCCCCTGCAGTAATGCCCGTCCGAGTAGGCTGAATCCCGTCGGCGGAGCCATGCGATCTTCTGCGACAGCAGAAGATGCCAACAATATGGCGGAGCCGACGGGCTCCTGCAGTAATGCCCGTCCGAGTAGCCCGAATCCCGTCGGCGGAGCCATGCGATCTTCTGCGACAGCAGAAGATGCCAACAATATGGCGGAGCCATGCGATCTTCTGCGACAGCAGAAGATGCCAACAAAATGGCGGAGCCGACGGGACTCGAACCCGCGACCTCTCGCGTGACAGGCGAGCGTTCTAACCAGCTGAACTACGACTCCAGTGAGTGGCTTGCAAATCTAGTAACAACATTTAGTGATGGGGCCTAATTTGGGCTGGTTGACTGCTTTGATGCAGGCACCCAGTATCAGTACCATTAGTTCCCATTCCTCATGTCTTCCCGCAGGCCGGTTACCGGCGGGCATAGCAAGCAAGCGATATTAGCTCAAATACCATAGCGCTATCAAGATGTTGAGGTTTATTCTGCTAAAAACTTAGTATATTATACGAGATAGTTGAATTTTTGCGTGGAAATACATGGCTGAATACGATGCTTTAACCATTGAAAAGCGCTGGCAGGAGTACTGGGAGAAGAATAAGACTTTTCGGGCGGATAAGCCTGGAACGAAGAAACCGACCAAGAAACTGTACTGCCTGGACATGTTTCCGTATCCATCCGGATCTGGTTTGCATGTCGGCCACCCTTTGGGTTACACCGCCACCGATATTTTTAGCCGC
Source organism: uncultured Bdellovibrionales bacterium (assembly GCA_964631745.1). Classification (GTDB taxonomy): domain Bacteria; phylum Bdellovibrionota_C; class UBA2361; order UBA2361; family JBGSMV01; genus CAZVWV01. The sequence continues at coordinate 14,557 of CAZVWV010000053.1, forward strand.
TATAAACGCATGCAGGGATATGCTGTGCTTCATCCCATGGGCTTCGACGCTTTTGGGTTGCCGGCAGAGCAGCATGCTGTGCAAACCGGTGAGCATCCCAGTCAGATTACCCAAAAAAACTGTGAGGTCTTCACCCGACAACTGAAAACTGTGGGGCTCTCATACGATTGGGATCGCATGCTCTACACCTGCACCCCGGATTATTACCACTGGACGCAGTGGATCTTTCTTCAGGTATACAACTCTTGGTTCGATGAGGAGACCAATAAAGCGCGGCACATCGATGAGCTCCCCATCCCGGATTCTGTAAAAGCCAAGGGGAAATTAGCCATAGAGAATTATCAGGCTCAGTACCGCTTGGCATATTACGCCGATGCCATGGTGAATTGGTGCCCGGCCTTGGGTACGGTGCTTGCTAACGAAGAGGTCATCGATGGTAAATCCGAGCGCGGCGGACATGATGTAATTCGTAAGCCCATGAAGCAATGGTTGCTGCGTATTACAAAATACGCCGACCGACTGATTGATGAGTTAAGCGAGATCGAGTGGCCAGAAAATATTAAGGAGCAGCAGCGCAACTGGATCGGTAAGAAAAACGGCGCTGAAATTAAGTTCAAAATCAGCGGCAGCGATGAATATTTAGTGGCTTTTACAACGCGGCCCGACACTCTCTTTGGCGTTACATTTTTCGTAATCTCTCCAGAGCATGCCTTAGTATCGAAGGTCACCACTGCCGAGTTTAAAACGGAAGTCCAGAAATATTGCGACGAGGCCAAAAGGCTTAGCGAGTTGCAACGCACCATCGATAACCGCAAAAAGACAGGAGTGTTCTCGGGCTCGTTTGTGGTGAATCCTATTAGCGGGAAGCAGATTCCGATCTATATCGGCGATTATGTGCTAATGACAGTCGGTACCGGAGCTGTGATGGGGGTGCCGGCCCATGATGAGCGCGATTTCGAATTTGCGCGCACATTTCAGATTGAAATTGTTCCCGTGCTAGCGCCGGATACGGAAGATGCCGAGCTAAGGCGGGCTGTGACAGAAGGCGAGATGCCCTGGACTGAGTCCGGACGAATGCTTGACTTCGCGAGCCCAGTGGCCAAGGAATTGAAATTGTCGGGCAAAGACAATCTTGTCGCCCAGGAAGCCATTACCAAGTGGTTAGAGGAGCGCGATCTGGGGCATGGCAAAGTTACCTATAAGTTGCGTGATTGGCTCTTTTCGCGTCAGCGCTACTGGGGAGAGCCCATTCCGATAGTGCATTGGGAAGATGGCAGCATGTCGGCGCTGGAAGAGTCCGCGCTACCTCTGATTCTGCCTGAGCTCGCGGATTATAAACCATCTGATGGCGGAGAATCGCCACTTGCAAAATCCAAGGATTGGCTTGAGGTTGTAGATCAGAAAACCGGTATGCGCGGTCGTCGCGAGACTAACACTATGCCGCAGTGGGCCGGGTCATGTTGGTACTACCTTAGATTTATCGATCCTAAAAACTCAAAACGTGCTTGGGATCCCGAACTCGAAAAAGCTTGGATGCCGGTTGATCTTTACGTGGGCGGCGCTGAGCATGCGGTTCTACATCTTTTGTATGCGCGTTTTTGGCATAAGGTATTGTTTGACCTTGGGTTTGTTTCGACGAGAGAGCCGTTTCATAAGCTCTTTAATCAAGGCATGATTCAAGCCTTCGCTTTTAAGAATCAAAGAAACGCGCTTGTTCCAGTGGATCAAGTGGAAGAGCTGCCCGATGGCAGCGCGCGCGTCAAAGAAACGGGTGAGGTGCTAACCCGCATAATCGCCAAGATGTCTAAGTCGCTGCGTAACGTGGTCACTCTAGACGAGATCGTCGAGAAATTCGGGGCCGATACTTTTAGGGTGTACCTGATGTTTATGGGCCCCCTGGACACGTCGCGGGTTTGGGATACGCAGGCCATCATCGGCAGTAACCGTTTCTTGAGAAAAGCTTGGGCCTTTGTCACCGGAAACCGAGAATCGGGCCTTCGAGATCTTATTGACCAGAAAAGCGAATCTAGAGACTTGGCACGCGAAGTAAATCGCTTAATCAAGAAAATCACAGCTGATATCGAAACCCTTAATCTTAACACCTGTATCTCTAGCATGATGGAATTTTTGAATTCCGTTGCGGACGAAAAGGTTTCGAAGCAAACCCTGGAAAAATTTGTTTTGATGCTATCACCGTTTGCGCCGCACATCGCCGAGGAGCTTTGGCAGATGCTTGGGCATAAGCAATCTTTAGCGTACGAAGTTTGGCCGACGTTCGACGAAGCAGCGCTGCAAGAAGATAGCGTCAAAGTGGTGGTGCAGGTGAACGGAAAAAAGCGCGCTCTGGTGGAAGTGCCGGTGGGAACGGATGAAACCGCCCTAAAAAAGGCCGTGATAACCCAGATGGCGGGCACCGATTATAAAGTCACGGAACATGATCGCTTTATTACCGTTTTTGCGCAGGGGACTTCGCAACCGAAATTGGTGAATGTGATTACGGCTAAGTAAGGGTCGATTACCTAACAGATTGCTATTGTCGGTTCAGGGCAAACTAAGAGGATGCTCGAATCAGTGCCTCTGCTGCTGTAGTGTCAGCAAGATTCACTTTGTGCTCCTTAGAGCCTTCGAGGCTTAGTGGTGAAAAGAAAATCTCAAACCGCCAACAAGGCCGCTACCCCGCCAACCCAAGCTCCCCCGCAATCTCTCGTAATGCCGCGATTACGTTTGTAATATGCTCCGACAGTTCAATACCCAATTCTTGGGCGCCTTGTCGAATATCATCGCGGTTACATCCCGCGGCGAAATGTTTATCTTTCATCTTCTTGAGCACCGATTTGGCTTCAATCGTGTGCAGAGATTTATCGGGGCGCACTAAGACGCTGGCGGTTACAAGGCCCGAGAGTTCATCCACTGCAAAAAGCGCTTTGGCCATCTGGGATTCGCGCGCCACGCCTGTATAGCTGGCGTGCCCCATAATGGCTTGACGAAGCGCTTCGGGATAACCGGCTTCCCCTAAGATCTGATTGCCTTTGTACGGATGGCCATCTGGCGGGGTGGGATTTGGAAACATCTCGTAATCGAAATCGTGTAGCAAGCCAGTTAATCCCCAAAGCTCGATCTGTTCGGTATCGAGGCCGAACTTTTTTGCATACCAGCGCATGGCAGCCTCTACTGACAAGGCATGCTTAATCAGACTCTCACTCTTTGTGTACTCATTCAAAAGGGCAAAGGCGCTTTCTCTACTTGGGTGCATTTGGATCCTCGTTTTCTGATTGGGTTAACTGGCCCAGCTCCTTATCCTGGGCTGGAACTAGCTCAAGAGAGAGTGCCGCTATCTGATTATCTTTGACTTTGGAAGAAAGCGCGTAAAGTTGAAAAAGTTTAAACATGGTCCGCAAGCGCACGTCGGCGCGATCGTCGGGCCAGGGGATATGCGTTTTAAATACGTTCGTGCCTTCGGAGACTTCCAGCGCCAAGGAACTTGGAGAAGGGGAATCCGCCCAGCTTGTATCTGTAAAAAGATTGGCGCCCTCGGCAACCTCAAGAATACGGAAAATCTTCTCCGAAGAGTCAGCAGAGTCGCTGCTAGAAAAGAGGTACTCAACTTTCTTGGAGGTATCCAGGCTACTTAGTTTTAAAGTTAAGGCGGGAAGAATGGTTTCGGGCTTATCGGCGTGGGCGAATTTGGCATCCGCAGATTCAAGCCAACGCTCAAATCTGGTCTGGATTTCGGATTTTTGCGGTGGAGCTTCCCGATTGACTACGAAAAATAGCCAAGCGATGACCCCAAACATAACTAAGCCAACAAGGCGAGAACGCTGCTTCAATTATTCTTCCCGTGATTATTACGAATACTGCAACTCTAAATGACAGTAACCGAAGAGCGAGAATTCGTCAAAGTGCGTCAATTTTCAGCTTGGCTCGTGCCAACAAAACTTCGCGTGTATTTAGCTCAGGATCCACGATGATATCCTCGTTAAGCGCCTTTAAAACCGCTCCCAGCTGTATACCCGGACGCATCCCTAGAGCGATTAGGTCGTTGCCATCTATCGCTAAATTGCTGCCTCCCATCTTGGCCAAGCGCTCCCTTTCAACTTCTACGCGATGATCAAAATCTGCTAAGCGCTCTCTGACTACATCGTCAGCTATTGTCGGCGTAGCGTCTGCATATTTGAATTTGCGCCAGCTCTCAAATTCTTCACCTAGGTCCCTTAACAAGCGCCGAATACCTACCGGGCCGCAGTCAACCGGGCGCATATGGTGCTGCACCAATAAGGTTACCTGTTCAGTCAGATGGTGCGAAAACTTTAGCTGCGCCATGCGCTCCTTGCAGATCTCTGCGCCAAATGACTCGTGTTTAAAGAAATGGCGCCGTCCATCGTCGCCAACGGAAAGTGACTGCGGTTTGCCGATATCGTGAAACAGCGCCGTTAATCGGAGCTTCAAATCATGCGGGCAGCGCTCCATGACCCAAAGAATATGCTCAAAGACATCGTGAATATGGAACTCGTTTTGTTCGAACCCCACGCAAGTCAAAAGTTCTGGAACGGTGTGTTCTAGTAAGTTCAGCTCTTTTAAGCAACGAAATCCGTCAGCGGCGTGTGAACTCACGAGAATTTTCTCTAGCTCGACACGCGTGCGCTCAACCGCAACTTCTGCGAGACGTGGCCTTACAGATTTCGCCGCAGCCAAAGTGTCTTCATGAATAGTGCGCCCCTGCGCTGGGCCAAACCGAACCATGCGCATTATGCGGTGTGGATCTTCGGCGAAGCGGTGCATTGGATTTTCGACAGCGCGCAACAGCGAATTGTCAAGATCGTTCAAACCGCCAAAAGGGTCCAGTAAGGTTTTGCTGCTAACAGCAAAAGCCAAGGCATTGATGGTAAAATCACGGCCCAATAGATCTGTTTCTATCGAGTCGGCGATCGCGCCCGATGCTAGTCTTCTGAAAGACGAGATTTCATAGCCCTTGGCATCGATCACCGCAGTAACCGTGCCGTGCTGCAGACCGGTCTCGACTACTCTTATAGAATTCGCTTTAAGCCGCGAAATAATAGTGCCAGCTTCGAGCCCTGTGGCCAGATCTAGATCGCTCTGTTCTAGACCGCTAGCTAGATCGCGTACAATTCCGCCAACTAAATAAAGTTCGTCGTCGATGCCTAAGGCTTTGTGAATTAATGTTACTGGCGCAGACTCGGCTATTTCGCCAAGCTTTTGTGCGAGCGCCTTACGCGTGGCCTGCGAAGAGGAACTCGTGCCATGAGTGCGGGATGTTGCCATTAAATCTCAAGTTCAAAACTGGCAGCCAGTCAGGTCTGACAGGTTTTTTCATCAAGGTCATATGCGCCTGCTGCGGCGTGCGGCCGCCTTTCTTCCTGTTACAAGCGCTGCAGCAACATACTATATTTTCCCAGGCGGTTTTTCCACCGTGGATACGCGGGAGCACATGATCAAGGGTGGCTTCGCGGGAAGTCAGCTCTTTCTCGCAGTATTGGCAGCGGAAGTTATCGCGCGCTAAAATATTTGTGCGGCAAAGTGGCGGGCTCTTGCGGCCCAGATGCACAAAGCGCAAAAGTCGTACAACCGCGGGGGCCTTAATTACGAGAGAGACCGATCTTATCTCTTTTTCATACTCCTGGACGATCTCGACCTTCCCCATAAAGAACATGGTGACGGCGCGTTGCCACGAGATAACCCGGATAGGTTCAAAGCTTGAATTTAGTAATAGTACAGAGACGCTCACCCTGCGACCTCCAGCTATAATCAGTTATATTTAATATTATCGGCATCTTACGCAATAGGCTTTATGCTTGCTTGGTAGTATTTTGATGCAATATATCGGCCATATGGTGCGCAACTCCCTTGACAGTTCAGCTAGTTACGACTATTTTCGTTCGGCCCTGCGGTTATTCGGCGATTGTACCGCGGGTGTTAAGTTGGTCTTTAGGGCTAGTAGCTCAGGTGGTTAGAGTGCACGCCTGATAAGCGTGAGGTCGGTGGTTCGAGTCCACCCTGGCCCATTCTTGGGATTCATTTTCGAGACTATAACTTGGTCTTGGGGTGCTTGTTTTTGGGGGCCGTCTAGGCGGGAAAATTCCTTTGTGAACGCAGGTCGCGCGTTCTCGTTAGGGGCAGTAGCTCAGCTGGGAGAGCATCGGCTTTGCAAGCCGGGGGTCAGGGGTTCAAATCCCCTCTGCTCCACATTTACTATTTAATTGTAAAGTTAATTTTGAGGCTGTTTGGAGTGACACACGAGCGGGGAGTGCTCTTCGAGGAGATCGCGAAAAAATTTGGCACACCGCTTTATGTGTATTCGGAAGCGACAATTTTACAAAAAGTTTCAGAATTAAAAGCGGCCTTCGCCGGGACTAACGCCTCCTTTTGTTACGCAGTCAAAGCCAATTCAAATTTATCGATTTTAAAACTGTTATCCGATCAAGGATTTGGATTTGATATAGTCTCGGAGGGTGAGTTGCGGCGCGTACTGCGCGCGGGCGGGGCCATGTCGAGCGTGGTATATTCCGGAGTCGGGAAGGGGCCCGATGAAATTCGTGCGGCTCTAAGCAATAAGATAAAATTTCTTAACATCGAATCTCCAGCCGAGCTGTATATGCTGGACGCTATCGCCAAGGAGCTAGGCGTAAGGGCCCAAATTTCTCTGCGAATTAACCCCGATATCGACGTGCATACGCATCCGTATCTCGCCACCGGTTTGAAAACCAGCAAGTTTGGCATGCCGTTATCTGATGCCTTGTTGTTGCGGGAAGATATCGCCAAATCAAAATTTCTTGATTTATGCGGGATTGACTGTCATATCGGTTCACAGGTCAGTGAACTTTCTGCTTGGGAAGGGGCGCATCTTGAAATGCTGAAAGCCGCTGGCGCTTTCGAAGAGAGCGGCTTCACGATTCGTTACATCGACCTCGGCGGTGGATTCCCGATCTGCTACACTTTTACGGAACAGGCACTAAACCTGGCCGCCTTTGCGCAGCTTTTTAAACGCGCTGAATGCAACAAATATCAGTATATATTTGAGCCGGGCAGATTCGTGGTGGCCGAGGCGGGGCAGCTTATAACGAGCGTAGTTCTTACAAAAAAGAACCATGATAAAAACTTCGTAATTGTGGATGCCGGCATGAATGATCTAATCCGGCCCGCGCTGTATGAGGCCTATCATGAAATTGAGGCGCTGACTCATAACGCAAGCGGGAAAACTTTTGTCGCTGACGTAGTCGGGCCTGTTTGCGAAACCGGGTGTTATTTGGGGTTAGAGCGCAAGTTGCCAGAGGTAAACAGTGGAGACCTGATGGCTATTAATAATGCAGGGGCTTACGGCTTCTCAATGGCCTCCAATTATAATTCAAGACGTCTGCCTGCCGAGGTTTTGGTGGCAGTCGACGGGTCTTATAAATTAATCAGGCCGCGTCAGGATTTTGAAGAGCTTTGGGCGGGGGAGTGATTCCGGCTGACTATTGCCCACATCTTCTGTATGGCAGGAGGTTACAAATTGGAGAAAGGCGCGAGTTTGTTGGGCGAACTGAGTGCGGCGCGGGAACAATAGCGACTCATTGCGAATCAGAAAATCCCAACAAAATCGCGGCCTAAAAAGATGTGGGGTAGCTGCTCAAAAACCTCGGGTAAATTACAAACGCGGCGCAGAGCACGGATATTATGGAGCGCCGACGACTCGTCCAATGCCACTTAGCCAGGTGAGCTAAGTGATCGATT
>CAZVWV010000054.1:0-17889 GCA_964631745.1 uncultured Bdellovibrionales bacterium
TCTGTTACAATTACTTCACTGAACGGTGTTGCGTTAAGTTATTGAACCCGGCGGCAAACAAACTGGAACGCCTAACGGTTATTTTGGCCATAAAAGGAGAAAACCAGCTCCAGCGCCACTTTGAATCCTGATTTTTCGCCCTGCTTGGGCCAATTAATGCGTAGTGCATAGGGGTCCCAACCAACCACTGGCCCGTTATCACGCGCAAGATAGGCTAAGAACGTTTCGAATTTTTGGGAAACCAAAATATATAGAGATTCATAGCTACCTAACGCCCGCACACACCTTAAAGTGTTTGTTTTGACATGCTGTGGCGGTAAGCAAAGTCTCCCACGAAACAACCTACCACCAGAGTAAAATCCACCCAGAAGAATTACGGCTAACACCTCTGCCGGAAATCGCTCGTTACTAACGCCTTCCAGAATTTCCGTTAACCTATTGAAAGTAAGTGCCAACATTTCCTGCTTATCGAGCTTCCGGGCCGATAGCTCTCCCTTGGCGTCGGGCGCCACAACAGCACTGTTTTCTTGAATTCCCTTGAGGAGTTTACCCAAGACATTACCAAACTCGTTTGGCGAACGACAATCAAGTAAGTCCGGATGATCAAGCACGATCTGAAAAAATTCCTCCTCGGGAAACCCATAAACTAGAAACTCACGTTTGGCGCTTGCGACAAAACGCGGATCGAAGCGCTCATAAATTTCTAAGATGACCAGATCTGGAAACCCAAGACCGACCAGCTCCCCAAGATGCTTACCAAGATTAGCCTCTTCTTTATGATCGTCTTCTCGCGGCTCACCCGTCTCAGCTGGCGATACACCAACCGGTGCCGGATTGGGTAGGTCTTGTCTCTCTCTAGAATCACGACGGCCCGATGTCGATATGGGGGTTACATTGTTTGGCTGCGCCTCTTGAAAAGACCGCAAAGTTTGTTGCGTCTTATCTGCCACAAAAAAACGCAACTTGCTAACGCTCTCTTGGACCTGTTCCGATCTAGGGCGCGACTGCAAATGTGAAACCGCTTCTCGAAGCCGAGCCCAAAGAACAAGTTCATCTTTCACTGGGCAGACTTCAATGCGGTCAAGTTCAGAGTCCACCTGTAGGTAAACCCTCAACGCTTGAAGCGTTTCAATAGTTTTATTAAAAATATTTGAAAGATCCTGAAATCTGGTATCGTCGCTCATACCAGCAGCGGTGGCAACACCAGCTAATTTCCCCGCAAATGCTTGAAAGGAACTCAGGGCGGAAAGAAGGTTATCAGCCAGGGGGAAAATATCTGGATCTCTGAATTTGAAAACTTTGGCTTTTGCTTTCTGTTCTGACGGATGTTTAAGCATTATTTCTCTCAGTCTATCGACACAATCACGAAGACCGGACTGATAATCACGACTACTGATTGAATAACACTCCCCATCTTGCTCATGTGCATAAAGCACCTCGTCCCATGCGTCCCTCCGCACCCTTGACGGGAGACCCGCGGTTTCGAAGTAGCGGTTCATACTCTTAAACAGATGCAATCTGCCAGCAATTGATCTAGATTTAGCTTCGGATATCGAAGTAAGCTCCTCATACAAATCGTCTATCGTGCCCAGAGCCCCTAAGATTTCCTTCTCATAGCGCGAAATCTTATCAACGAGTTTCTGTCCGCTTTTATACTCCTTGCGCGCACGCGGTCCTAACAAAGCTACCCACTCAGATGGGTCACAAGAAATTAATGGCGCACGACCTGTACCTTGACCTCTATTTGCATTACCACTCATAATCGAAAGCCATAATAATAGATATTCTAACTAGCTCCAAAGCATCATTGCTCCAAGGAGCATAGAGTGTAGTTCACAAACGCACTCACTACTTCCCCTCCAATTCCGCCGAGAAGATCCCACTTGGAAGATATCGGTAGGCTTCTTTTGGCCTCAGTCGGTCGAACTCTGCGCGCTTAACCTTATCCTTAAGGGTTTCCATCGCCTCCCCTAGGTTTTTAAATAATCTATCAGCCTCAACTGGATCGTCATGGTTTTGGTCTGGGTGCAGATCTTTTGAGAGGATGCGGTAGTTTTTTCGTATCTCTTCTTCGTTAGCCGTCGGGGGGAGCCCCAATACTGTATAATAGTTCATACTTGCAATCGCACTTCCACCAGCAAGGTTTATGGTCCCATACTCCTCAATGGCCATGAGATATCTAATACGCCGCTCCAATTTGGCAGCTAAGATCCCGGGTTCAATAACTTAACGCAACACCGTTCAGTGAAGTAATTGTACCAGAATAGAGATCTTAAGCTACCCCGCTCCTAGGGCGTCACAAAGTTTTTTTATAGTTGGGTCGGTGGCGACGTTTTGGCGTGAATTTTTGGGACGAATGGCGAGGTTTGGGCTGTTAGTTTTTGCAAGGCAGGAGAACTAAGGGTGTTTTGGGGTAAGCTGGCGAGGAGGAGCAGTCGCATCCTGTGGATACGATAGTGTGGTGAGCTGCTTAGGGTTAAGCAGCGGTTCTGAGGAGAGCGTAAGGGTAATGCTGTAGGTTGTCGACGCAGCGTTTAACGTTTTCTACATTGTTTACCAGTAGGAGCCCGAGAGCGAAATTTCTTAGAGTTGCCATATTCTGAGGGCCATATTTTGCGCGGATAGTGGATCGGTCTTCGCCGAAAGTGAAGTCTTTTCTGTAGTGCAGTTTGTTCTCTATCCCCCAATAGGAGCGTTTCCCCCCTGGTCCGTGGCACGGGCTGACGTCTGAGAGCATGTGAATGGAAATAGCCTAAGAAGCTCGGCAGTGAGAAGGGATAATTGAAGCGTAGTGGTCAGCACTGACCAAGCTTTAGATACACGAATACACAGCGACCAAGAGAGTCGCAGTAACCAGTACTAAAGAGCCCTCACCAAACTTCCAAAGGCTCAAAGAGCCTGGGCTGAGAGGGAGGGAATAGCCCCGGCGGATAAGCCACCGAGTAGTCCCCGACATGCCAGTTGGTATAGACCTCACGGGCTTGAGCTATGAGTTTCTTTAGAAAGTGAATAAACTTAACGCGGAGCTTCCTGTCCTCGCTCAGGCACCACATGCGCTTCCCGCCTCGCTTCGATTGGTAGTCAAATGTCATGGATCGCCTAAGAAGGGCCTGTCTGCCAACTACGCGTTTTTTGTCCCTTTGGCGAACCCTCTGGTATCGCTCCTCAAGGGTCCTGACCCTGGTAACCATCGTATCGTTCCAGCTCTTCTTCTCCTCCTCGCTACTGATACCGAACGCCTCAAGCCATGCATCGGGCTCTAGCCTAAAGGTTTGCAGAGCCTTTGTGCCCTTCAGTATTCGCGCGCACTCCCTTGTGTAGCCCGCAAGGCTATGCGCGTCTTTGGCCAGCAGCCTAAAGGCGGGGCGACGGATGAACTTCCACTGCTTAGTACCCAGGCCACTCCTAAACATGCGCCAGCTCGAGAGGCCTGGGTACTTATTGATCGATTCTTCCTGGTGGTCTTTCGCGGGGTTGGAATAGATATATGCAATCGCTATTAGTGCCCTAACGGGCGTTAGTACAACCGGGCTATCGTAGCCCTCGCACCAAATCGTGCGCTTTTTCCAGCCAAAAAGCTGGTTAAATCTATGTGCGCTCTCTGCCTTAAAGTGCCCAATGAACTTACAGGCATGCTCCGGGCTTATTACAACTAACACTAGGTGCACATGGTTTGCGTGAACCATAAAGTGCGAGATCCTAACCGGGAAAAGACACTGGGCTCTGGCCAAGCAGCTCTTTATAATCGCCAGGCAGAGCGGGTTAGAGAGCAGCAGCAGCCCTTGCTCCAGACTGAATGTCACAAATATCACGCTATTGTGTGGAAGGTATTTCCTCGGTGCCCCCATGTTAATATATCGTAAATTTCAGGACGAAAGTTGCCTGCATCCTCTATTTTTTTTCACGGAACCGCTTAAGTTTTCTCGCGGTAATCCCCCTTCCTCCTCAGCCTGTTACACTATACCCTTGATTCCACTCCCTTATCTCATGTGCCCCCGACCAGGGGAACCAAACCAGGGGAACCAACCAGGGGAACCAACCAGGGGAACCAACAGGTCAATCTTGCCAACAAGAAATCCTCAGTCTCGGAGGCCGTATATATTGGGACTATCACCGACGTAAATCTTGCTTGAAACGATATTAATGTTGTGACCGCCGATGTCGCAGTGTCCTGCGGCATGCACCCAGTCGCTGTAACAATAGTCGGGTCGAGTTTATTACGCAGGATGCGACTCAGCGGAACATGCGCGATACCGCTAGAGAGTTTAGGTTGACAACGAATGGGTAAAGTAGTACTCCGGGGCGAAGGCAGTTAGCTCGAATCCTAGTTTGGGTCGAAGTTTGTTTTGGAGTAGTCAGCATGTTGTTACCAGCCCGTATTTCCCCCAGCCTTTTAATTTTTCCTAAGAGTGTTGAGTTTTTGAAATGCTTAATTGGCTTTGCGGTTGGCGCCGTTCAAGGCGTATCGACGACACTTTTGATGGCGTATCTGGTTATCTGTCCTGTGCAGTACGTATACGCGATACCTTACGAGCAGCGAGGAGCTGATTATAGTGGACCGCAGCCGAGCGAGGAGCAGCGGAGCGAACAAGGTGGTGGTGACGATATCTTGACGGAGGTGTCCCACCCGCCGAGTGTTCCGATGCCGAAGCAGGCGTCTAATGGTTCAGTGCTTGGGTCGAGCGAGGAGTATTTTAGTGAGAGCGGAGACGGGAGGTACGGGATATCGATTCCGTTACCAGCCGGAGTGTCTGGATTAACTCCTAGTCTGTCGCTTGGTTATAGTTCGAGCAGTAGCGTGACGAGCGTAGTGGGGAAGGGCTGGGCTCTTGGTGGGCTGTACAAGATTGAAAGGACATCTTCTGGCGGTGGGCTACCGCAGTACGGACAGAATGGTGATGTGTTTGTAATTGACTCTCCAGTGGCGTCAGGTGAGCTTGTGTGCCTGAATGCTGTACTGCAGGAGGATAAGTGGGTTTGCCAGGGGGACTATGACACTCTTTCGCGTTCGTTTGCGAAGGTGAAGAGGAAGAATTCCGGAGGGAATAATTACTGGGAGGTTACTGGGCAGGATGGTACGTTGTACACGTTTGGAGGTACGACTTCTACAATCTACGGCAGCGGCCCCGGGAGTACGACATTTGAGCAGACGCACACCTGGTTTTTAAGAGAGATTCGGGACTTAAACGGTAACACGATAGTGTATAACTGGGACAATTTGACCGGGCACCCGTCACTTGCGTCGATATCGTATGGTGGCAGGAAGGTGCTGTTTCGGTACGAGGCATTTTCAGAGGCGCAGCCGCGCTTTATTAGCTACGCCCGAGCAGGGGTGGATAACCTGACGCAGTTTTTAAAGAAGATATACATTGTATACAACAACAAGACGCTGGGCGGGGTTGAGCTAACGTACAATGAGGCTGGTAAATCGCCTAATCCAGCGACGGAGAAGTATCTGACGAAGGTACAATTTTTTGGTCCTGCGGCTAGCGCGCCCGTGGAGAGTAATTTGACTGATACGAGCGTGTCACCACCGTACGCGCCTCAGAAGTATCAGTTTTCATATACGCAGCAGGCGATAGGGAGTGGAGTTGGAGGGGCGTGGGAGCAGTTTTCGACAGGCTTTAACATACCTCTGACGTTTGCTGCGAACGGAGCAGAGACGAATTTTCGCGTAGGCGATGTGAACGGAGATGGACGTGAGGATCTGATCCTAGCGGAGAAGGTGTATGGACCATCTGGGAGCCAGCCGATGGCGAACTGGGGGGTGCATCTTGGAACGGCTAACGGCTGGAGCAGTACGGCAGTAGCGACAAGTGCAGGCGACATGCCATTTGGCTTTGGGTTTCAAGGGCACCCTGGGCTGTCGACGGGAGCAGTAGTTGGAGACTTCAATGGAGATGGTTGCCAAGACGTCCAAGAGGCTTACAGCGACTATCTCGATGCAGGTATTGTGTACCATGCGGTGAGTTTTTCGAACTGCGGGACACTTAACGATCCGCTTAAGTTTACGCAGGTAGTGTTGACGTCGGGTCCTAGGATTTTGGATTTAGCGTCTAGTCCTGCGCGTGCGATTGATTACGGCGTTCGGGCGACTGACTTAAACATGGACGGGCAGACGGATCTGTTTAAGCTTTGCAATGATAAATTTTTCTATTCTCCGGATCCTGCGGACCGCTGTGGCGATAGCGGTGCGTACATTTCTACTTCACAGGGTAGGACGTTTGTGAACTATGGTGATGTATCTAGCCCACTGCAGGGTGTGCCGTTTCCAATTGGCTGGCAGCAAGCCGACACATTTAATGTTTCGTTCTCGGATCACTACCCAGCGTTTACGATAGTAGATGGCAGTAATATATTTTACTATCCAGCATCGAGCGGAAGTAGTGGAGACCAACTAGTTGACTTTAACAATGACGGACTGTCAGATCTGTATGCGCCATCGGACAGTAGGTACGTTGGTTCGTATGTGCAGACGAATGGTGATTACGACAATCTTTTCTGGAACCGAGGTATACTTTCACCTGCGCTAGGAATCTTTGAGCTAGGCGGCAGCGGGTACTACCCAGCGATACAAAACGCGCCAGATTTTTACGATACTAATCACCTATCGCTAGGCAGGATGTTTTTGGATGTGAACCACGACGGATTGCCTGATGTGCTGACGCCCGATGGCGCCTACATTAATATGGGATACTCTGGTCCCTGGACTGCGCCCGTGATGAGCTGGTCGACAACGGTTGACGCGCGCTTTAAACCGCCAGTACAGATAGTGTTAAGAGACAGTAATTATCCGACAGCCCCTACTGGTTCTGCGATAATAGATATCAACGGGGATGGTCTCCAGGATTTAGTGCAGTCAGGAGGCACGGTTAATAATCTAGCTACCGGAGCAGCGTTAGCGAAGAGCAAATACCCCGGATTGCTCGAACAGGTGACCTTGCCCACAGGCGGCACAGTTAATTTTGAATACAAGCCATCCACAGATAGCACAGTCCACGTGAGGGACGGAGTCCTGGCGACAATGGGTAGTGTAAGACAGCTACTTAAGAAGGTTAAGGTTAACGACGGACGTCAAACCACCACATCAGAATCAGTGACCGAGCTAACCTATTACAATGGGCACAACATAGTTGACGAGGAGACGTCAAATCTAAATCCATACTGGCGCTACCGGGGGTTTGGTGGGTTCCAAAGGGTGAAGATAGTGTCGAACCCATCGACATCGAACCAGGTAGTTGTGGAGAAGTGGTTTAACAACCTTGACTGGATGTATAGCGGTAAGACCACCCGGGAGCTGGTGAGCTTAAGCGGTTCTGGCAATGAAGATCCGTCCTGGGAACCGGTTGACGTGAGCGACATTACGGCGTTGGACGTACACTCGTTTAGTCTGAACACGTATAAACTGCCAGGGTCTCAGGATGAGCGCCCGTTTTTTACGCCGCTAGAGAGCAGTAAGAGCTATGCATTTGAGGGTAGCGTAAGCCAGAGCATAGAGAGCCATACGTCGTATGTGTATAGCTCAGCGACCGGACGGTTAATGGTGCAGTCAGCTAGCATCGGGAACGAGGTAAGCCCTGATGTGGAGATACCGCTTAAGGTGAACTACCAGTACTATGAGAATGAGACGCTTGGCTTGGTGCTGCCGTGTTATGAGAAGGTATCGTTGATAGATATAAACAATCCATCTCAGAGTACGGCGCTGAATATTCAGCAGTATGGGTATCCTGGGACTACGTTTGCGGCTGAAGCTTGTGGAGGGACTGCTACGAAGCCGACAGTAACGGCGCAAGGGACCTGGGGCTATAATAGTTCTGGTGTCCTAGTTCCGAGCATGAAGCTAGTGAAGTACCGCACGTACAATACGAATGGAAGTTTGAAATGTGAGTCAGGCGCCGATGGGGACACAGGCTGCACGAATTCCAGGCGGACACAATACGAGTACGATGCCACAGATGGAGTGCTGCCGACACGTAAGACCGTGGCAGGGCTGTACGGCGACACTATCTACGACATGAACTATCTGCGAGTGGACCGAAGCGTATCGAATACTGGGGTAGTGACGCGGTTTGTGTATGACAATTTGGGCCGAGTTACGTCCACCTATCTCAAGTCAGCTGGATTGACAGGGGAGTGGAAACTCTCAGAGACGAACTATCACGACGAAGTAGCGGGTCAGCCCGGAGAGCAATATGTTGAGAGCAAGAAATTAGCACAGCTCCTTACTGTTGATGGCGCCCAGGTAGATAAGTACGTAGTGGAGAAGAGCTATCAAGATGGACTTGGCAGGAACTACTATTCAGAGAGTTACTACACGTCCGCGCCAAGCGGAAAGAGGTGCGGTGGGGTGATCTACGACCAGGAGGGACGTATTGTAATCAGTACGATGCCGCTTGAGAGCACGCCAGCGTGCACGCGTTCCAACTACAAGTACGGAGTAATCCCAGCGTGGGACGTACTGCCACAAACTCAAACACAATACGACAACAAAGGGCGCCCCGAGATAGTAACAACTGTGGACCAAACCTTTGTAAAGAATGTGTACAAGCTAGAGGACGTGACCCTTGAGCGAGCTGGGATGACTGTATCACGCACGATAACATGTTTGCCTAACGTTGATTGCGATAACGGAACGAGCAAGGAGAAGGGAGAGGTATTGTACGGTGCGAGCGGACTACCACGACTTGTAAGGGAATACGCGACAAACACACAGGGGACACCGTACACGACCCGTTATAACTACGACGCGCAGGGTAACCTAGTAGAGTTCATCGACCACTTACAGAATGGCTCCTGGTTTGAATATAACAACATTGGTCAGATAACCAAGACGATGGGCATGGACACCTCGAACTGCGGCCCGACGAAAGCGGAGAAGCAGAGCTGCGCCACCCAATACACTTATAATAGCTATGGAGACCTTTACGAGGTAACGACCGCCCTTGGTAAAGTGTTTAGAAATCACTACGACGGCAAAGGGAGACTGACATGCTCTGACGCCGGCACCTTAGTGTCCAGCGGCACAGCCTGTGACTGTTATAATATGCAGGAGGTAAACCCGAACAGCACAGAGAAGAACACCTACTTTAACTCAGTAGATCAGTGCCGAATCTATGACGACACACAAGGGACCGAGACCAGCGCTGCCTGGGATTCTGGACAATTACTAAAGACTAAGGACCGAAGCGGAGTAGAGAACTTAAACCGCAACGTTATTGGAGCTGTAAACTATAACCGCAAGATGATCTGCCTAAACAGGAACTACGGGACTCAAGGACTTGAGTGCACCGAGGCGATAGTGAATAACTCAATAGACATTAGCGGACTTCCGCTAAAACGAACCTTTACCGCCGGAGCGAACGGAGCCGAGGTGAAGTATGGCTACGATAGCCGAGCCCGCCTTAATTCGATTAAGCTAAACGGAGAGGAGATAGTAAAGGGCTTTGTGTACAACGACGCTACTGGTAGTGGAGAACTAGCGCAAGTAGAGTATAAGGCGCCTGGAGCAGCCGCGAATAAGTGGGTAAGAAACAGCTACACCTACTCTGGACTAAATGTGCCAGCAGTAAGCCGGGAGTTTAGGCTAACATCTGCCCTTTCAGAGAAAGTTGACGTAGGCGCCCCGAACCGCACACTGCACTCTTTATTGTATAATACATATGACGCCCGAGGTAACATTACCTCGTTAACGGACCAGACGGCGCGCAGCAGCCAGGGACTTAACTGGGCGTTTGCCTACGATCAACTCGAGCGACTCTATGACGTAACACTGACCGGCGCTGGATTTAACACAGAGTACATTAACTACACGTATGATGCGATTGGGAACCGGACAGGACTGACGCACACCCGCTCTGTAAATACCAGTCTTTCGCCGCTGATTACCCCATTTGGAGCGGTAGCGGACTATACGAGAGATGGACAGGTTAATTTGTCTGATTTGATACCGTTTGGGGCAATGTTTTCGAACGCAGTGCCTGATTCGATAGCGACATTTGCTGATAATGATTTTAGCGGCTACGGCACACCTGGCAATATTAACCTTGGAGACCAGATAGTTTTTAATGCTCAAATTAACGCGAGCAGTTATAACGGAGGTCAGTACTCTCCCCAGTGCCGAGAGCGGAGCCTTATGAATACGCAGTACGGACAGTTTTACGTAAGCTATGCCAACTCCGGTATACAGCCACCTGTTACCTGCACTAATCCGCTGGACACGCCTCCGCCCCCGACCGTCATCAACTGGGCATACGGCACCAATGCTGGCGCTGGCGGCAAGGCAGGCCCGCATGCAGTCTCAGCGGATAGTCGAGCCAACGTATTTCGATATGATAAGAGCGGGAATCTACGGCGCTCAAGCGGACGGCGCATAGACTATGATGAGCGCCAGCAGGTAAAGGCGATTCATAGCACCTATAATTTGTCCTCCCAGTTTACCTACGACTCATCCGGTCGTAGAGTGGGCGAGGTAGATTACAGCGATTGCTATCCAGTTCATACTGGAAGCGGAGCTAGCCAGGACTGCTCTACAGCGCAGCTACGCGAAGCTGGAGCCCAGAAATTCTTCTTTGGTGACCTAGAGCACCGCTGGGTGACGAGTGTAAATGGATATGTGCCAGTACTGAAATTCGCTGTTGGTGGACGGCTGCTAATGGAAGCCCCGCTTAGCGCATCCTCCCTAACTAATCGGCTCTTTATGGCAGACCATCTTGGCTCGATACAGCGAGTGATCGACGGGAACACATTTGCCGATATCGAAAACTACCGCGTCTACTACCCATTCGGCACTCCACAATCAGGGCAGCTCTCAGATGGACAGTCCAAAGGGTATAACGGGAACGAAACTGACACCATGACAAACCTTGTCGATTACGCAGCACGTCAATACGACCCAACTATGGGACGTTTCGTGATGGCGGACTCAATCGTGCCAAATCCTCTCGACCCTCAGAGTTGGAACGGGTACAGCTATGTTAGAAATAATCCGGTAAACAGGATCGACCCGACCGGGCATTGGGATGGACCATTGGTTGTGCCTGACTATGGTCCAATGGCTGAAAATTTAGAACGGGCTGGGACATATCATTCAAATTGGGTGCTAGAACGCCTGGCGGACGGGCATTTAAGTGTAATTCAGTTTTCTTCGAGTTATGCAGAACAAAGTCAGCTACGCCCTAGCGTTAAATACGCAGAACTGTCAAATACTTTCGGCCATGGAGTGATAGTTGTTGGTAAAGGTGGTGAATTAGACACAAGCGGATTAATCCGCGAAGCAGCCGTATTTCGCATCGCGGTGGATGCGGCCGGCGGTGCGGCAGGTAATATAGATAGAGTCGCCGCTAGGGCCTGGGGGCTAATGGCGGTTGACGAGCACGTGAAGATGCTTTGGGCTAAACAAAATGGCGGGGACCCTATGGCACGCATTGATCCTACCGAAAGCCAAAGTATGATGGATAGAAATATTCTTCGTGCAATGGATGACTTAGGAGTTGGTGAAGGCAATAAGAAAAACGATACATTGGCAAGAATGAGCATCAATAAGCTTCCGAAAAGAGATGCCGCCCTTAAGCGCCTAGCTGTTTATGGAATGTATGCAAAGCTGGCTGAGGCCGGGCGCAAATTTGGTGCCTTGCCCAAATTCTTCCAGGCCTGGGGAGCCATTGGAGATTTTAATGACTATAGACAGGCCGAGGAAAATCCAGACGAATATCTTCGTCGCTTCACGGAGGAGCCGAATATTTTGTTTAGGTTTGGCCGTTTTGCGATGAACCCGCACGCGGCATTTAAGGCGTTTAACCAAAACGCCATTAACGAAGCCAATCGAAAGCCCGCTAGTTAGATTGAGCAAGCCATAAGAAGCGGCGGAATGAGGGTGTTCCTGGGAGTCGTCTCATAGTCGAGCCGGGGTCAATAACTTAACGCAACACTTAGAATACGGAGTGAGTCTAAGTTGTTGAATCCGCCGGTAGGGCAATAAAGGTGGGCTCGACGTTGATGGTCGTCGCGTTAACGACAACAACAACCTGAACGACAACGACAATCCTAACAACGGTGCGTTGGTTGTTCTCCCCCTCGCGGAACTTCTATCTCCCTTTTTTTATTACTTCTGGCGAAGACTTTTGAGCCAGCCGCCACGCATCCGGCCAATCTCATCAGTAATGGCTTGAAGGGCTATATATTTTTTCTGGTCGATTACTTTTGTGTCATTGGCCAGCCTTAAAAAGACTCGCAGCATGTCCACATGGGCGCTAACACGGGTAAGAAGCTCAGCTCGTCTCTCGGTTGGCACGTATCCGACTTGAAGCAGCACATAAAGTTGAAGGAAATATATAGACCGGACCGCGCGCGAAGCGCTGGATCCCAATTGTTTCTGGCAATGGTGTACTTATTAGGCAGGTGTTGAGATTGGATTACCCGCTTTGCTGGTTCCTGATATCCGCCGAGCATCGACAAGCCATTCCTCAGCCCTCCTATGATACTCACGATGGCCAAAACGAGAAAGAACCAACGTGCCCATGGGCGGCGTTTACGAAAGCTTATCGCGGCCAAAATGGAGATAAGAAAAAGTGAAGCAAATAAGGGAAGTGTGCGCGAGAGAAAATCGTGGACTTTTTGTCGAACGCTGTATAATCTTCGAGACTCACCGGACCAATAACTGCACCAACGATCAGGCCCAGTATTGGAACGCCGATAAAGAAAAAGACAATCTCTGAATCGATCACAGAAAGATCGGACTTTGGGTTGGATCGGTCTACATTCGTCATGGAATTTGAAGGCTGCATAACGGCCCAATTACAATATTTCTCCAAAACGTTATCGAGTATATCAACTCAAGTCAAAATGCGTCTAAGGCACCAAAATCATTCTCAACTAATTTTACCAAGGTTGTGTTCCATTCGTCACTTGTGCTGGTATCCCGTCACTTTCATAGAAATCACCATCCCAAAAGCAAGGAAGCAGCTGAGATACCAATATAGAAAAGTAACAGTCCGCATAGCCGCAACCTGGCCTAAAAGCTAGCTTTTCTCTTCTCAATAAAAGCCAGCATGGTCTCTTGCGCATCTGGGCTTACCGAACTCTCTGCCATAATCTCGGTCGCAAAATCATAGGCTTCCTGCGTGGAAAGCGCTTGCTGTTTGTAGTAGGCCGACTTGCCAAGAGCTTTAGATGCGGCGCTTCCTCGGCTCACTAGCTCTGCAAACTCTAGGGCCTGACTAAGTAACAGTTCCGGCGGCAGCACTCGATTGATCATGCCCCATTCGAGCGCTTGCGCTGCCGAGACTGGCTCCCCGGAAAATAGCATCTCAAGCGCGCGTTTGCTTGGGAGCACACGAGAAACTGCTACCATGGGAGTAAAACAGAACCAGCCGCCTTTACCACCAGGTGTTGCAAAGGTGGCGTTACTTGCCGCCACAGCAAGATCACAAGACAGCGCCAGTTGAGAACCGGCCCCGAAGGCTGCGCCTTGAACAACCGCAACCACCGGTTGCGGCATGGCTTGAAGGGCAAGCATTAGCTCTGAGCAGCTTTGAATTAGGGTTCTCTGGCTTGTAAGCGGCTGCGCGTGCATGCTTGCAAAATCATGTCCGGCGCAAAAGGCTGGACCGCTGCCGGTCAATATTACACAACGCGCAGATGAGCTCCCGATCTGTTTTAGCTTTTCTCGGGCCAAAAGAATCATCTCTAAGGTCAGCGCATTTCTGCGTTCGGGTCGGTTAAGGCACAGCTCTTCGATACCGTGCGGATGCGACCTTGTGATAACTAGTTCCGTCATGCGGGTTATCTTCCAATACGAATAGCAAGGACTTGCCCACTATCGCAAATTTTTCCATCACAAACGAGATCGCATTCGACCAAAGTCTTACGGCCTTCAACTGATTTAACCTTGGCTTTTAGAACCAGCTCTTGATTGACCGCGCAGGCGGCTTTAAAGTTGACCTCAAGTTTCCCGGTCACGTACCAAATCTTAGGAGCGCTGCCCACCTCGCGCCCCTCGCGGCGATAGGCGTTGGCCATAGCCAAATTCACGCAATGACAATCAATCAGCGTAGAGACCACGCCGCCATTTAACACATCTGTGCTTCCGGCGCAGTGATGCGCCGCTGGACGAAACCTGCACTCGGCCGTCTCATCATCTAAAAGATAACTCTTGATACGAAGTCCGTGAGGATTTTGCGGCCCGCAGCCGTAACAGTGATTTTCGTCTCCGATTAGGTCTTGGATGGGGAGTTGATCTGTCATCGAGGGAGTAGTTTTAGGGATCAGATCTGACAAGTCAAGGGTTAACTGTTAGGGCCAAGCCAATGCTCTGGCGATGAATGAATCTTTATATTTATGCCAGTCGTGCAAAATAGCGGGATCGAAATCAGCGCCATTTGGCCAAACGACCGTATGCACTTCTGGATCAATCGTCACCCGATTAAACAGTGAAAAGTCCTTCAGCGGGCCAAAAATCTCACCTCGAAGAACGTCAGAGAGATCAATCACCTGTTCTATACCGTCATCGAATTTGACTCTTAGGGTGTATGGTTCTAATACTTGACAGGATGTTATTTTATAAATTGGATGATTCATATAATGGTTCCCTATTCGAGCGGTTTAATTGGAGATGGCTTCCTTCCATTCTGCAGTAATTCCCAGTCTACTCTGAGTTCGTCGTAATGCAATTCAGCCCAAGCCTCAACCAGCCTCTGCTGTTTTCGTGGAATTTCTCCAGCAATTAGTCCCACTGGGTCGAGAGCAAAAATGGCAACATGTTCCCCGTAATAAGCATGAAAGTGCGGCTCATGGTGCGGCGCATTTGGTTCCATATACATTCTAATGATTATCCCAAAAAATCTGGAAAGTTCAGGCATATTCTTGAGATTATATCACAAACTTAACCGATTGACATTACCTCCTCAGAACTACTGCCAGGTAAGCGTTCACCTTATTTGCGCTCCAATTACTCCCCCTCCACGCCCGGAACTAACCAACATCGCCAAAATAACCGCGGGTGCAAAGCTGCACACTACGGCAGCGCCGCTGGGTAGGTCTAACAGATATGAGAGGATGATTCCAAGGGCAGAGACTGCTGTGCCTACTCCCCAGGCCACGGCCAGCGAGGATCTGAAATTAGCGCAGAGTAACCGGGCGCATATGGCTGGGGCGATTAAGAAGGAAAACACTAACAGCACGCCGCCAAGCTCTACGGAGCTTGTTACTACTAGCGCAAAGGTTCCGTAAAAGAGTAGATCGTAGAGGGCGGTATTGGTGCCTGTTTCTATTGGATTTTCCGGATCAAAGGAGAGCTGCATAAATCTTTTGCGCGCAAAATAATGGATTAGGCCGACTGCGGAGTAAAGCACCAGCACGTAAAGAATCTCCTTCCAGCTCACAAAGAGTAGGTGACCAACTAGAAGGCTCTTAAGCTCCTCGCCGCCTTCCGGCGAGCGGCTTAGCACTAACACTAACGCCGCTGCCGAAATCGCGTATACTAGTCCGATCATGGCTTCTTGCGGAACACGCTTTGATTGACTTCGCGAAAGGGTAAAGATCGCTGCGCCTATTAGGGCAAACGATAGGGAGCAGAGATAGCTGCCTTCGCTGTGAAGCCCAAATCCGAATAGATAGCCCACTGTGGCACCCAGGGCGGCGATCTGTGCTAAAGCTAAATCCACGAAGATAACCCCGCGCGCCAAAATGTGTAACCCTAAGTAAGCGTGCATGCCTGTGAGGACCAGGCAAACTAAAAAAGCCGGGAGCATTAGTTCAATTGCGTCATACATAGTCGTATTCGTAGAACCCTTTCTTAATTTAGAGCCGCGACAATAGACTTAACATTATGGTCAATCATGCTCACGTAGTCTGAACACTCGGGCAGTTCTCCCACGCTTTCGCACAAGATCACCAGCTTGGCCCCGATCTTCTCAGCGAGTTCGCTTGAGGATTCCTTCCCGAAATAGCTGGGTTGAAGTATGGCCGGGATCTTAGTGGTTTTGGCGTAAGTAATCAGATCTTCAATTTGCTTAGGGGATGGCGGGATTCCAGGCTTGGGCTCAAGAAATTTTGGCGTGGTGTATCCAAGAAAGTTCATTAGGTAGGGCCACTGGTTATGGTAGGCAATTAGTGCGACCGTCCCTTTCTTTTGAGCCATGCTCTGCCAATCTCTTATTTTTGCAGTGAGCTTCTCTTCAAACTTAGCGAAGTTAGAATTAAAGACCATCGCGCTTGCCGGAACGATCTCTATCAATTTATCCTTAATTTCACGCGCAATAATTAATCCGTTACGTGGGTCTGTCCAGTAATGCGGATTTCCAAAAACGTGAATATCGCCCTCGGACCTGGAAGGCTGAGACGAGGGCACCTCAAGCAACGCAATGCCACTAGAGAGATCAAGCTGCTTTGCCCCGCCGACTTTCAGATCTGCCCGTCCGGCGGCGGTTACTAACGGGTCCCGCCAGGCTTCAAGATCTAGGCCGCTATGGATAAAAAGATCCGCCCGTTTCAGTTTCAATATGTCACCGGGTTTTGGCTCGATGAAATGCGGATTGAAGCGCGGGGGCGCGATGTACTTTACCTCAAGAGCATCGCCGCCGATCGAACTTGTTATATCCGCGAATGTAGATAGCGTTGTGACTACTGCAAGTTTCTCTTGTGCAAAAGCCGAAATGGCCGAGACTAGAGAGATCATTATCAATAAATGTTTCATTTTGAGATCCTTAATTAATGGAATGTTTATGTGTGCCGATTGCAAAAGTTCCCTGGAAGAAGAAGCGATTATCATCGCCGCCTTCTACTGATCGCAGCTTTTGATACTGCAACCTAAAGCGCGCAAATTCACTCTGAAAAAAGGTCAGATAAGCGCTAAAGCCCTGTTCGTAATCGCGCTGTGCATCGTCCTGTACTAAATCGATCGGCTGAACCCAGTCGTAGCGTGTTCCCATCGCCCAACGTTCGGCCATGCGGTAATCAAGTAGCGAATAGAACCCGTATGGATTTTGATCGAGGCCTTCCGACTGGGTTTCCTTCCGATCTTGAAAATAAATCTCATTTTGGAATTTTATCTTCTGGACCGGCGTGGGATGGTAGCTGAAGGTGGCGTCCACGCCAAAGGCGTTTACTTCGTTTGCGCTATCGGCGTCACTTGACCCAAGCATGTAGGTGCCGCCAAGTTCAAAGTTGGCGCTTTCTGAGGGTGAATAATTTGTTGTTAAATGGGTGTAGAACGTTGGGCGCCGCCTAGTTTCGCCGAATAGAAGTCCTTCCTCGCCGGCACCGCCTTCAACGACTCCCAAATAAAGTTGTTCGGTAAGGGAATCTGTTGACATGGGGAGGAAACCTGAGAGTTCCGCGCCGCTCTTGGCGTATCCTTCGGCGCCAAGATAGCGCTGAATTACAAGGGGAACATCGACGGTCTCTAAACTATCCCTGTGTAGTGGCGAGGCTTTCCCGACCTTTGGTCTAAACTTTCCCAGACGGCCGTTAAGCGAAAAGGGCAGATCCAATAGTGTAGCGTAAGCTTCTTCCAGCGCCGGATCTTCGGTGTCCGAAAATGCCACGGTTGCGTCAAGCCTGGTGTAAGGATCGACATCATGTCCGATTACAATCTCAAATTCGCGCGCCGAGATACGGTCGTTTCCCTCTTCGTCCGCCTTGTCTTCGCTCGAAAGACCCACGATATCGGCAACGGCACCGATCTCTGGGAGATACGTAGCGCTAGCTCCGGACTGGCTCTTTGAAGTGGTGACTGGCCGCGGCGCCTGATTTGCTGACTGGCGGGTTTCAAGGGTTTGAATCCGCTGCGATTGCTGCGTTACCAACTGTTTAAGCTCAGAGACCATGCTTTGAAGAGACTTAATCTCTTTCTGTAAATCCTGTTGGCTCTCTGCGAAGGCATTGCTAGAGCAC
>CAZVWV010000054.1:17921-22226 GCA_964631745.1 uncultured Bdellovibrionales bacterium
GAGTTAGTAAAAATGAAGAATAAATTTTCATAAAAAATTCCCGAAACAAAATTATGTAGTCTGATGTAAATGAGGTAGAGCTAACTAGGCAAAAGTCGGCGGAGCTCTACTGTCGGGAAAAGAGATAAGTTGAATAGCGCCAATTATTTGAGAGCTCAATAGGACCGGCTGATATGCGCTCTGCCATACTGTCGAGTGCCAGGTTGCCGAGAAATTCGAATGTCCTACGGTTTTAGCAATACAAACTGAACATCCGGCGTGACTCGCGTTTTGGTTGGTAATCTTGATCGTACTTGTCGTCGAACTATCACTATGAAAGTGGGCAGCGAACACGGTAGAGGCTGCTAGAAGCCATAAGCAAGCAAGGCTTCTTAGTAGTCTGTTTAGTAGTCTGTTTAGTAATCTGTTAGGTAAGCTCGGCATTGGGGGCAGCTTAAGCAGATGTCGATGCTAATTTCAAGTGCTATTTCAGATCTCTTGCATGCGGATTTCGTTAGAATAAGTTAATTTCAAGTTACCGACACCATGCGTGTCCGGTAGAAAGGTGGCGGTGATGCCGTAAATTCTTGATTTAAAAAGGGAAAACAGGAATTTGTAGTTTCCGCGATTTGAATTTAACCACGGAGAACACGGAGGTCACGGAGAGAGAAATTCTCAATATTTTCTCCGTGTTCCCCGTGGCCTCCGTGGTTAAAGACCCAAATTACAATGTCTTACCGGACAGCAGTGTACCGACACAAATGCTCTTGATACTGATTAACCCAGGTTCTAATATAGGGGTACATGCGGAGGGGCTATGAAGATTGATTCAGAAGATGAAAAAAGAGGAGTGGCTTGGTTGTATGGAGCCGGGCTTTTTGCGTTAGTGCTAAGCTGTGTCTTGGCCTATACCGATCGCAGAATGCAAACTTCTGATTCTGAAGCGCGCCTAGGGCGCACGCTTCGGGAACTCCGCACTGCGCAAGCGGCGCTTACCAATGGTTCGGTTGATCCAAGGGCGTTGCATTTCGTTCCGAATTCGGGGGAGTCACCTGTAGAGACTGGCGAGTAGGCAGCCCGTTTTTTTTTGAATCCTACCGAAAATTTTTCAACATTTTTTTCAAGATCTGGCTAAGAGTGCCTTTAGCTTTCTTATTCTTAATATTACTAACCTTTAGTTGCTTAACGCTCGAAGTTGTTTCTCCGCAGGTGGCTTTTAAGTAAATTATTTTTTTCTGCCCAGCTTTTAACTTCGGTAAGTTGGCTGAATCTGCGGTGGAAGAGGTGCTCCCTAATTTTGTTGGCTTGCTGGTTAGTAATTTCTTAGAAATTTGCGCATAGATATCGGCCTGACCAGAGCAACCTGTGACCGTGTAGCGCGCAACGTTTTTGGAAGCGATTTTGGCGGAAAACGCAAAATCTTCTCCAGCTCCCACATTTATATCGGCTGCGATAGGGCTAGCGTCGGCAGCAGGATATGTCAGTGGAGCAGTTGAGGCGCCGTTTCGCCTCACCACAGATTTTATACAGTTGCTTTGATTACCGGCGGTATCGGTTGCGATAATTTTAACGTAGAGCGTGCCGTAAGGCAGCGAAGTGGCGGAGGGAAATATCTGAAAGCCTGGATTGTTGGATTCGGCGTAATTTACATACGCATCCCGGGCTCCTAAATGGAATTTATCCGGTGTAATCGTGGTGAAATAGTCATATGAGGAGCCATCGTCGGAGGTGAAAACCTCAACGAGTGCAGTGCGGGTTTCATCTAGAGCAAAGCCTGCCAACTCAAGTGATGAATCGAACTCGTACCCGTCATATGGGCGCTCGCAGCTTAGAACGGGAGCTGTGCTGTCTTGTGACCGCGAATGAGAAACATGGATGCGCCCTCCCGCCAAGCGCGAGAGCGTGTTTCCGTTGGCGGAGGATGAGCCATAAATATAGTACACACCTTCGGCGAGGGCGGAGGTATCCCAAAGGTACAGATTCGAATTTCTTCCCGAGGATAAATTTGTAATTAGAGTGCCGCCAGAGGTGCTTTTGCTGGAATTGTAATAAAGAGACACAGCCTGACCAAGCGGCGCGTCCAGTGCGATTGCAAACTGAGTATTTGCGTAATGATCCTCTCTTAGATGAATATAATCAATGACAGAGTAATACCCGGCGGTGCTGTCTTCGTTCATGTCCAGCCGAAAAAAAGTTACGCCACCAAGAGCCGCGCCGATATCTGTCCACGGGTTTGGATCGCTCTCGCCCCAGGGCGGCTCCGTTTGGGCATAGGTGCGATCAGTTAAATCAAGACAATATTCCTTGGCGCCGCGCGCCATTACGATATCGTCGCCGTTCTTAAAGGAGCTGGCCTCTTGGCTGCGAGGGTCTTGCCAGATTAGTCGCGCTACTGAGTTATAGACTGGGTCTTGATTCTTGTTCCAACCACGAAAGCAAAAATTTACGAATTTACTTGTATCAATGCCGCCCGTGACAAAGGCCGAGTAATTGATAGGATCGCCGTTCCCTAGAATGTTGGTTAACTTGTAAAAGTCCCCTGTTTGGGTGACACCGGCCTCGTCTGTAAAGGTGTTGTTGGGGTAAAAGTATGCGTTGTCGACGTTTTCGACACGCACGATGTCGTTCTTGGCGTTCATGTTCCATGAGTTACCGAGTACTGATTGAGCGTAATCGACACCGCCGCGCCTATCCGGTTGTACGAAATCAAGCGCCAGATCGGCCACAGATAAAGTACCCAAATTGGTCGTGGAAACACTTTGCTCCGCTCCCAAGTAAGCGTCGCTTCGAACCGCCACGAAATCAAGGCTAAAGCTATCGCCAGAATGATCGGTAGGATCAATTCTGATATTGGAGATCGGCCCAGTAACGGAAGCGAGATCGAAAGTATAGATGTGGTAGCCGTTTGAGGCAGCGTAGAAGAAACTCTGCACACCCCCGCTTTGTGGGAACACGTGCACAGCGCCATTATCGCTGCCGCTCATGGAAAACTCAATTCCCATGGTGAGGTATCGATAAGTGGAATTATCCACGGTGTAGCCTGATGGCATTAAAAGATAAAAACTGGGATCGTCGGCGGAGGTGTTCCCGTAGAAGCGCCCGCTAGAAAACCCTGCTCCGGAAATTCCGGATTGGTAGAGCGTCCAAATGTCGTTGGCAGATGTCATGTCCCAGCCACGATAAAAGTTGAGCACATGCCAATCGCCTGACTCTATGCCGTACATGTTGTACTCTCCGGGGAAGAGCATGTGTCTGGAGAAAGAATGCGTATTGCTGGTCGATGCGCTGGTTGCAGCGAAGACTCCGTCTGTTGGGGAGGTGTTATCATCAAGCATTGCTATGCGCTTTAGCCCGGCGCCTCCTGTTCCGGCGAAATTCGCATCGTAGCTGCTACAATCCTTGTCGGTTAGCTGAATCCAATCGATGCCAACGTCTATTCCGGCTGCGTTCACGGGTACGAACGATAGCCCCTCTACGGAAGTGGTGGTCCATGCTAAGGGCGAGCCGCTCGAGGGTGATCCAGCGGTGGCAGAGGGGAGATAAATGCTGTAAGTGCGCCAGCCCGCGTAAACCGGGAAAGTCGTGGTGGCGTAGTGAGTGTTTGCAAAGTACCAGATTAGTTGCGCCGTGGCTGCTTGACTTGCGTACATCCGAACTGTGAAATAGTGATACTTACTCGTATCGATACGATGCAGCGCGCCGTAGCGTGTGCCGTCGGGAATCGAACCGGGCACGGTGTATTGGAGGAGTGTTACTAACGGTGAGCTTGACGCGCTAGTGAACGAAAGCGATCCACTGCCATATCCAAGCGTACCCGTAGGGCCAAGCTCTAGGTCCGGAATATCATGCAGCACGCCTGAGTCTGCCGATGTCATGTCCAGGCGCGTGTTCCATTCGGTGCGAAAGTAGTCATCACAATAATAAGTGGTGTCAGCCAGCGCTTGTCTGGCAAATAGTCCAATGATTAGAAGTATTAATGTGCGATGCATAAGCTACCCTACAGTAGTCGGCAATTTTCGTACCGACCTTAATAATCGGTATCCAATCTAGTGGAACTATCAAGTATTTGCTTAAATCCCTCGGGTTAAGCACCAATATTATGTAGCGCCGCCGACTCGGCGGCCGATGGTTATAGTGGCACTACAGTGTAGGGCGAAGCTACCACCTATTCGCACTTGGTGCTGCCTGTCGGCCTAAGATTTAGTGCAAGTTCTAGGCACCGGCAGGCGAATCGCCTGCGCTCCATAATATTAGTACCCCGAGCCGTACTGGCACTTTACCTATTATGGAGCGCGGACGACTCGTCCGCCGATGGTTATAGTGGCA
>CAZVWV010000055.1:0-22159 GCA_964631745.1 uncultured Bdellovibrionales bacterium
TGAGCGCTGAAAGCCTTCTTACGACTGAGCGCACCCTTAAGTAGCTCAGGCAGCGCGGTGGATGGCTTTCTAAAGACAGATTGCTCAAGCGCCCGCAGTTCCACAACGTCAAAAGCGTGCGCTTTTTTACGTACAATACATTTAAATTGAAAGGGATGCCCCTCTGCCTTAAGATTGAGCGCGGACAGATCTTTACTTTGATCGCAAACTGTACGTTCAAGTTCCATTTCAATTTGACGAATATTGTAACCGACGGGGCGGTAGGCGAGATAGATTATCTCCGCCACGAGTTCGAGATCGTCTAACGCCACGGGGCCGCAGCCAAGGACCTCACGCATCCGCCGACGATAGCTCTCCAACAGGACCGCACGCGCTTGATTATCTTCAAGCGCAATGTAGCGCCTCGCTAAGGTGGGGGTGATAAATCCGTTTACTTCGCTTCGAAGCTCTTGGAGTCGATCCAAATGCGCGGTCGTGAGAGGCGTCGTATCCAGAAGGCTGGAGAATGTCACCAGATTTTGTTCCGCATAGTCTGTATCACTAAGCAGCGAAGTCAGAAGATTGCGGTAGGCGGCGAGATCTAGTGTTATTTTTCCGGAATCTCGCAATTGTGTTATTTGGCCAGCGATCTGCTCGCAGCTTTGCGACAGATTGCGGCCGAATCCGTTACAAAGGACCCCAAGCCCTACTGTCCTCTTCTCTCTACCCTCCAGCTCGAGCACTTTTACCAGGTTAAGTAACGGAACAAAGGATGACGTTAGCGCTTGCGCCTGTAAGGGTGGGTGCACCAGGATTTGTAAGAGCTCGTGCGCATCGCGTGGATTTCCCAGTTCGAGAACTACCGCTAGATTCTGATTGGATATGGTTCGGGCCGCCGAAATTAGGTCAGCGTTATTAAGAAGCGCATTCAGATCATCGATATTTTCGCACTGCAGATGCTCTGTGATACTGGCGATATTTGCCA
The DNA here is from genome assembly GCA_964631745.1 of uncultured Bdellovibrionales bacterium. GTDB lineage: Bacteria > Bdellovibrionota_C > UBA2361 > UBA2361 > JBGSMV01 > CAZVWV01. Next base: position 965 of record CAZVWV010000055.1, read on the forward strand.
AAATAGGCTTCTCCAGACGACCCTGTCCTGAACTCCGAGCTTCTCTGTCGTAAGATTCACCCAAAATCACCCGACCGATGCGGACCAGAATCTCGGCAAAATCCTCGTATGATGGATATTCGATCTTATCGCATAGAAACCGATTAAATCTGTCCTGCGTGTTATGAATATATGCGAGGCGGTCATGGTCGAAAAGAAATTCCCCCAATTGGCGAGCATCGCCCACCTTAGCTCGCGCCAATAGACACTCGAGAGGCTGTAGCGGAAGGTCGCCCACCACGCTAACCGGGTCGCCAAGCCGCCCCGGCGAAACTTCTTCCAATCCTTCCTCGAAATTCGGAGCGCAGCAGTTCAGAAATTCCTCGATCTCTGAGAGTGAACGCATACGACCGTAATAGATCAAAAGCTTAAAGTGTTCGCTGGGAAGGCGCATTACAAGGTTTGCCAGCCGCTGACTCGGATCCGATTCCAGCGCGGATTGCAACCGCACTATTTTTTCATGCTGGGGTGGCACAGATGCTGGCAAGGCGACATCGGGGAACTGGAAAAGTCCCAAAATTAACTCTGAATTGTCAGCCAGTGGATCATCGGCGGCCAGGCGTGGGAAGCGCTGCCCGTTGGACTCAACAATAAAGCGTGCTTGAGCCTCTTCACAAAACTTTTCTACTTCTTCGCTGAGTAGCCCGGTTCGTTGTTTAGCCAGAGATTGCTGCGTACCGCGAATGAGGCCGCGCTGAATTAGTTCTCGAAGGGTCGCCAAGGGACCCGAGTCTTGATAAATTCTTGTTAATTCGCCTTCCTGGGTTTCTTGGAGGCCAAGTTCGAAGCCGACAAACCTTCGCACCTTAGCTCGATCAAGAGTTTCAATCTGATTCTGCGCCGCCTCCAGTATCTCCCGGGAGAGGCCGGTTTCGGCCTCGACAAAGTTGCGAAGCTCCTCGCGGATCTCCGCCTCTGAGGGCGGAGTGAGGCGCACTTTTACCAACCGGGAGCCAGAAGTTGCCTGTTCAAATCTCATACTACATCCTGTATAGGCGCAGGCATTTTATGATTTCGGTGAGTCTTAAGATACAGCGGCACTGGCGGATTTTAGGTGGTTTCAATCTCGAGGGGTCGATTGAGCAAAGCACGAGGGAACACGGGCGCCTGGCATCCCGGCTCCTAATCTGCTCGGAGACCCTGCGCAACCACACTTCCCAGCGTGGCTGGGCCAAGTTGGCGCGGTCTAACTGGTGCATACCACCATAATTAGTGTAGATATTTCGATGGGTTATGCAGCCTTTCGCTCACGCAAATCACCCATCTTTACGTAATGCCCATGGGGTGTGGCTCCGATCAGAGCTAAAATCCCCCGCAAGCCTCTGCAAAAGCATCCAAGCGCCATGGGTTTTGAAGCATTACGGCAGCGAAGCCTTAATGCGCTCTAACTCGTTCCAGCGTTCGTAGAGCGCTTCAATGCGGGCTTGTTCTTGGGCTAGGTTGTCGCAGAGTTCCGCCAGCGTCGCTGAGCTTCCGACCGTGGCGTCAGACGAGATCTGGGCTTGTATCGTACTGGCGCGTTTTTCAGCCTTTACAATATCTTCCTCAATCGAACGTAGCTCACGGGCCTCTTTAAAGGTTAATTTAGTGCGTTTTTTTTCTGAGTTGGCGTTCGCAGGGCCTTCGACTTCGTACTTGGAGCTTCGGACTTTGCGCTCCTTCAGGGCAGCGCTTCTGGCAACTTCCCACTGCATGTAGTCCGCATATAGTCCACCTGCAAGTTGTCCTAAGGCAAGTACGCTGGTTGCGCAGCGCTCCAGTAGGTAACGATCGTGTGTGATAAGAACGATAGCGCCCGGATATTCATCGAAGCTCTGCTCTAAAATCTCTAATGTGTTGATGTCGAGATCGTTTGTGGGCTCATCAAAAAACAAAATATCGCTCTCTTCCAGCATTAAACGAGCGAGCAATAATCTGGCCTGTTCCCCCCCGGATAAATTCGCAACGGGTAGCGATAACTGATCTCGGGTGAACAAAAAGCGCTCGGCCCAACCCACCACATGAATCGAGCGCCCCTGAAACACAACTGCATCCCCTTCATGGCACAGTGCTGCCTTAAGACTAATGCTGGGGTCGAGTTGTCGTCGGGCTTGATCAAAGAAAGCAGTTCGGAGTCGTGAGGCTCTTTGAACATGTCCCTTGTCGGGCTCTAGTTCCCCAAGTAGTGTGCGAATGAAGGTGGTTTTTCCACTGCCATTTGCACCCACTATTCCCAGGCGAGTGCCTGGAGTAAGTATCAACGAGATATCATGAAATAAGGGGGCCTCAGCGAATTGTTTCGAGATATGCTCAACTTTTATAAGATCGCTAGTCTTTCGCTTAGAAGCGGCAAATTCAAAGGTTACTTTGCGTTCATCAATGTTGATCGATTTGAGTTGGTCGCTCAATTTAAGCGCCTGATCACTTCTAAATTTTTGCTTCGTAGTTCTAGCTTTGGCGCCTTGCCTTAGCCAGGCCACTTCGCGCCGCACCTTGTTTGCTAAGGAATCTTTGTTCTGTTGTAGGCCAAAGAGATGATTAGCGCGTGCCTCCAGAAAATCAGCATAGTCGCCGACTGCTTGAAAATAACCAGAAGGATAGCGCCGGTTAATTTCGACTAAGCGCTTCGCAAGTTGCGCAATTAGATAGCGATCATGGGTCACAAATATAATCGCGCAATTTAGTTGCAAAAGAGTTTCCTCCAGCCAGAAAACTCCTTCGATATCGAGATGATTGGTGGGCTCATCTAGTAATAAGAGTTCAGGTTCGAGAATTAAGCTTGAGGCGATAGCCAAGCGCTTGCGCCATCCCCCCGAAAGTGTACCAACCAGGGCAGATTGATCCACGAAACCGATCTGCCCGCAGATCCTTGAGAGCTGGGCTTCAACCTCGCGCTCGTCGCGATGCGCGTCGTGAAGCACCCTTTCTAAAGTTTCTCTAACGCTGAGCTCTTCGTTGAACTTGTCCTGCTGGGGAACATACGCCACGCGTAGCCCGCTTTTGGATCGCACCTGTCCCGAATCGGGCTCAAGCTGTTGGGCTAACATCCTTAACAGGGTAGATTTGCCTGAGCCGTTTGGCCCGATAAGCGCGACCCGTTCACGCTCCGCAATTGCGATAGAGATACTGCTAAATAGCGGTTTTCCTCCGAACGACTTAGAGAGGTTTTGCGCGCTAAGAAGTGGTGGTGGAGTTGAAGACATGCTGGAACGTTAGCTGAAAGAGATGGAGTATAACGAAATGCTTGGAATAGCGAAACCGCCCTAGTTGTTCTTGCTTAGATATAGCAGAACCTTATGCCGCTAAAGTAGTTACTTCCTTTTTGAGGCGAGTCCCTAACCTATCCTTCTCAGTCTCAAGGTCGTACCAAGCTTGGAGGTTTATCCAAAAGCGCTCTGACAAGCCGAAATACATTGCTAGACGCAATCCTGTGTCGGCGGTTATTCCCCTTTTTGCTTGAACAATTTCATTAATGCGGCGCGCTGGCACAGAAATGTCCTTTGCAAGCTTGTACTGAGAGATAGCCATTGGCTTCAAGAACTCCTCTAGAAGGATTTCACCAGGATGTATGGGTTTAAGTTTCCTTGCCATTTTTATCTCCTAATTAGTGATAATCAACAATTTCCACTTCATATGCACTTCCATCCATCCACTTGAAGCAAATTCTCCATTGGTCATTTATTCTGATGCTATGCTGACCGTCTCTATTGCCATGTAACTTCTCTAGTCTATTGGCTGGTGGTATTTTTAAATCCTCTAGTCTTCCGGCGCCTTCTAGTAACAAGAGCTTCCTCAACGCAACTTTCTGAATGTTTGCGAATCTTTTAGAGCCAGCACGTTTGAAGATCTGTTCAGTTTCTCTACACCTAAAGCTCTTTATCATCTAACTCGATAATAACGATCTTCGTTATTATCGTCAAGCGTTATTACGCAAAATAAAGGATAGTGGCGTAATGATCGAATAAAACTGACAGATTGCCTTACGGAAAATTGCAGTTTATTCTTCTAAAATTATCTGGCTAAAAAATTGTTTTGGAGTGATTCGTGCATAATCCAGCAATATTTGTAATTGATATGCTCAATGATTGCTTTGGGCATGCGGAGCTTGCAATTAAAAGAGAAGTATTATGTAAGTCGATTAACGAGCTTACGGAATTTGCTCGTGCACATAAAATACCGGTAGTTTGGGTCCGACAGGAATTCGAACCTGATCTTAGTGATGCCTTCCTCGATCAACGTCGAGAAAACATTAAGATGTTCATCAAAGGGACTTCCGGTCCTCAAATTCTAGAAGAGCTTGTTCGAGCAGAGTGTGATCATGAACTCATTAAAAAACGCTACAGCATGTTTTACGGGACGGATATTGAAGACCTACTCTCTGAACTTCAAACAGATACTTTAGTTCTTGTAGGAGTAAACACGCACGCTTGTGTTAGAATGGCTGCGATTGACGGATATCAAAGAGATTATGAGGTCATTATCATTAGCGATGGTGTGGATTCAAAAGATCGACGCCATCATGAAGTGACCTTAGATTATCTCGATGGAGGAGTGGCAACGGTGATGTCGCTCCAGGAATTTGAAGAAAAGTTCAAAGAAGCTGTATAACAATTAACGCCAGGCAGAATGCTAACCCATTGGGATTTTTGGATGGCGGGGCAGTCCAAAAGTAGGGCCGCTCGAAGGGGCTCACTATTAGCTGCCCTGTTAACATATCGATGCAACCCGCTCCTATAAAGTTGGTGCCTTCGATGGACTACAGAGTAGGGATCGACAGGAATTCATCCCAGCTGGGAACAGGAACTGCCGCCTAATCTCCTTTATCATTCGTGGCCATGCGATAAATCAGATCGACCTCTTCCAGCTCGGTGACGCACACTCCTAAATCCTTTAGCAGGCCATCTTCCAGACCGTAAATCCAGCCGTGAACGGAAAGCGCTTGCCCGGACCTCCAAGCTTCCTGAACTACGGTGGTATGACAGATGTTGTGTACCTGTTCAATAACGTTTAGCTCGCAAAGGCGATTCAGCCGCCGCGTATCGTCTGCGATTTCCATCAGGAGATCCGTATGTTTGCTAAAAACATCTTTGATATGTCTTAGCCAGTTGTCGATTAGCCCGAACTGGGTATTGCCAAGCGCTGCTTTGACACCGCCGCAGCCGTAATGACCGCAGAGAATTATATGTTTAACCTTAAGCACCGAAACGGCGAACTCGATTACCGACAAGCAGTTAAAGTCAGTATGCACTACCAAGTTTCCAACATTACGATGCACGAAGATCTCTCCCGGCATCAGCCCCACGATCTGGTTGGCAGAAACGCGGCTATCGGAACATCCAATCCACAAATATTGTGGAGTTTGTTGCTTTGAGAGTTTTAGAAAAAAGTCCGGGTCCTGGGTTTTAACGCTAGCCGACCAAGCTCTATTCCTTTCAAAAAGTTCCTTGAGTGTGCGCAAGATGTTTCAATCCTCAAAAAATAACTTGGGGAGATAATATGGGCCAATAATGTTGACCAATAATGTTGATATGGTTGGAAGTCAAGGGGATTCGTAAATTGCTCCGGGAACCCGCCTTAGAAAGAGAGCTGCTCTGCATTCATTTCTTGCTTAGTGTAACGTTGATGAGCTCTCCTACGAGTTATTCTTAGCCCGCCTACGAATTTCATCCAGACTCTCAAGTAGTTACACTTAGGAGCTAACCGGCACACGCTTTGCACTAAGTGACGGTAGTGACTGTAGCGACTGCCTTAGGGACCGGCTTCTAAATATTTTGCGAGGGAGCCATGAGAACGAGATACTTACAAAGTGAACGAGCCTTCACATTTATCGAAATGGTAGTAACGATGGGGTTAGCCATGGTGTGCTCAAGCGCAGCCATGCTGAATGTGAAAGAGCTAACTGAGCCCCTAAAGAACGGATCGGCAGAGATCGTATCGTTTATAAAACAGGCCCGCGGCAAAGCCATCTCGACTACTTCGGCCTACACCATTGTACCGATTTCATCCACCCAGTTCAAAGTGCAGGTCTCGACAACTTGCAGCGCCACAGAGTTCGAAGATGACGAACGGCTTACCTTAAATTTACCAACTGGAGCGTATATTACTGACACTGATTGGACCCTATGTTTTAACGCACGTGGCTTGCCAGATGGCACACTCGATGTGACAGTGCGCGACCAAGACACTGATTATAAGACGGTCGAGGTGTTCCTAGGCGGCGGCGTGCGCACGTTGTGATGAAGCTGGCAGGCTCATTCAAAATACAATCAGTTCGCCTTTGCTTCCCTTCAGTTCTAGGTCCATTTGCCGAATGAGATCAAAACCAAGCAGTCCGTGCAAGCCTGAGTCTGCAATGTTGTCAAAGTCGTAAACTGAAATCATTGGCTGGATGAAGTCCTTTCCAAATATCTTCAATTTTTCAACCCTTAAGCAATAACCTTCCTGAATTGGTCCGGCCGGGCCAAATGCAGAAATTCTTTGAATGCCATCGGCGGCACTGTAACCAAGAAAATCAATGACCGGGGTATGAATCTGCGTTGTCGCAGCGCCAGTATCAAATATTAACCGAATAAGCTTTGATTTCTTCTTACCGATGAGGCGAACTGTAACAAACAACTGGCAAAACTTCCGAGCTATGAAATTTATAAATACGACTCACAAATACTTCTACTTCATGAACTGATTCAGATTTGAACTGATTGTCATCCCCTCAGGAATAATTATCTTACCCACAAAGACCAAGGCTGAATCCTCCGGAGGAGAATTGCGTACTAGATCTTCAAACTCTTTGCGTTTCTTTGAATGCACGCGCACAACTCCTGCTGTCGGGTCGGGTTCAGTCTCGTCCCATTCGTAATCCACGAGCTCCACCCATTCGCCATCGTACTGCTCTCTAATCTGTTCCCAAGTTAATCTCTTACTCATTGTGTTACGTTCTCTGCTTCGAATCACTTCCCATTTACCATAGTCTGTCGGCTTTTACTAGATTTGTTGACAGCAGATCCACCAATAAGGGTTGCTTTAATGGGATAATATGAACGATAAGCCCCAACCTCTCATATACCCAACTAACCAAAGCTGCCATATACTTGCTCGTATATGGCAGCAATCACCCGGGCAGATTTTGAGCGCGTTGAACTTCGGGTCGGCACTATCACGCGCGTGGAAGATTTCCCAGAGGCTCGTAAACCCGCTTTTAAGATCTGGGCTGATTTTGGAGAGCTCGGCGAAAAGAAATCTAGCGCGCAAGTTACAGCGCTGTATTCGAAAGAAGAGTTAATCGGGAAACAGATTGTGGGGGTCGTAAACTTCCCACCCAAGCAGGTGGCGAATTTTATCTCGGAATTCTTAGTAACGGGCTTTGTGTCGGAGGGCGGCGCAGTAGTACTTTGTGTGCCGGAGCGCGCCCTGAAAAACGGTTCAAGATTAGCATGAGATCGAATTTTGAAACCTTAGTGCATCTCTTATTGCTAGCCCTAGGGCTAGCAATAAGCGCAGCTGTTATTCGGGCACACTCGACTACATCTACGGAGTTCACTCAGGATTACTTAGCAGGCAAGGCCTTGATTAATTCCCAGAGTATTTACGGCGAGAATATTTCAAGCCAGGCCGTGCAACTCTTTCCACAAGAAAATCAGCGCATCGAAAATTTCCATCCTCCGCTTAATTCCCTTATTTTTGCCCCGTTTGGAATCGCCAATTACCGCGCCGCGCATCTTATTTGGTGTCTTATTATAATCCTGCTCTACTTTAGCTCTATATTTTTAATCTTGAATACAATCACAGTGCCATCATCTGTACGGCGCCACGTACCGTATTTCGCTCTGCTGTGGTGGCCTGCGATTTATTGTGTGGGCCAAGCCAATATCTCCATCCTGGTTACGGCGCTTGTAGCCTTTAGTCTTTCTCGGCTAAAACCAGGCAAGAACGGGCTGTCCGCCGCGGCGCTTGGAGCAGCCGCCGCAATAAAATTATATCCAGCGCTAATTGGCTTACTCTTTCTCGCGAAGCGAGATAGCCGCGCAATCTCGGTCATGGCGCTGACTTTTTGTGGTCTGAATCTCTTAGCTTATCTAGTCGTCGGCAGCGCTGATTTCTGGCATTACTATGCAGTGCTGGTGCCGCGCGATGTGGCCGAGTGGTCTGCCTTTCCGTTGAATTCCGCAATCTCGGGGCTGCTCGTTCCGTTGCTCACGCCCAACGAGTTTATTAAGAATGTTTTCAACGCGCCACTCCTAGCTAACTACCTTTCCTATCTTACGGCGGCGGTACTGATTGTAATTACCTTGATCAGATTCTCCGCAAAGGAGAATCTCTCCTCAGCCGATACTAACTCTTCCTCGCTGGCACTCTTTGCGACGCTCGTGCCCCTAATGTTATTGGCTTCTCCTATTACCTGGCCCCACGCATTCTGTGCGCTTTTGATTCCGATTGCTTACCTGATTCATCCGCTCCGGAATAATGCAAGCAAGGGTGCTTGGGTGCTGTTTGTTACGGCGCTTTTGCTGCTTTCAATTCCGGAAGTCTATGTAGTAAGAACCGTACTGCAAAGCCTAGCTCCCGAGAAACTAAGCCCGGCTTGGTTCCTAACTCTAAAATTTCCATTTTATGCGATTTGTATTCTCTGGGGACTCTGTCTAAAGTTTGCGCCAAAGACATTTTCGGAGAGATCATGAAACGCTTCATAGTAACAATCGATGGACTCTCGGCATCAGGTAAATCCTCGCTTGGAAAGGCCTTGGCCACAAAGCTTGGTGCCCGTCTTTTTAGCACCGGATTAATTTACCGCGCCTTGGGACTCTTACTCGTGCGTAATTCAGTAAGCCCGGACGACACCCAACTTGTCATGAAAGCGTTACAGTCACATAAGATCTCCTTGGCGGCCGTCGGCTCTGAAACCAAAGTGCTTTTGGATGGCTCCGAACTCGGCGCGGAAGTCTTTACGCCTCAGGTTTCGGATGCAGCCTCACGCGCCTCGGCCCGTCCGGAGGTGCGCGAAAAATTACTTGAGTTACAACGCAGCGCCTTTCCGGGCGAGAATCTTGTGGTCGAGGGCAGGGATATCGGAACAGTTGTGTTTCCGGAAGCTCCGGTTAAGTTTTTTATTAGCGCTTCAGCAGAAGTTAGGAGCCAGCGAAGACTTGCGCAGATGCAGGTTCCGCAAGCCGTAGCAGCGGCCGCCGATCTGAAAAAAACCTTAGAAACCGAGGTCTTAGCACGTGATACGCGCGATCAAAATAGGGCAGTGGCACCCACGGTAGCCGCCCCTGATGCAATCCTTATCGATAACTCCGTACAAACATTGACGAATGTAATAGAACAAATGTATGCTCACTGCCTCAAAACGCTGGGCAGGCTCCCAGGATAATCTAGGCCACACTCACTAAAGGAGATTTAATCAACAATATGGAAAACTTTGATTCTGGTTCTGAAGGATCCACTGGCCATTCGTTTGCCGGTGAGTTCGAAAAACTTTTAGTAAACAACCTCGAGGCGTACAAGCCAGGGAAAGTTGTTGCTGGAACAGTCGTAGCTTTTAACAGAGAAGTTGTCACTGTCGATATCGGCTTTAAATCAGACGGTATCGTACCCACATCGCAGTTCCAAAATTCTGACGGGCAGATAGCTGTCAAAATTGGTGACAAAGTCGATGTGTACATCATGATTCTTGAAAACGAAGAAGGTCAGCTAGTTCTCTCAAAAGAGAAAGCTGAACAGAAGCGTGTTTGGGACATGGTCGAGAGTACCTTTAAGAATGGCACTACCTTAGCTGGTAAGGTGGTTTCCAAAGTTAAAGGAGGACTTCAGGTCGATATCGGCATCCCCGCGTTCTTGCCTGGGTCGCAGGTCGACATTCGTCCACATCGCAACCTCGATAAATTTATCGATCAAGTCTATGACTATAAAGTACTAAAGATTACCCGAGACAAAGGTAATATAGTGCTCTCTAGACGTGCTGTGCTGCTCTCGGAGCGTGACAGTCTTCGCTCTGAAACCCTTAAAGTCTTGGCGGAAGGCGTGGTCATGGAAGGTGTCGTTAAGAACCTTACCGATTACGGCGCATTTATCGATCTAGGCGGTTTAGACGGACTTCTGCACATTACAGATATCTCTTGGGGGCGAGTTAATCACCCATCAGAGAGATTATCAGTCGGGCAGACCGTGCCGGTTGTGGTGCTAAAGTATGACGAAGAGAAAGAACGCGTCAGCCTTGGCATGAAGCAACTGAAGGAAGATCCTTGGCTCAAGGTGCACGAACGCTACCCTGTCGGCGGAAAGATCTCCGGCAAGGTCGTTTCAGTTACTGACTTCGGGGCGTTTGTAGAGTTGGAAGAGGGCGTTGAAGGCCTTGTTCACGTCTCTGAGATGACTTGGAATAAGAAGCTGAAGAGTCCTGGCAAAGTTGTGGCTGTGGGCGATACAGTGGAAGCAGTAATTCTTGGCCTCGACAACGAGCAACAACGCTTGACGTTGGGCATGAAGCAGCTTTTACCGAACCCATGGGAAATTTTGCTTTCAAAACATCCCAAGGGCTCAAAAGTCACAGGCAAGATTCGCTCGATTACGGATTTCGGTATCTTTGTTGGTATTGAAGACGGTATCGACGGACTTGTGCACGTATCCGACTTTTCTTGGACAAAGAAGATCAAGGATCCGAAAGAGATCCATGACATGTTCAAGAAGGGGGACGATGTCGAAGCCATGGTCTTGGATGTCGACGTTGACAACGAACGCTTGAGCTTAGGCGTTAAACAGCTTAGTGAAGATCCCTGGGATAAAATTGCGCAGCGCTACCCTGTTGGCGTTAAGGTCAAGGGCACTGTGCGATCGGTTGCTGATTTCGGTCTCTTCGTTGAGATTGAAGACGGCATTGAGGGGTTAATTCATAACACTCAACTCGGTATCGACAAGGGCCAAAATCCTGGAGATATCTATCCGGTTGGGTCGCCAGTTGAAGCCGAGGTCACTGCCGTAGATCTGCAGGAGCGTCGCATCAGCTTAAGCGTGAAAGTCATTAAGCGTAGACAGGAGAAGGAGAGCATCGAGCCGTTCTTGGGCGATGATCGCGCTTCTACCTTTAAGCTTGGTGAGCTTTTCCAAGAGAAGATTCGTTCCAACAAGGGCGAGAACTGAGATAGCTCAGTCGATACGTTCCGGGAGCGCCGACCTCCAAGTCGGCGTTCCGGAGCGTTGGAAGGGAGCGTTAGTTTGGCGAGAAAGCCCTCGTGCCACTTTGGGTCTTAGTGACTTTGTGGTGATTACCTCTTACGCATTACCACCAATGGGATAACAGACAGCTACAAGCGTGCGTTCAAACTCGGCAGGGGTAAAAGGCTTCGACAGAAAGGCCGATGCCCCTAAATCCAGCGCTTCTTGAACCTCTTCGCCAATTGCATGACCGGACATCAAAATTATGGGGATTTTGGGATTAAATTTCCGCAGCTCCTGTAAGACGTCGATACCGCTCAAACCTGGCATTCTAATATCGCTAACAACCAGATCGTAGTCGCGATTCGATTTCAAATGCTCAAGCGCCTGAACCGGCGAATTAAAGTCTGTTACGACATGACCGACCGATTGCAAACATAGCTTTAAGGCCAGTAGCACTCCACTTTCATCGTCAATTAGTACAAGTCGCTTGGGCATCTTACATGCTCCTTTAATTCTGACGCTAATAAGGCCGAATCGGTTTGTAATTATATCCCGGCCTTGCTAGATTCGCAGGCGGTGCCGAATAGTCGTTCTTAAATATGAATTTAGCCGTTGCCGAAAACATATCTCCTATGCTTACTCAGTACTTAGAATACAAAGCTAAGTACCCGGACGCCCTTTTGCTCTTCCAAGTTGGGGATTTTTACGAGCTGTTTTTTGACGATGCCGTCACCGTATCCCGTAGCTTAAACCTAACCTTAACTAGCCGTGACAAGAACTCCCCGGATCCAGTTCCAATGGCCGGGGTGCCCATAGCTTCGGTTGAAACGTATGTGACTCGGCTGATAGCGCTCGGTTTTTCCGTGGCCATCGTTAGCCAGAGTTCGAAACCGATTAAGGGCCGCGCCGCAGTTGAAAGAAAGTTAGAACGCATTGTGACGCCGGGGGTGCAAGTGCTTTGCGCCGAAGGCGATGCGCGGCAACGACTGCTGGCAACGGTCGTATTTGATCCGCAAGGCAGCTCCCAGAGTGAAGTTGGCGTTGCTTACTGCGATGTCAATAACGGCGAGGTTTGGACCAGAGAGGGGCTGAATCAGGTGTCGCTGACCGCCGAACTTGCCAAGATCTCTCCCGCAGAAGTTATACTTCCAAAGAGCATAAACGGAAGCACGATCGACCGGCGCCTGGCCTTAGTGCGTGAACTTGAGCGCGCGCTTGGAAACCAAACTATCAAATTCAGGGGCGAGAGTTATTTACAAACCGATACCGGCGCCAGAAAATCCTCTGAAATCGAGGGTTTCTTGGCACTAAGCCCTTTGCTGCGAAAGACCGCGCGTTTGCTTATCAATTATGTGGACGAAGTCACCGTTGGTCGCACGCTTGGCATTCGTAAGATCTCACCACAGGCACGTCAACAAAGTCTCGGTATCGACGCCGTCACCAGAAGAACCTTGGAGCTTACAGAGAATAGTCGCGACGGCTCCGCGCGCGGCACGTTATTCTCATATCTAGATTGCACTAGATCGGTTGGCGGAGCGCGTTTGCTTAGATCATGGCTCCTGAATCCTTTAGTGAATAAGAGCGAAATTGAAGCTCGCCAGGACTTGGTGAAGATCTTTCTCGAGGCGGTAAATTTACGCGGGCGCTTGGCTGAAGCACTTAAATCAGTTTGTGATATCGAGCGGGTAGTCACGCGACTAGAGCTAGGAGTTGTTTCGCCCAGGGAACTAGCCGCGCTGAGGGAATCATTGGATAGCGCTCAATTGATAGCCCAGCAGCTATCAGGCGAGGTGAACGCTCAAATTGGCGAGCGGCTGAGTGCTTTGATTGCATCTCTGACCACCATAAAAGCGGCGCGCGAAAATCTGAATATTCTTGCACAATCACCGCCATTTACCCTTACAGAGGGCGGTATTATTGCAGAGGGCATTAATGCTGAGCTTGATCGGCTAAGGGTGATTAAGCGTGATGGCCGTGGATTTTTAAATCAACTTGAGAGCAGCGAGCGCATCAAAAGCGGGATTAATTCTTTAAAGATCAAATATAACGGAGTGCTGGGATATTTCTTCGAAGTAACTCAGTCAAACTTATCCAAAATCCCAAGCTACTTTATCAGACGACAGAGCACCGCTAACTGCGAACGCTTCACCACCGACGAGCTGCGGAACCGAGAGGCGGAGCTGTTAAACGCAGAGTCGCGCCAGATCGAGCTTGAACGCCAGCTCTTCGCGGACTTCAGAGATGCATACAAACTTCATGCTCCAACTCTGCGTGACGCCGCGCAGGCGCTTGCAAAATTAGATGCCGTGCTATCGCTGGCGCATGTGGCCGAGCGTGATGGCCTCGTGTGCCCGAGCATCTTGGAAAGCTGCGCATTAGTCATAAATGAGGGCAAGCACCCGGTTGTATCGGTGGTGAAAGGGGCAGAGTTTATACCGAATTCGTTAGATCTGACTGCGAAGCACTTCGCCATCGTGAGCGGGCCGAATATGGGCGGAAAATCAACTTATTTGCGCCAAACCGGACTAATAGTAATCATGGCGCAGATGGGTTCTTTCGTTCCTGCTAAGAGCGCTGAGATTGGCATAGTGGATCAGATCTTTTCTCGAATGGGCGCATCGGACGACCTCTCAGAAGGCGAGAGCACTTTTATGGTGGAGATGCGTGAAGTTTCCAATATTGTGGCGCATGCAACCGAGAGATCGTTAGTGTTGGTTGATGAGGTCGGACGCGGGACGGCCACGGCCGATGGACTGGCGATAGCCCAAGCGATTCTTGAATGGCTCGTTTCTAAAACGCACAGTAGATCCCTTTTTGCTACACATTTTCATGAGCTAACTGAGTTAGAGGGCCAGAGTGATAGGGGGAGTGATGGGCAGAGGGATAGGCACAGTGATGGCCAATGTGAAAACCAGTGCGGCGATATTCAAAATCTCTCCGTGGGCGCTATTGAGCGAGCGGGTGAGGTGACTTTTACTCACCAGATTAAAGCCGGGCCTGCCAATAAATCTTACGGATTGGAAGTAGCGAAGCTGGCCGGGCTTCCGCCTGGCCTGCTTGTTAGGGCGAAACAGTTACTAAACGGGATGAAACACGTCGGAAACACTTCGGGCGCCTCACGACAGCTCAGTATATTTAGCACGGCTGTTATGGAACCAGTAACTTGCGAGCCTAGCGATTATAAGAGCTTAAAGAGCTTGGAATCCTCTCTCAGAGAAGTTAATATCAACGAGCTTTCCCCTATTCAGGCGCTTAACTATTTATATGAGCTTAAAAAGCAGATCGATATTAAAGAGAGCGGTCATAACCCTTCTGCTGCCTCTTCTGCTGTTCACTCGGCTAAGAGCTGAAGTCCCCGCGCAAAGTTTAGGAGAATTCACAAAACTTAAGCAGAATTATCTAAAACTTAGGAATACCGATCCTTCTGTATCGAAGTTAAAGGATTGGGAAGGACTGGTCCAAAAATTTCTTGACTACGTGAGGCTGCATCCAAAGTCGACAGAAGCCCCATCCGGAATTCTTAATGCCGCAATACTATTGGAGACCATATTTAAGAATCTGGGCGGTCAAGATCGCCTTGATCGCGCCATCGAGCTGTTAGCCAGTATCCCGCGGGATTATCCCGGAGATCGGCTGGCAGACGACGCGCTAGTTAGGCTAGGGGATTTACAGCTTGAGGAACAGCAAAGTCGGCGGCTGGCTCGCAAAAGTTATGAAGAGGTCATGAAGGCTTACCAGAATAGCGATATGTTTGAAGCCGCGCGCTTGCGGCTTTTGCAGCTGGAAAGTGGTGTAACCGAAAGCTCCGAACCGCCCACCCCGGCTAGTAAGGGCGATGCTTCTGGAAAAATCTTAGTTGTAATAGATCCCGGCCACGGTGGCGAAGATTTTGGCGCGGCAGGGTACGGAGGATTGCTTGAGAAAGATGTGGTCTTGAATGTGGCGCTGGAGCTTGAAAAGCTTTTGCAAGAGAAATTAAACGCAGTAGTTAGAATGACTCGCCGCAAAGACGTGTTTGTTCCTTTGGCGGATAGAACCGCGCTGGCGAACGATTTTGACGCGGATATATTTATCAGTTTACACGCCAACGCTAGCCCCGGTGGAAAGCTTTCTGGGGTCGAAACTTACTATTTAGATAACAGCGGGGATAAGGCCAGTGAGCGTCTGGCGGAGATGGAAAATAAGGTGGTGCACTTGGAGGGGCCGGAAGGGGATCTAAAGTATATGCTGAGCGACTTAATTCAGAGCGCCAAACTGGAGGACTCCATGCGCCTCGCCAAAAACGTGCAAGATTCGATCATGAAAGATCTTAGAATCGACTGGAATGTCGGAAAGAGCTTTGGAGTTAAGAAGGGACCGTTTTACGTGCTGGTGGGCGCGCACATGCCATGTATACTAGTAGAGATGGGCTTTGTAGATAACCGTATTGATGGAAGCAATCTGGCCGATAAGAGATTTAGGAGCGAATTATCTAAAGCGCTGTTTTTGGGGATTAAGAATTTTATAACTCCAAAAGGTAAACGCTGAAACCTATCGTAATTGTGAATTTAGAATGTTAACGGAAGAACAGATCAAATTGCTTAACGCTGTCAGTGTCGAAGCTGCCTCCCAAGGCCTGAGTCTATATCTGGTTGGTGGAATCGTGCGCGATATCTTTTTGGGCCACAGCCTGCACGACAAAGATATCGATATCATCGTGGACGGGTCAGCGATTCCATTTGCAAAGGTTCTTGGTAGAAAACTTGGGGCAAAGGTTACCGAATATACGGACTTTTTGACCGCCAAACTTTCCGACTTGCACGACTTTAGGCCTGAAATCGAAGTTGATCTCGCCAGTGTTAGAATAGAAACTTATGACTATCCGGGAGCGCTCCCCAGAGTCACACAAGCCATGTCGATCATGGAGGACTTAAAACGCCGAGACTTCAGCGTAAACGCCATGGCCTTGCCGTTAAATGTAATTATTGAATGGGCAAAATCGCACGATCCAAAACCATCGCAGCTAGAGGCTCCTTTGATTGATCTGTTTTCCGGCCTAAACGACCTACGCTTGGGCAAAGTAAGGGTCCTTCATCCTCAAAGTTTTATAGACGATCCTACCCGCATTTTTAGAGCGGCGCGATATGTGGCGCGTTTACCGGGATCGTTGGAAGACGACACGCAAAAATTAATGCAAGAGGCAATTCGTCTCGGAGCTTTAGATACAGTCTCGGCTTATCGAAAACTAAACGAGCTGAGAAAAATAATCGAGGAAGATGACGGCTTTAAATCGCTGCAAATTTTGGGCAGCATGGGCGTATTCCAAAAGTTTGAGATCTTTAATTTGGAGAATCAGGATAACTTTACGCGCGGCGCGGAACGGTTATGCGCCCTGCGGCTCAAAGACGATGACTTGCGCTATGAGGCGCTGTTAGGGGTGTGCTTCGCCACATTTAATCCGGAGCGCGGCAGGGAGCGCATGAAAAATTTCGGTCTATCTAAGAAGAAGATCTCGCGGATTTCGAGCGAAGTCGAAGTGGCGCGCGCTTCGGCCCACCAAAGTAGCGACGATCTCTCTGACCTAGCGCTGGTTCTGATGTACGCAATCAGAGATACAGACGATCTGATAAAAGAATTGCGCCGCAAGATCTCTTCGCGACACCTTTAACCTGTCACGGTTGACCTATGCTTTCTTACGAGCCTCTGAAAAAATTAATTATGGAACAGGCCTTAAAACTTTGGCCTACCTTCGTTGACGAGATTCAGGCGCTGCCATTTGAGCTTGTGCCATTAATAAGACATGAACTTGGGGACTATGGCAGTGAATTTCCGCTTCAGCTAGGGCGCCTAGTGTCAGAGAGACCGGAGGCGCTCGCGACCAAGCTGATTGAATCGTTGCCGGAGATGCTAGGCGGCATGTTTATTCAGGATCGAGGGTATCTAAATATCCGCCTCGTCGGCCCTGTGCTGGATCATCTTGTTTACCAGGATAAATATGAAGCGGAGTCTCTTTCATATAGTTTGGGCGTGCAGCCCTGTTCTAAAATCTTGCTCGGGATACCGTACCTACGCCTGACTTGCGCGGCGTTGCTGCAAGCAAGATTACTTTCTAAACTTGGGGCGCAGCCCACTCTTTATCTGCAGGAAGTCAAAATTGAAAACCCGTTTTCCGACCAGGGCCGGAAGTTGGCGTTAGATCTTGCCTTGGAAGCAAAGGCCTCCGATGCCCAGCACTCTTTTATCTCGGCCTTTGAAAATTTTATAAAATGTCAGACGGGGGAAGCGCGAAGTTGTTATTGGCTATATCCCCCCGGCTTACCTTCAGGCGAATTCGCAAAGCTCTGTGAACATCAGCCCCAAAATGTTATCCTCAGAGGTGTTCAGCGTGATTGGTTACTTGGATTTGAGGATTACAGCGTTCCAAAGGTTCAGGCTGCGCTTGCACCACCGCATTTTGATGCTAGCGTCTTATATTTCGCGGGTCAGCACAGGGCCGCCGAGCTGGATCTAGCCGTTCCGACGCTCAAAGAAAAAGCTAATCTTTTCTGGTACTTAGCTGTAAGTCTGGGGCGTTTAAAGAATTTTGAGAGGGTGCCGGTTTCGGAGCTTTTTTCAATTAGGAATATGGCCCTGACGCCGGAATGGCGTCGTATCTGGGTACGATCTATCCAGCTGCATGACTTTAACATAAGGGCGGCTTTGAAAGCCGAGATCTCAGATCTCATCGCTTGCCTTTACCAGCTCTTAGACAGCGTGAATCAAGTCATGAATTCCCCGCAATTTCGGCAGAGATTAGAGCGAGGTTGTATTAATGATTTTGAGTCACAATTATTGGCTGGTGCTTACGCGGTGCTATCAGATACCATGTGCTCAGAATTTATGTGAACAGGAATAACGATGGTTCCGGGTCAGAGAACTTATCCAACAGTAAAACCTTTAGCGACTATGAATAATAAAACACTAAAAAGCTGGGAGATGCGTTTTGGAATAGTTCAGAGCGTATTTTTGATCGGTCTAATACTCGGCTCGATCGCCTGTTCCTTTCTATTTGGGTATTACTCAGGACAACGCACAGGATATGAAAACGCCATGGCCAGCAATGAGGCCACTATCGCGCGTGTTCCCATACATGTGTCCAAACCAGGGCTCGAATCTGACTCAGGAGAGCTCTACGCTCAGCTGAAAGAGCGTTCCGGTGCCGGGCTGGCCAAAATTCCAATCACAGCGCACAGCGAAAAATCCGGAGCTACCAAAGATGCGGACATCCCTGAGTTAGGTAGCGTCAAGACTTTGGAGGAATCTCCCTTGGTTGGTAGCGATCAGGAAGATCTGGTCGGAAAGGGGCTAGAGCGCGCAAATGGCGAGGAGATGGGCGCGCATAATGATAGTGCCAGCGACAGCGCGGGGGACAATAATTCGGTTAACAATGCTATTGATTCGTTGTTAGCAGCGCCTCAAGCTGATAGTGCCGGAAAAGGCGCAGGGAAAAATAACGATCATAACGACACTATGGCGCTCGCCATCGGAGCCAAGTCTAAATCCGGTGCCGCAGCAGGGGAGACTCTTGGCAAACTTGCCGCAGCCCATACCGATCAGCAGGCCGGAAAGATCGTACAGGTCGATCCAGATCAAGCTAAGGAACTAGTTGAGTCAAGCAAGGCCATAACAAGTCTAGAGGAGGCCCATAATAAGAATAAAGCGTCGCAGGCTTCATTAGGGAAAGAGCAAGATGGAAAGAAGATTATTAAATCTGTAGAGGATGTGCATCCTGCCGTGGAAAAAACAACTACAAGCGCAGCTTTAAGTGCAAGCGCCGCCAAGCCCAGCAACTCCCCCAAGATCTTAAGTGGCTGGTTCGCGCAAGTAGCCGCTCCAAAGCGACGCAGTGACGCCGACGAGCTTTCATCCAAGCTAAAAGGTTCCGGATTCAAAGTCTCCATCGAAACCGCCAGCGTACGTGGCGAGGATTATTTCAGAGTACTAGTCGGCCCCGAAGAGAACAGAGATCAAGCCACACGACTAGTCAGCCAGCTAAAACGGGAGCGCTATCTGCAAGGCGAGCCGTTTGTAAGAATGGTGAAGTAGCGCAGCAGCGAGGCAAGGGCCCCGCGCCACGCACCCAGCGCCGGTATAAGCGCCGCATTAAGAGTTGGAGTATTAGTACGAAGAGTATTAGCAGCAAGAATATTAAGTAGCGCCGACGACCCCGTCGGCCGGTGCCACGATGCGGCAAAAATCGTTTGGCCGACAGGCAGCAGGAAAGGGGAAGTTCGGAGCTACCTACATTGCGTATCCACAGAGGATTCTAGAATGGGGAAGGGGGTTTACCTCATCCCGCTCTGGGCCTTATACGAGAGGCGCTACAGAACCAACTTAAAGCCCCTCCACCAAAACTGCCACTACGCCCCATAGACACTGCTGCCCGGTATGCAAGCTTGTGAAATTGGTCCAAGTTAGCCAAGTCCCACGCGGTTCGATTCCAAAATAACTATTAGGCACTATTGAGATCAACTTGGACCAAGAAGCGCACTGTAAAAGTAGGGTGCTCCGGTTGGCACAATCCATCTAAAGGCCAACAATGCGTCATAACTTTTTCGTCATTCTTGGCTTCCTTATTGCTCCCGCAGTTCCTGCACTGCTTGCAACCTCGGGCGTATTTATCTGTGACTCGTATTGGGGCGGTGGGCACTCTACAGATTTGCTTGGCGAGCGTGGTATTACCAGTTTCATTAGCTATTTTGTCCTTTCATTCGGATGGTGCTTCGCGATCGCGGTTGTATTAGGGGGCCCCGGATATTTACTTCTAAAATATTTCAGAAAATTAAATTATATTACGTGTGCCATAGGAGGGTCGTGCATTTCCGCCGCTTTTCCCTTGCTGGCTTGGACCGATGGGGGCGGTGCCATCCTTCCGTACATCGGAATTGCGGCTTTTACCGGTTGTGCTGGTTTTTTGGCGGGGCTTGTGTTTTTTCGAATCGCTGGAGAACAACGGCCTTGATGGGAAGCGCGACCCGTAGTAGTTCGGATGGACTAGTTGGTCCCAGCGCGGGAGACTCGGCAACACATAGGGTCGCTCTCAAGCCGCGATGTGATCAATCCGCTTAAGGTTAGCCCCTCTGACTAAACCAAGTTCCCAGTTATTCTGAAGATTGAGCCAAAACTGAGGGCTAGCACCAAGGGCTTGTGAAAGTTTCATTGCCATCTCCGCACTAATCCCTCTTTTTCCCCTACAGATCTCATTGATCGTCTTAGCTAAAACGCCGATATGCTCGGCCAAGGCGGCCTGGCTAATTTCTAGCTCATCAAGCTCATCTTGTAGCACTTTCCCTGGATGTACCGGCGTTATGTGTTCTGTGTTTTTCTTCATATCTAATATTCAATTATTTTAGTGGTAATCCACGATTTCCACTTCGTACGCATGTTGCTCTTCCCAAACGAAACATATCCGATACTGGTCGTTGATGCGAAGACTGAGCTGTCCCTTTCTATTGCCCTTTAACATTTCTAGCCTATTTCCCCTCAATTCTTGTAAATCCCTTAAGGATGTTGCCGCGCCAATTCTTGCAAGCTTAATCTGGGCCTTTTGGTGAAGCTCCCTTGGCAATAATCGCAAAGCCTGCTTGGAAGATTTGCCATAATTAATGTCTTCAGTCGCCTGATTTTTGAAGCTTCGAATTGCCATGCGCTCATCCTACTATACCACCTGGTGGTAATAAGGGGCAAGAGGTAAATTTTAGCGGTGCGAAATAGCCGGTTGAATTCGCGGGATTTCGCGCCTTTGCGCAGCAGTGGTTGCTAAAGTATCGTTTTGGCGCGAAACTCTTGATTCAGCAGGGTATTCTAACCTTGAGATCAATAGGAGATGTTATGAGCAGGTTTTGCCAACTGGAGCCACCCTATTTTTCAGTACTTATTCGATCCCAAAGCAACTATTAGGCCCTAATGAGATCGACTTGGACCAGAAAGCGAACTGTAAAAGTAGGGTGGCTCCCACGGCCATTAAGTTAAGCGTCTTTTGCTCGTAACTCGCGGGCGGTCCAGCAA
>CAZVWV010000056.1:0-21993 GCA_964631745.1 uncultured Bdellovibrionales bacterium
TTCCCATTTTCTTCGCAGTGGAGCAAGCCTTTCTCACCATCTTGCTACCGCGCAATAATTCGAGACGGCTTCGAAAAATCGAGGTTAAAATCGGATACTTAAGTCGGTTGGCTAAGTGGCATTGGGCGCGACCCTGGCATGCTTGCCACTGAGATCACGCAGCCCCACCTCCTATAAGACACTTTCCCTCTTAAAAATCCTTCGCAACACCCAGGAATTTCAAGAGGGAAAGTGTTGCGCCGAACACGGATAGTCATCCGGGGGTTTGAATAGGCTCACCCAGCCGCGAACGACGAATTATGCGCATCTTGACCGGTGAGTAACCGCGCTTTCCGTTTGGCGCCAACAGTGATATCAGCTAGTTAGGGAATCATTATAATTATCGGTGCTTTAAATTAGGTGTAGAAAGCAGCAAAAATTAGGAACTCAAATTGCTGTGTTAAACAAACTCAGGTAGTTTGTTTAACACGAATGTCCTTTGAATCGGATAAAGGATAAACATCGATCTTCCTATTTATTTTATCTAGAAATTATCCTTCTTTAGGTATGTTTGTGGTAATTGCTCAAAAACCCAGGGCGAAGCAGGGATATTAAGTAGCGCCGACGACTCGTCGGCCGGTGGTTATAGTGGCATTACCGTTTAGGGCGTAGCCACCACCTGCTCGCACCGGCTACTGCCTATCGGCCTAAGAATTTGTGCCGCCCCGTGGCACCGGCCGACGAATCGTCGGCGCTCCATAATATCCGTTCTCTGCGCCGCCTTTGTAATTTACCCGGGGTTTTTGAGCAGCTACTGTTTGTGCGCCATGACGTACGTGCAGGAGAAAGACTTTTTGCCCTTCGATCGAAAAGAGCAAGCGGTATTTCCCGTACAGGAGCTGACTTTTCAAGCCACTTAAAGGCAAACTCAGCCTCCGCGCGAGCTTGGTCGGTGAATTCGACCTTGTATTTCATGCGCGTTTTGGGATTTTGTGCTTCTTGCGCATAGCTTCAAAGACTACAGCGGCTGGTTTTGTTTTTCCCTGCCGTACTTCTTCGAGACCTTGTCTGATACCGGCGATCGCTTCAAGGCGATCCATATCCTCAAGGAGTTTTTGGTAAGAGTTGGCATCTTGAACAATAATTTCGGCCTTTCCATTCACAGTCAGCACTTGGGGCCTGCCAGTTTCTTTTAGGCGGTCGATATGAGCTTTTGTGTTGCGTTGGAACTCAGTAAGAGAATGAATATCGTTAAGATCTATCATAGCACCTTTTAGCAGTAAATTAGCTGTTAATTACATGCTAACAGAATATGGCCTATTGGTCAACGTACTTGCTACACGGACAAAGCAGTCAATTAAACCCCAGTATGCACTTTCATTCAGGCAGTAGTTCAGGATAGTCAGGCTTTGGCCGCTGGTTCCTGCGCGCTGGCTGGCACCATAGGTCATGCCCATGACTGAGCTAAGAACTTAAGCCGAAGTTCGGCAGTTGGTTTTGTTAGCGGCATTACTAATGGAACAGTCGCAGCTAGCGCACAAATCCCCACAGCATTTGAAAGATAACTCTTTGATTAGCCGCGAATACCGCATCTTTAAGCAGAAAGGCATAATGCGGTTTTTGCCTGGTCATAATCGTTACAACATACTCGCCCAGAACCCAGATCGTGCTTGAGAATTCAACTCCCGGGGGCAGTTGTTTTATTATGCGCCTAGCTACCTTACCTCTAAGTTTCTCCTCGATCGTAGAGCGATTTGACAGTAGCCAGATTTTTTCGGCTGATTTGAGTTGAGCCCAATAGTGATCTAGCCAAGTTCGGTACTGCCCCACGAATTCAACATCTTGATAGCCCCACCAGGTAAAATCTTCACGAGCGATGCTTTGCTGCCATTCTAGTTCGTAGTCGTAAAGCATGCGTTCCACGTTGCGAGGGCCCTCAAAGAATTGAATGCGAGGCACGCTGTAATGCTTCCCGCGAAATAATGGCTGTATCGATTTTGCAAGTTCACGCGCCGCAACTTCTTTCCTCTCAAATTTTTTCCCAAGCTCTTCTTTTTCCGCTTGCACCATTGACGAAAGAGCTGCCGGGTCATTTATACGATAGAACGTCAGGCCTTGATCCTGCTCAACAGATACGAGACCGCGCGAGGCCAGAACTTCTAATACCGAGTACACGGTCGATCGCGGCTGTGAGGTTCTCTTTGCGAGCATTGAAATGCTGCCCTTTCCTATGTCAGCAAGGCCAAGATAGGTCTTAATTTCACTCTCGGTAAATCCTAATTTTTGAAAAAGGGTCAGCATATTTGCTAATTGTTGCCGATAAAGCGGCGGCAGTAAAGATAGCTGATATTATTAACTAAATAGGGGTTATCATCAATCAACGCCGACCAGCTTTTAGACTAGCTCCGGCACTTCTTCATAATGATTCCAGCAAGATTTATGACTTTTGGAGAGTTTATGAAGATGTTTGCCGTAACAGCCACCCTAACTTTTGGCGTTCTTTTAACCTTTTTTGTGATGTCTAACCGTCATCTTACATCGAAGGTTGAAAGCAACAGGCTTACTATTGGAGCCTTGTTGTGCCTCACCGGGGATTGCGCTGAGTGGGGGAATAATTCGTTGATGGGCATGCAGCTTGCGGCTGACGAGATTAACGCTGGTGGTGGCGTGCTTGGCCATCAAATTGAAATTGTTGCACAGGACTCTAAGGAGGCAAGTGGAGGTAGCAATTCAGTCACTGCCTATCGCCAACTTATGCTAAATACTTCGATTAATTTCGTAGTGGGCCCCACATGGACTGCAGGTGGGCTGCCGCTCGCCCCGATCGCAGCCAAAAATATGGATTCTATTATAATCTCTCCCTCGTTGGGAGTTTCTCAATTTAATGAGACTGCGCCAAACATATTCAATATCTGGCCGCATGATTCAAAAGCCACTACGGGGCTGGCCCGCTTTGCGCACGCCCGCGGTTATAAACGTGTGGCGATACTTAGCGGTAATGACGCATGGGTTACTGTTCAGGGCGATACCTTCGAGAAAGAGTTCAAGCGCCTAGGCGGCGAGATTACAATTAAGGTGCAGGTCAATCCCGGCACACGAGACGTCCGCACGGAGGCACTGAAAATCAGCCGCACGACTCCGGATGCCGTTTTTTATGCCGACACTTATAATATGGCCAGTGTGGCACGTGAACTAAAGATCTTGCAGTACGCTGGCGCGCAACTGTCGATCTTGATGGATGATACGCGTTTGCGTGAAGCGCAAGGTGCGCTAGAACGTACTTTTTTTGCGATGTATCCGGAAGTAAGCGCAGATTTTCAGCGCCGATTCCAGATGCGCTACGCAATGGCGCCAGGTATTGCTGCGGACACTGGCTACGATGCTGTGAAACTTTACGCGGCGGCAATATCAAAGGCTAAGAGCTTTGATGCCCGCGTGGTGGGACCGGTGCTTCTTGATATGAAGCTTGAGGGCGCGTCCGGTGAAATTAAGTTTGATGATTTTGGTGGGGTGGAACGGACGCCTAAATTTTATCAGGTGAATAATGGCGCTTACTTGAAGTTAGAGTAGGGGGACGGTGCCGCTGAGCGTTCGGGAAGTAGGGCTTTATGCACACGTCGCGGCGCTGGCGCGACCGCGGCTTGCTTGCCACCGCGAACACGCAGCCCGACCTCCTAAAACACTTTCCCTCTTAAAAATCCTTCGCAACACCTAGGAATTTAAAGAGGGAAAGTGTTGGACCGATCACTGACAGTTGCCCTAAACCGATCTGCGATGGCGCACGATCTCGCCTTTGTTCAGATAAATCACATCTTCGGCGATATTAGTAGCGTGATCGGCGATGCGCTCGACATTGCGGGCTGTATTGAGTAGCGAGACTAGGTCACTAACCTGGGAGTGCGGCTGGTCGAGTAGAGCGATGATGATCTGATGCATTTGGCGATTTAGCTGATCTACTTCGGCGTCGGCTTTGCAAACGCTCTGACTTAGGACTACGTCACCGTTTACAACTGCCTGCAAGCAATCTCGCAGCATTCCCATGGCTTTCTCTGCCATGTTTTCTAGTAGTTGTAGCGGCTCTTGCGCCAGCGGTTGGGCCGAGACATGTCGCACGCGGTGGGCTATGTTGACTGCCAGGTCGCCGATCCGTTCTAGATCGTTATTAATTTTTAAAATCGAGACTATATATCTGAGATCAACCGCCACGGGTTGATAAAGCGCCAGCACCTTAAGGCACTCCTCTTCGATCTCAACTTCCGTTGCGTCAATTTCATCGTCTACTGTAGTGATGCTGTTGGCGGTCACTTGATCTCGCGAGAGGTAAGCTTTGATGGCTTTGTAAAAACTCTCCTCTACTAAGCTACTAAGCGAGAGCAATTTACGCTTTAATTTTTCTATCTCTAAATCGAGCCGCATCTCTATCCGAACCTCCCTGTTATATAGTCTTCGGTCTGCTTCTCGCGCGGTTTGGTAAACAGCGCCGAGGTCTCGCCGATCTCGATTAGACGCCCTTCGTAAAAGAAGGCAGTAATATCAGAAACTCGGCTGGCCTGCTGCATATTATGCGTGACGATAATGATAGTATAATTAGCTTTGAGTTGCTTAATCAGCTCTTCAATCTTAGCAGTAGAACGGGGATCGAGTGCCGAAGCAGGCTCATCCATCAGCAAGACCTGAGGGTCGACAGCAAGCGCGCGCGCGATGCAGAGGCGTTGTTGCTGCCCGCCGGATAGCTCCAAGCCGCTCGAATTTAATCTATCTTTGACTTCGTGCCAGAGGTCCGCCTGCTTTAAACTTCTCTCCACGATTGGGTCTAACTCAGCGCGAGCTTTAATGCCGTGGATGCGGGGTCCAAATGCTATATTGTCATAGATCGATTTTGGAAAGGGGTTGGACTTTTGAAAGACCATGCCTACTTTTTTTCGTAGGGCTCCCACGTTAATTTCTGGTCGATATATGTCCTCGCCGTCAACTAGCACCCGTCCGGCAATGCGAGTTCCGTCGATTGTGTCGTTCATGCGGTTGAGTGTGCGAAGAAAGGTGGACTTTCCGCAACCGGAAGGACCGATAAGACCGAGGACTTGGTGGCGGGGTATCTCAATCGAGATATCAAAGAGGGCCTGACGCTCGCCGTAAAAAAAGTTAACTCGCTCTACAGAAACCACTGAATCCTCAGCTTGTCTCGCATGCGCTTTTGAATTGGTATCCGCTAAGTTTTCCATTGAGACGGCGAAAGGTAACACCATGGCAGAGGTTTACAGTGAATTCGTTCAGAAGTCCAGCCGCAATAGAGCGCTGAATATTGCTGGCAATTGGCCAAGAGTTTAGGTAAAAGAGCTGTAAAGGCTAACAGACTTCTAACACGGCTTTGGGATGCAGTTGGGGTACAGTTCCTTCAGAAAACTTACTTCTCAGCTGCTACTACTACTATTATTAATTTTGGAGGATTTTTAGATGCGTTTAAAGTTTAATTTTACTCTTTTCTTTGCCGCGTTGCTTGGAGCAGCCCTGCTGGAGCACAAGGCTTACGGCGATCAACAGATCTCAATAGATGGTTCCAGCACTGTTTACCCCATTACCGAGGCGGTGGCTGAAGAGTTTCGAACTGATCATTCCCAAATCAAAGTTACAGTGGGAATCTCCGGAACCGGCGGTGGCTTTAAGAAATTTATACGAGGCGAAACCGATATCTCCGATGCTTCAAGACCAATTTTGAAAGCGGAGTTAGACCAAGCCGTGGCCAACGGGATTCAATTCATAGAGATTCCGATCGCCTATGACGCCCTAACCGTGTTGGTCAACACCAAGAATGATTGGGTGGACTATCTTACTGTGGCTGAACTGAAGATGATTTGGGAACCAACCGCGCAAGGTAAGGTTACAAAGTGGAATCAGATTCGCTCCACTTGGCCCGATCAAACCATTAAGCTTTACGGGCCCGGCGCCGACTCAGGCACCTTCGATTATTTTACTGAAGCCGTGGTGGGAAAGGCCAAGGCCAGTCGTGGTGACTATACAGCTAGCGAAGATGATAATGTATTAGTGCGCGGAATCGAAGCTGACAAGTTTGCCTTAGGATATTTTGGATATGCCTACTATGCCGAGAACAAGAGCGCACTAAAGGCCGTGCCAATTGTGCCTCAGTCTAAAGCAGCGGCTCTTGCTAATGCTGTCATGCCCAGCGCTGAAACGGTGGCCAACAGCACTTACCATCCTTTGGCGAGACCAATCTTTATTTACGTAAACTCCGCCTCGCTTAAGAGAAACGAAGTGCGAGATTTTGTAAACTTCTATCTTAAGAACGCGCCTACTCTCGTGAGCGAAGTGAAATATGTGCCACTTCCGAGCTTTGCATATGATATCGCACAGGTTAGAGTCAATGACGGTAAGGTCGGAACGGCCTTTGCCGGGCACTCCGACGTGGTCGCATCGATAGATGAGATTTTGAAGCGTGAATTGAAGATGGGGGCTTAGGCGCATTGAGTGTTTCTTTAAATATCCAGTCAGAGAGCTGCCGTGGCAGCTCTCTGACTTATAGAGCCCGCCATCTAACCGGGCATATTCAAGAGTTTCTGATTGAAAAATTGCTTGCAGCGGCTGCGCTTTTTTCCATACTGATCACCTTGAGCGTTGTAGGGATACTTCTGTTCGAGTCTTTAAAGTTTTTTAATGACGTGCCCCTCCTTGACTTTCTTACCGATACCCAATGGACTCCGCTTTTTGAAGATGCGCATTACGGTGTAATGCCTCTACTTTGCGGTACGTTGCTATCTTCCGTGATCGCACTGATTGTGGCGGTGCCTCTAGGGGTGATATGTTCGGTCTGGTTAAGCGAGTTTGCAACACACGCAACCAGAGAGACTCTAAAGCCCGCGCTTGAATTGATAGCGGCGGTGCCGACGGTGGTATTTGGATATTTCGCATTAGTATGTGTCACGCCACTCCTGCAAAGTTTATTTCCTGAGCTTCCCGGGTTTAATCTGCTCTCTGCCTCTCTGGTGATGGGCATTATGATCGTGCCCTATGTGAGTTCGATCAGCGAAGACGCTTTGCGGGCAGTGCCGGTGGCGCTGCGCGAAGGCTCGCTGGCCTTAGGCGCAAACAAGTTCCAGACCTCATGGTTGATAGTTGTGCCCGCGGCCTTTTCTGGGCTCACTGCCGCATTTATTTTAGCGTTCGCTAGAGCCATTGGAGAGACCATGGTGGTTGCCATCGCGGGTGGCCTTCAACCTAATCTTACACTGAATCCCGCCCAGCCCGCGGCCACAATTACTTCGTTTATCGTGCAGGTCAGCTTGGGCGATTTACCGCATGGTAGCATTGGGTACAACTCTATATTTGCGATCGGCTTAGTGCTGTTTTTATTTACACTGAGTTTTAACTTGCTTGGTAATTTTGTGCGCAAGCGCTTTAGGGAAGCTTCTTAGGATCGTATGCTAGCGAAAAGGCTATTTCGTCGTATCACGGTAGATCGAGTCTTCCATTTGTTGGGAGCGGCCGTGACTCTTTTTGTTCTAAGCCTTCTATTAATCCTCTTAGCGCTCTTAACCTATCAAGGCATAGGGCGCTTGTCGTTTGATTTTCTGGTTTCGTTTCCATCGCGTCATGCCGAGAAGGCCGGAATTCTTTCGGCCTGGGTGGGGAGCTTGCTGGTTGTGATAGTAACGGTGTTGAGCGCCGTGCCGTTAGGAGTTGCGGCAGGAGTTTATCTTGAAGAGTATGCCAAGCGAAACTGGCTGAGTACTGTGATAGAGATTAACATCGCAAACCTTGCGGGAGTTCCCTCAATCATTTGGGGCCTGTTAGCTTTGGGTCTCTTTATCTATCAATTCGGGCTTGGCCACAGCGTTTTGACTGCCGGACTCACGCTCTCTCTCTTGGTGCTACCCATCGTTATAATTTCCACCCGTGAGGCTTTGCGCACTGTACCCAAACGAATCAAAGAGGCTTCTTTGGCGCTGGGCGCAACCAAGTGGCAAACAATTTGGTATCATGTCTTGCCGTATTCGTTAGGAGGCATACTGACTGGGGCCATCATCGGCGTATCACGCGCGCTTGGTGAAACTGCACCGCTGATAACCATCGGCGCATTAACCTATGTGGCTTTTTTGCCGGAAGTTCCAATTTCCGCATCCTTCCCATTCTTTGGCGCGCATTCATTGAACTGGCTGCATTCGGGGTTTACGGTGCTTCCGATTCAGATGTTCAACTGGATCTCAAGGCCGCAACATGAGTTTCATCTAAACGCAGC
Source organism: uncultured Bdellovibrionales bacterium (assembly GCA_964631745.1). Lineage (GTDB taxonomy): Bacteria > Bdellovibrionota_C > UBA2361 > UBA2361 > JBGSMV01 > CAZVWV01. Next base: position 8,231 of record CAZVWV010000056.1, read on the forward strand.
CGCTGCCGGTATGGTGCTGATATTGATTACGCTCAGTTTAAATGCGATCGCAATCTTGATTCGTTATCGCTTCCGCAAGCGTGTTAAGTGGTAGTCCACCGTCTCCCAAATTATCCCGCGGAACTAATATCGAGTACATCTTTTCTGGGCAAACGTAAATAAAATGTACTGCCCTCTCCAAGCACGCTCTGCACTTCGGCCACACCGCCGTGCGCTTGGGCGATGTGTTTCACGATTGCCAGTCCTAATCCCGTGCCACCGGAATCCCGACTGCGGGCCTTATCAACTCGGTAAAATCTCTCAAATAAGCGGGGCAGGTGTTTTGCGTTGATTCCGCAGCCGCGGTCAGTCACGCTTAAGACGGTTTCGGTCTGGCTCTGTTCAAGGCAGACACTCACTGTGATTTTCTCATCACTATGACGAATGGCGTTGTCGATTAGGTTTGCTAAGGCTTGTTCTATTAGACTGGCGTTTACCAAACCAAAGAAAGCACCAGCGCTTTGAAGCTCTAACTTAACCTGCTTTTTTTGCGCTAGTCCCGCCTGGTTTTCGATTGCTTGGCGCGCAATCTGGAGCAAGTCACACTGCGTGAACTCAATCTGCTCCTGATCGCGATCGATTTCTATCCGAGCTAATTTCAGTAAATCGTCAAAAATAGCGCTGAGACGGTCTGCCTGCCTGGAAATGATCCCCATGAAACGCTTGGCATCGCTGGGATTCTCAAGGGCGCCATCTCGCAAGGTCTCAACGAACCCTTTTATCGAGGTAATTGGCGTGCGTAGCTCATGTGACACGTTGGCCACGAAATCCCGGCGCACATTCTCTAGCTGCTTGAGTTTAGTGATGTCGTTAAGAACAATGAGCGCCCCCAGGCGTTCACCTTGGTCGTCCAAGAGTTGGTTGCCGTAAGATTGCACGAACCTTTCGCCCTTGTCGTAAAGCATCACATCAATTTCGATCTGATCTTTTCCTCCTAAAACATCACGTATGAAACGTTGCAGGCGGCTGTTGCTGACAACTTCCTCCAAGGTGCGCCCCACCCAGTTGCCTGGTGGAAGTGCGAGGAGCTGCGCGGCGGAATGATTAAGTCTGATAACGCGGCCGTGAACATCAAAAGCCAATAAGCCTTCGCGCATGCAGCTTAACATGGCTTCCTGGTCACTGCCCTGTTGCGCGATAACTTTAACGCGTCGTTCCAATTTCTGGGTTAGCGATTTTACAAGATCGGCCAAGGGCTTAATATCGCCATCCAAAGAGAATGTGGTAGTCAGTGGCCAGGAGTTGGCTTCAAACTTTTGGGTAGCCACCTCCAGCGAGCGTATGTCACGCCTCAAACGCTGGTGTTTATAGGCGTTAGCAGCGGCACTAGCGCCCAGCGCTCCCAGTAAAAGAATGGTCGTGGGATTCCATGCTTTGATAGAAATAGTAAGTAGGCCTACCCACGAAAGCCAAAATATCACGGTGGTAATGGTAAGAAGGCGCGAGGACACACTTGACTCGCTTATGATATCTCTTTAAATCGATATCCAACGCCCCGCACGGTCTCGATATACTCTCCGCAGCTCCCCAGCTTTCGTCTTAGCCCCACGATTTGCACGTCCACGGACCTATCAGTAACAGGATAATCTGTGCCATGCACGGCATCAACTATTTGCGCGCGTGTGAAAACCCATCCGGGTTGGCGCGCCAAGAAATGCAACAATTTAAATTCGGTCGAAGTTAGATCTACTACCTCTTTATTAGCAGTAACGACGTGACGTCCTGGGTTTATGTGAAGCTCCTCGTAGTCGATATTCACATTCTCTTTAAGGGGGCCAACCTTCTGACGGCGAAGCACAGTCTTGATGCGCGCCGAGAGCACCCTTGGAGTAAACGGCTTAACTACATAATCATCCGCGCCAAGTTCGAGACCGGTAATGATATCGGCTTCTTCGCCTTTGGCAGAGAGCATTATGATCGGAATATGATGCAGAGCGCGGTCCGCACGAATGGCTTTACAGACGTCGAAGCCGTCAACGCCAGGAAGCATCAAGTCAAGTACTACAAGATCGGGCGCATGTCGGCGCAAATCTTGTAAGCCGTCCTCGCCACTGCCGGCTTGTCTAACAGTATAACCTTCCTTAGTTAGGTTGTACTGTACAAGCTCACGAATATCAGGTTCGTCGTCGACTATTAGAATATTCTCTTTGGCCATGGCTACTTCTCCCAGATTAGAGGCCTGACGAGTATAACCTAAAACAACGCTAAAGGTTAGACCGGCGCGCGGTATTTCCGGGACTAACTGAATTCTAACGCAGGGATATTTTAGCGTTTTAACGGCAAAAAAGTGCGCGCTCGCCAGCAAACTCTGGTTATGGGAGAATCGAGCGCATGCTTAAGAAGCTGTTTTTAATATTGTTTTTGCTGGGCCTGGTTGGAGCGGTTGCCTTGGGGGTATTTCTAACGTGGGGGTACTATTACTTCACCAGGGATCTGCCAAGCCTCACCCGTATAGAAGATTACCGGCCGCCGGCCGTAACTGAGGTGTACGCAAGCGATGGAACCTTAATCGCGGAATTTTTTAAAGAGCGGCGCTATCCAGTAAAGCTCGCAGCGGTGCCAGAGCTCATTCGTAAATGTTTCTTAGCGGCAGAAGACGCAAATTTTTATCACCATCAAGGCATCGATCCGCTGGGAATCTTGAGGGCCGCCGTTAAAAATTTAAGAGCAGGACAGGCAAAGCAGGGCGGCTCAACAATTACCCAACAAGTTGTTAAGAATTTGTTGCTGGGCGATGAGAAAAAATTACAACGTAAGATCAAGGAAGCCGTGCTTTCTTACCAGATCGAGCATCGTCTCTCTAAGGATGAAATCCTAGAGATGTACTTAAACCAGATCTTTTTCGGCAATACCGCCTACGGTATTAAGTCTGCCGCACGCATATACTTTCATAAGGAGCTCGCCGAGCTCACGGTAGGTGAGGGCGCCATGCTGGCTGGGTTGCCAAAGGCACCCTCTCGATATTCACCTGTCATAAATATGCTGCGCGCCAAACGTCGCCAACATTATGTGCTTGGCCAGATGGTCAAGGCCGGCTTTATTACACAAGTAGAAGCCGATCAGGCTGAAGCCGAAGAAATAAAGGCTTACGCCGCCGATCAAAATAATGTTTATCACTCCCCGTACTATGTGGGTGAGCTACGTAGACAATTTGCTGAACATTGGAAAAATATAGATCTGGACAGTGATGGAATTAAAATTTTCACCCCCTTAGATCTGAAGGCCGACGAGTTTGCCGCAAACGCACTAAGACGGGGCCTGAAAGAGGTCGATAAGCGCCGCGGTTGGCGCGGCCCCTTGGAACGTCTTTCTGGGGCAAATATGCGTGAGGAGTTTAAAAAGACCCATGCCAGTGCCGGAAATTTAGAGCCGCTGAACGTTTATCCGGCCCTGGTGTTGGATCTGCAGCGCGATTCCGGTGTTGCGCACGTGGAGCTGGGCAATGGCGTTTTTTCGGTGAACCTAAAGGAAGCCACTTGGGCCAGACGCTTTAGAGGGAAAGACGATCGAGTTTCGGGTGTGCAGCCGGAGGCTTCAATAAAGTCGGGGGATGTGATCGAAGTTTCACTCAAACAGCCGGACCCCAAAAAGCCCGATCCAAAAGTGGTAGGGGCGAACGCCGTAGCGCCGATAGCGCTGGTACTAGATCAGACTCCGGATATCGAAGGGGCATTTGTTTTGCTCGATCCTCACTCTGGCCGCGTGGTGAGTATGATCGGCGGGTATAGTTACCAACGCAGTGTTTTTAACAGAGTGACGCAATCATTGCGCCAACCCGGATCCTCCTTTAAGCCTATCGTTTATCTTACCGCCATCGATAAATTTAACTATACGCCCGCAACCATCGTAAATGACGCGCCACGAACCTTTCGAGTGGGTGACGAGTTTTGGACGCCTGGCAACTACGACGGCAAATACATGGGGCCAATCACGCTGCGTGAAGCGCTGGTGCGTTCCAGAAACTTGGTATCAGCAGAAATAGTCTCAAACATAGGCATAGATCCGGTTTTACAAACAGCGCGCAAACTCGGACTCACCAGTAAGCTTGGCAGAAACCTCTCTATTTCTTTGGGCTCAAGCGAGGTCACGCCACTTGAGCTGGTGAGAGCTTACGGAGTATTTGCAGCCAAGGGGGTGCTCTTCGATACTGCCTTTATTGAGCGCATTGTAGATCGCAACGGCAAAGAGCTTTTTAAGCTCTCCGACCAAAATATCTTTCAGGCCAAACAGGTTATCGGCGAGCAGAGCGCCTTTATTATGGCTAACATGATGAAGGGGGTGGTGGAGTATGGAACGGGGACGCGCGTGAAAGTGATCGGTCGGCCCGTGGCCGCCAAAACAGGAACCTCGAATGATCAGATGGACGCCTGGTTTATCGGGTACACACCGCAGTGGGTGGCCGGAGTTTGGACCGGGTTTGATACCAAGAAAGAGATTGGTGACAAGGAAACAGGCGGCAAAGTCGCCGCGCCGATCTGGCTTTACGCCATGGATGATTTCTTAAAGTATCGAGACAGTATCGAATATCAAAAACTTGTGGATGAGTCCAAAGACGAGGCGCATAAGCTAGGGATCGAATATGTAGCGCCGGAGCCGTTACAGCCTTTAGATTTTAGTGTGCCGGATGGTGTTGATCCGTTTTGGATCGACAAAGCCAGCGGCAGGCTCTCTTCCAAAGGCACGCCCGGCGCGATGTTAGAATATTTCAAACGTGGCACCGAGCCTACTAGCTCATATGACGAAGTCGACCCCGGCGGGTACCTGGACGAGCCTGGGCTCTAGGGGTGTTTACATATCCAGCGCAAGTCGCCAGTAAGGTTTGATCTGTATCTTTATTCCTTCAATCTCAATTTGGTCCTCCTCGTCAGCGGTTATCACGGAAGATCAATTCTTTTTGTTCGGTAACTATCTGAATTAATTGATTTTTTGCCAACATATAAATATATCTGCTTTACTAAAGCATATATGAATCTGACTACGATTTGGGGCTCAATGAGTAACAACTCAAAAGATCCGGGCAAAATGCAATTGGTAGCAGTGGAGCACGAAAATATTAGGTAGCGCCGACGACCCGTCGGCCGGTGCCACGGCGTGGCACTAATTGCTAGGCCGACAGGCAGCACAAGTGCGAACAGGTGCCGTACTTGCTTTTTCAGTTCTCGGGTTACAGTATTTTAGTCTAGAGTTTCGAGAGACGATCATGAAAGACACCCACTCTCAGCTAAGCAAAGCAAGTACATCGTCAATACTGGAAGTGCCGGGTGTGCCGGATTTGAGGGAGGAGCTTTCTTATTGTGACGTCGGTCATTTCTCAAAGATTGCTTTAACTGTTGCTGATGCATTACGCGACGCTGTGGTACGGGAGCTCGCTGTAGGCTTGTCAGCGGAGCTTAAGAACGACCGGACCGTCGTAACTCTCGCTGATATAAGAGGCGAGGAGGCCGTTCGAGCCAAAGTGGCTGAGCTACTTCCTGACGCTGGGGTTCTGGGGGAAGAACAGGGGCATACCAATCCAGAGGCTGACTTTCAGTTTGTGACAGATCCAGTTGATGGCACCTTGGATTTAACTCATGGTTTGCCAACATGGGGCTGTGTGCTCGCCCTTTACTATAGGGGACATCATGCGTGTCCGGTAGAAAGGTGGCGGTGATGCCGTAAATTCTTGATTTAAAAAGGGAAAACAGGAATTTGTAGTTTCCGCGATTTGAATTTAACCACGGAGAACACGGAGGTCACGGAGAGAGAAATTCTCAATATTTTCTCCGTGTTCCCCGTGGCCTCCGTGGTTAAAGACCCAAATTACAATGTCTTACCGGACAGCAGTGAGGGGACATCCCATTGTTAGCGTAATTGATCATCCTGCTTTGTCTTTGGGTTCAAGAGTGTGTGCTACCTATGGACGAGGCGCTCTGCTAGATGGTGCTGCACTTTCTCGCCTTGCAGATGTGACACCAGTGCAGCCGTTGATTGCCGTTAGCGCCCCGTATGGATTTAAGAAAATTGGGGATGAGGGCCAAATTCTCCAATCAATACTATCGGCGCACCCTCAATCGCGGATGATATTTACTTGTTACTCGCAATCCAGTGCCGCAAGTGGTGCTTTTGATGCCACAGTTGAATGGAATTTGCGATTATGGGATCTAGCGAGTCTTCGTCTGTTAATGGAGGAAGTGGGTGGTGTATACCATGAAGCACGTCGACACAGACTGCCGTCAGGTGAAATTTTGTACTCCGTGATAGCCGGGCGCAAAGTTGTAGTTGAGTCACTCCGTTGTCTGATAGAAAACGGTTGACATACGTGGTAGCGCCAATTAGAACGCGCGACTATTTTTCGGTCAAAATGTGTTTCGATCCAATCCTTCAGTATTATTCAATAAAAAGCGTCGGTCCATTTCGGATGCTGGATGGGAACAACGTAATTAGCACTACTCTCCGAATACCGCCTTAATGTTGGCAATTCTTTGCTCGAGAGGTGGGTGTGGAAGAAGAGCTGCTGGGAGTGGTCTGGCTTTTCTGCGTCGAGGCTCTCCACTAGCACTAAGATCGTGCCAGTGAATAAGTCGGGTCAGGGCTGTTGTGTATGAAGTAGGATCCCCTACGAGGCGGACCGCTTCTACATCCGTTTTGCTCTCAACCGATCGATTTATTGCAGAATCTAGGAAGGCTTTTAAAACGCTATTGGCGGCCATGGCCAACAAGTAGGCGCCAGCCCCTACAAAGAACCGTTGGATAGATCCCGCCGGAGCATGAGCCATCGCCAAAGCTGCAACTCCCCCTGCAACGGCGATGTTAGATATCCTGCTAAATAGCCGGGCGGTCGCTACCAATCTTAGGTCAGGGAGATGCTTAATATGAGAGACCTCGTGGGCTAGAAGGCCGATTGCTTCAGAGCTACTTATCTCCTGCGAAATAAACTTTTGAAACTTGGCGCTAAGGATGGCGTATGGTCGTAGCCACGGTAGAATAAATGCAGCTACACTAATTTGCGGGAGACTTTCATTGGGCACGGTTCTCATATGAACAGTAGGGGGCGCTATCCCGGCTTTTGTGGCTAGACCATGAACAAGAGTGGTGATAGGTGCCGGGGCAGCGGGGCCTCTATCTGGAGGCTTAAACATTGGCAATATCAAACTTATGAGGTCAAGAGCGCAGTAAGAGATTAGGAAGTATGAATCATGCCCCAACATGCCCGCAACTCCCGCCTTAATGGCGAGGAGACTTACTCCTATGGAAGCAACGGATAGGGCGCAGATTCTGGCGTCGCAACGCCGGATAAATGATCTGATTTTATCGTTTGGAATATCAGAGGAAGTGCGGAGAACCTGTTGCAGAATGGTTCGTGGGTTCAGGCCACGTTCCAGACACTCCTCGATTGTGAGGGTTCTTGAATCAATGACTGCAGCGGGGCGGTGATGGGCTCCACCAGACGGGGGCGGTGGTGGACGTACCAATCCATCTGTGTGGACTCTACTATTCCCTGTATTCCCTGGTTCTGAGTGAAACATCTTCGCTATGGTACCACATCTCGGTAGGCTATTGCGTCACGGCTCAACAAAAACCTTCACGTTTTTCACAATATCCCCTTTCTCCAACGACTCAAGCACGCTCTCGCCATTTATCAAGCTTCCAAAGACTGTGTAGTTGCCGTTCATCTTGGGGGCATGGCCTAGAAGAATATGAAACTGGTTGCCGCTTGAGCGCCGTTCGGGATTTGCGGCGTCGTAACGCCGGGCCATGCCTAGTGCGCCAAAGACGTGCTCATGTTTATTAAATTCTGCCGGTAAGGTGTATGCTGCGGATGCGCCCGGATTCTTAGTCGGACCCCCGGCTTGGATTACATAACCTGGATAAAAGATATGAAACGGAATATTTTTATATAATCCTTTATCGGCCCGATACTTAAAGTTGGCCACGTGCCAGGGGGCCTCTTCCGGGTATAATTTAAACGTTAAATCCCCCCTGTCCGTGTATATAACGGCGGTTCTTAATTTGCTAATTTCACTAGACTTTGGCAGGAAAAAGGGGGGATCTTTATCCGCTCGAACCGTGCCGGTCGCCAGCAGAATCAAAAGAATCGGTAAGTATTTAATGTAATTAAAGAAACCGTTCTGTTTGTGGCTTATGTGTTTCATTAATCTGTACTATTATTCTCGGTACTGTGGATTATAAGCTTTTGGTTTAGATGCAACGCCTTTCTGTAATATTCCGTGCAAAATTTACGGCTGTGATTACCGTTTTGGTAGTAGTGATACTTACTACTCTGGCGGCCTTTGCAGAGCAGCGCGAGCTTAAAACCGAGAGCACAGAAAAGATAGATGCGGTCCTGTTGCTCGATACCTCAGGTAGCATGTTACAAACAGACCGACAGAATCTTAGAAACGAGGGGGCCAAGATCTTTCTCGATTCGTTAAAGGACGATGACCAGCTCGCTGTAGTACAATTCGCTGCCGATGCAAAGGTGATTCGGCCGCTCGCACCTTTTAAGCCCGAAGATGTTCAGGCTACTAACGACTTGATACACGGGTTAGCAACTGAGGGGCAATACACAGATATCTTAGCGGCCGTTACGTCGGCGCGCGATATTTTGCAGCAAAACGGTAGAGAAGATGCCTCCAAGATAGTTATTCTTCTCTCGGACGGAAAGATGGACCCTGATCCTGCTCTTGGTTCTCCTGAGACTCGCAGTCACGAGTTACTTGACAACGTGCTGCCTGCTTTAAAATCCACTGACATTAAAGTGCACACCCTATACTTTAGTGAAGAGGCCGATAAAGATCTGCTCTCCCAGATCGCAGCTGCCACCGATGGATTAAATTGGTTTACGCCCTCCGCCGAAAAAATTCACGAGTCCTACACCAGCTTGTTCTTGGCTGTTAAGAAGCCCCAGATTGTTCCATTGACCAGCAAAGGATTTCAGATCGACGAAAATGTGCAGGAAGCTACCTTCTACGTCAACCGGGACGGGGAGCAAGAACTAGCAGTGATTTCGCCCGAGGGCGGCAAATTTACAAGTAGCGCCACGGCACCCAATATTAGATGGTTCAAGAGCGAAAAATTCGACGTAATCACCATCATTAAGCCTGACGTGGGAAGCTGGCAGATCGAAGGAATGGTGGCGCAAGAGGGATTCGCAACAGTTCTTACGGACCTGAAGCTGGTAAGTGACTGGGCCCCTAGTATTTATTCCGGCAGCACCAATCTCTTACAGGCGCGTCTTTATGAAACAGAAAAGCCCGTAGTTCTGCCGGAGATGACCGGCTCCGCCCAGTATGCATACCAGGTCACACCGACCGATAGAGTGTCTGAGCCGATCATCAAAGATTTCTTAGTTGATGATGGCAGCCATGGGGATAAGATCGAAAAAGATGGCATTTTCTCGTCTGAGATTAGGATCGACGATCCTGGTGAGTATAAACTCACGATTTTATTGAAAGCTCCCACCTTTGAACGAACTCAACAGATCCCCTTTCGTGTGAAGCCACGTTTTATCTCTCTTCGCACTGAGGCCGTTGAAGCTCGGGCCGAGATTGGGGCGGGCCACGATCATGAACAGCATGAAGAACAATTCGTGGTTGAATTAAGCCCCGAAGCCACGGCCTTTAACAAACCACAGGTTAAGCTGTTGGCCGTTAACTCTGAGAGAGCCAGGCTTGTGTTGCCGCTCGCTAAGGGTGCTAAGCCGCTCACATATACTTGCAAAGCCTCGGCGCTTGCCGTGGCCGGGAGCTATAAAGTCCAGGCTTTTGTAACCGGCAAGGGCAAGAAGGGCGAATTGCAAGAGGAGAGTAATTTGCTTGAGTACGAATACCGCGAGTCGGGCGAACCGGTGGCGGAAGTCGAGGTCGTGATTGTTGACGAGAAACCAAAAGATACTAGCGCGCCCTGGTGGCCATATGCATTTTTAGTGTTGGCGGTGAATTCGGGTATGGGAATGGTTTTTCTAGGTCGCGCTGGCTCAATCCAAGTCAGCGCTTCGTTCGCCGCGCCTAATTTTGCCCCCTTAGATGATGTCGATGCCGGTTTAGCGAAGTTAATCTCGATCAGTGAAGCTAGCGAGATTGATCTCTCAGATCCTCGTCTCACCAAGGATTTTCAGCCGAAGCTTTTGGGTGCTCGTGAGAGGTCCAGCGCGCAAGCTAGCGAGGACGCCACCACTCAGCAGGTGACGCCCGAGACTCCCGCTGTTGAAGAGGCCCTCGTTGAGGCACCACCCATCGCTGAAGAACTCGGCGAGTCTGATGCGGATCTGCAGGAGGATGCTTCGGAGCCAGAGAGCGAGACAGACAGCGAGACAGGGGGGGAGAAAGAGTAATGGGGCCGATTATTATCATCGCCTTGGCGCTTGTGAGTGCTGTTGGATTCGCAGTAGCGATATTTACCACGGCTGCGAAAAAAAGTTCGGGCGCGCGAAAAGCCGTTAAGGCGTTAGAGGAGGACTTAGCCAAACGAGAGTCTCTAAAGTCAGAGATTGAAAGCGCTTATTCCCAGCTAGTAGAAATTCCAACGCTTCAAAAATTGGTGGAGCAAGTGCAGGGAGTGAACGAAGCTTTGAAAGCAGAACGTGGTCGCATAATGATTACCCAAGCCGAGTTGGAGACGGTAGAGTCGCGTTTACGGGAATTAGAGGAGATCGAAAGAGAGTTCGAGGCCAGCGGCCTCGAAACTAAGCAAGAGCTCACTATTTTGCAGAAGAAACAGGAAGAACTCTCTGGAAAGAACGGTCAGCTTAAACAGCAGATCTCCCAGAACGATTCCGAGATAAATAAATTAATGGGCGAGATTGAGATGAGCGCCCAGGCCCAAGAGCAGGTGCGCCGCATGCAGTCAGAGCTTGTACGCACCCAAGCTAAAATCGATCAGCTTTTGGGGCAACTTGAGACCGGCAACGATCAATATTTTAACGCCAAGCGCCGCTACGATGCGCTTGATATTGAATACGCTCAATTATATGAGAAATTCTCTGAGACCGAAGCCAAGGGCGATGAAGAAGAGTAGGGAATGACTGGCAATGCCGATCTCAAAAGTCGCATGAATTTTTCCGTTTCCGAAATAACATCATTAAAAGATATCCCCAAGGGCGCACATATACACGTGATCGGCGTGTGCGGCGTGGCCATGGCTCAAATGGCGATACTTCTTAGCCAGCAGGGATACCAAGTTTCCGGCAGCGACAAGGAGTTTTATGAACCCATGGGGGGCTTGCTTAGAAATTCAAAAGTCACGCTGAAACAAGGCTATTCTGCCAGTAACTTGGAGGGGCAGATCGATCTCGTGGTAATCGGAAATGTCGTCAGTGCCGGACATGAAGAGGCGCTAGAGGTCGAACGCAGAAAGATCCCTTACACAATTTTTCCGAAATTGTTGCATGAGCTCATCATAGAAGGACGTCACTCGATGGTGGTGAGCGGCACGCATGGAAAAACTACTACCTCGGCCATGTGGGCTTGTGTGTTGCGTGAGCTTCTGCAAGATCCCGCTTACTTTGTGGGCGGCGCAGCGCTGGACCTGCCAAGTAGTCTCTCGCTGGGCGGCAAGAAGTTTTCCGTGGTGGAAGGAGACGAATACGACAGCGCCTTTTTCGCGAAGGTTCCAAAATTTAGCTTCTACCGGCCTGATACTCTGATTGTCACCTCGGTGGAATATGATCACGCTGATATCTACCCGGATTTAGCGGCCATCAACAGTGAGTTCGATAAGCTGGTGTTGGGGCTGCCGCAGGGAGCGCGCGCGATTGTATGCGTGGATGGTGATAACTTAAGAGCCCTTTACAACTCCTGGAAGAGTAGAGCGAAGTGTGAGCTGATCTCTTACGGAAAGTCCGAGGCTGAATGGAAGCTGGAATCATGCACACAGACAGGCGCAAGCCAAGAAGTGCGTGCGCGGGACAAAAATGGGAATGCGCTTCAGTTCTCCCTTAATATTCCGGGAAGCTATAACGCCCTAAATGCACTGGCGGTCGCCATCGCCTGCGAGAGCTGCGGCTTTGATCGGCGGGCCGTAGTTGAAGCGCTAGCAAGTTTTCACGGCGTAAAACGCCGCCAAGAAGTGCGCTTTAAGAAAGATGGCTTGGTAGTGATTGAGGATTTCGCACATCATCCCACCGCGGTGAGGGAAACTATTACGGGGGTCAAGCAAGCTTATCCGCAGCACAAACTAATCGCCATCTTCGAACCGCGATCGAACACCAGTCGAAGAAAGGTCTTCCAAAATGATTATGTGCAAGCTTTCAGCATGGCCAACCAAGTTCATCTTTTTGAAGTAGCCCTGCGGCATAACGATAGTCCGGATGACCTAATCGATGTGGGCACGCTAGCCAGTGAAATATCAGCAACCGGCACTCCCGCCCAAACTTTCAAAGACGTTTCAGCAAAAACCAAAGAGCTAGCTCTTTTTAAATCTGAAAAAATTGTGATCTTGGTTATGTCGAACGGTTCCTTCGGCGGACTTTTGGAGAAGTTGCTGAAAGAGCTTGAGGGTTAGCGCCGAGGCCCTCGTCGGCCGAGGGTCATAGCGGCATTACCGTGTGGGGCGCAACCACCGGCTGCTAGTGAAGCACGAAAATATTATGGAGCGCCGACGACCCCGTCGGCCGGTGCCTCGAGGTGGCACTAAATCTTAGGCCGACAGGCAGCACCAGGCGCGAAGAGCTAGAGTAGCAGCGTAAAGCCCAGCGCCCTCGATTTTCAGCAAATACAGCTACTAAAAATGATTACTGCAAATAATTCCAACTCCCCGGCGAATATGCTAAGCTGCGCCACTGTCATATCCTCACAGGCACGTAGCTCAGTGGTAGAGCACTTGCTTCACACGCAAGGGGTCGGTGGTTCAATCCCACTCGTGCCTATTTTGGGATTTCGCCTTTCATTTCCTGTGGCGATGCTTACAACGTTCTTTCTTGATTAAATTGCGAACATTTCCTGAACAACTCGAAGAATTTCAATTCCAGTTTTTGCGTCGATTTTGCCCAACTTCTTTTTCAATCGAGATTTATCGATGGTGCGGATCTGGTCCAGTACGATCTGCCCGCTTTTACCGCGAAACCGACATGAAACTCGCGATGGATAGCTTTGACCTCTTGTTGTCATAGGGGCAACAATAACGGTGGAGATCCACTTATTCATTTCATCAGGAGAGATCACAACACACGGCCTACTCTTGCGAATTTCCTTTCCGATTGTGGGATCGAGCACCACCACGAAAACATCAAACCTATTTATTTCCATTCCCACTCCTGGGCATCCCAAGCTGAGGTCACAACTTCAGAATCCAACAATTTATCATCTCCTCTTTCATACATTGCGCGAAAAGCCTCCTCCCATCCGTCCCTGGCTTTTCTACTTGGGCGAATTACAATGCTACCCCGGGTAGCCTCAAGAGTTACCTCATCTCCGAGTTTGAGCTCTTCCAAAATAGCCTTGGGAAGGCGAATGCCTTTGGAATTTCCAATTCGAATTAGTTTGGATTTCATAGTTATTACATTGTAATTACTTTCGGTTGTGGCTGTCAACGGCATTGAAGGGCGACTCTAGACTTTAACCTAGAAAGAGCAGTTGAATCGTAGCGAGGTGGCGGAGATGGCTGAAGATCTTGAAGTTTTCGACGGAATTGGCACGGAACCCTAGCACCGCTAGGGTGAGTCATGCGTGTCCGGTAGAAAGGTGGCGGTGACGTATTTGCTCAAAAACCCCGGGCGAAGCAGGGATATTAAGTAGCGCCGACGATTC
>CAZVWV010000057.1:0-21916 GCA_964631745.1 uncultured Bdellovibrionales bacterium
CCGATGGTTATAGTGGCACTACACTTGAGGGCGGAGCCACCACCTGTTCGCACCTGGTGCTGCCTGTCGGCCTAAGATTTAGTGCAACTTCTTGGCACCGGCAGGCGAATTGCCTGCGCTCCGATATATTCTTGCCCCGAGCGGGACTGGCACGTTACGCTGGGTTCTTGAGCAGATACCTTTTATCCTAGCCAAAGCCAATAAGAGTCTTAAGCTTCCAACTCTCTGATCTCCTGTTCGAGCTCTTCGTCCAGGTGTTCATCGGCTTCAATAATTTGAGTCTCTTGCATGGCTTGGGCTTTGAGTCGACCTCCGAAGATAAGCGGCGTTTTTTCAGGTCCGATATCTTCCTTCGTTTTTTCAAGCCAACGGTGTTTGCTCCCAGCGGCGCGAATCATCTCGGTTTTTTGAAGAAGCTTTTCTAAATCACCTTTGAGAGGGTAGTACTTACCTAAATGAGTCATGTTGGGAGGCGCGCCGGTAGTTTTTAATGAGTCGATCCAGAGTGTGGTAAGTTTAACTCTGAGCGCGTTTGGTTCATATTGATCATAGGGCTTTAAGTCAGGATCCAATCCTAAGACGAGCGCATCGACCAGGGTTACCCCCAAGCCCACGGCTTGAAGTAGTAGCGCGCCAAGCTGCGCGTGATTGCAACCCCAAGTTTTTGCCTCCAGCGGCATATCAAAAGAGAGCTTTTCTTTATTACGATGACGCTTGTACTCAATATAGCCACGCTTGTCGATCCCCAAGAACATTGCAGAGGCTAGCGGCCGAATAGCGCCAACCAATACGCCCAAGGGATATCCGATGGCAGGAATGGCCTTTCCGACATGTGCTCCAAACTCAGAATCAACCATCACCTGCTGAGCAATCAGAGACCATTCTGTTTCGTCGCAATTTTTCTGCACTCGTCTAAATAAGTAGAGCAAGGAGATGGCGATTGCTAAGCCGTCAGTTCCATATAAGTCTGCGTAAGTGCTAGCATCGATCCGATCGCAACTCTTAACTTCTTCTTCAAAAAAGGTCTCGGCACCAAAATACATCGGAGCAGAGAAGAAACCGCTCTTGAGCAATCGCGAGAGTGAAAACTTACTGCCTTGCGATAGTATTCCGCCGTGCTCTTCACAGTCTTTTCGTAAGAAATGAATACAGCTGGTAAAGGAACTAGGAACTTTGCCTAATAAAGAAGCAATCTTTCTTGCTTCCTCCCAGCTTTCCGGAGAATACGTCTGCGCAGCATCATCGGTATGTCGGGTCGCGGGCTTTGAATGCGCTTTTGGAGCCATTACTTTAAATCTCTTGCTGTCCTTAATCGCCAGAAATATCTACTACACTAAGTTGTTCGGCTATTAGACAGAATTGCTTGATGGGTGGCTACTATAAATTGTGGTTGGCAGATCGAGAAAAGTGGCGTATTTTGTTGAAATCACTGAGGAAGTTAAGATTATGACAGATTCAAGCGTTCCAGATTTAGAGCCATATTACGGAATCTCGCAGGCTTTCCTCGCTAATTTGAAAAGGCGGCCCCAGTCAGTCTTTTTCGAGCAGGCCATTGAGGCGGGCGGAGTTCGTCGTTGGGAGTCTTTCGAGCGCTCCAATGTGGCTGTTAAAGTCTTGAGCTTGGCAGGCTACCTAAAATCCCAGGGGGTCACGGCCGGGGATCGAGTGGCTATTATTTCAAGCTCTCGACCTGAATGGGTCGAAGCAGACTTGGCGATTATGTGCCTGGGCGGAGTGGTAGTGTCAATCTATCCGTCTCTATCTGCCCAAGAAGTTGGTTATATTCTGTACGATTCCGAATCTAAAATTGTTTTTTTGGAAAACCGGGAGCAGTATCATAAACTAGTCGAGCTTGGAAACTCGGAGTGCAAGATTCCAGCCACCGAAGATCGGGCCGAGTGCCAGATTAAACTGAAGATTCCGAAACTTATTTGCTTTGATGCGATCTTAGATGTGCCAGAGCTGACTACTTTTGAGCAGGCCCTGCAAAGCGGGGATGCTTTGCATGAGAGCCAAGTGCATACTCAAGCACCACATGACTTGGCCTCTTTGGTGTATACCTCCGGAACAACTGGCCCTCCCAAGGGAGTCATGCAAACACATGCAAATCATCTCGCCAACGTTAGGCAGGCAGTGAGCTCGGGGCTGGTGCATGAGGGCATGAGCTTGATGGTATTTTTACCGCTAGCCCATTCGTTTGCGAAGTTGATGGCATACATCGGATGCGTAAGGGATGTTACCCTGAAGTTCCCCGCCATTGTGGACCGCGAAAGTTCTAAGATGAATGCTGAATCGGTAACACGCGATATCCGCGAAGGTAGTGCCGAAATCGTGCCGATAGTTCCTAGAATTCTTGAAAAGATGCAGGAGGGGATCGAACATACCGCGTTGCGCAAGGATTTGAAGGGACGTTTAGTTAAGTTAACGCTCAGTTCGGCGCAAGGGGTCTATAGCGGTAGGGCGGGAGCGTTGGCGCGTGTGGGGTATGCTCTTACAGGATTCGTGCGGCGGTCAATACGAAGAACGCTCTTTGGTCCTAATTTCCGATATGCTGTCTCTGGCGGAGCAAAGCTAAACCCGGAGACTTGCAAATTTTTTGATGCTCTGCAAATCGAGATCTTAGAGGGGTATGGGTTGACTGAAACTTGTGTGGCGACCAATGCTAATCGCCTGGGTCGCAAAAAGGTCGGCACGGTCGGTCCGTTGCTCTCCGACGATATTCTGCTAAAGATCGCAGAGGATTCGGAGATCCTGTTTAAAGGACCAAATATTACGCGTGCATATTATAAGAGGGAGCTGGCCACTAAGGCAGCCTGGGACGCGGAGGGATGGTTCCATACTGGAGATATGGGAGAACTTGATCAGGATGGGTTCTTAAAAATTATAGGCCGCAAGAAGGAACTCCTCGTTACCTCGTACGGCAAAAAAATTGCGCCTGAAGAAGTGGAGAATAAAATTAAGCGGTCAAACTTTATCAGCCAGGCGGTGTTGTTAGGGGATAATCAAGCATATTGCACAGCGTTAATTACCCTTAATCAGGCGGCCCTACATGAGTGGGCTCGAAACCAGGTCGTTGATTTATATCCCCAGGTTGAAAATACGCCGCAGGTGGTTGATCTCTTGAATCAGGAGATTGGAAAAATCAATGAAGAGTTGGCGAGCTTTGAACAGGTCAAGAAATTTAAAGTATTACCCGTTGAATTTTCGATAGATAATGGTTTATTGACGCCCACCTTTAAGGTGAAGCGGCGCGAGGTCTCGAAGAGGTTCGCGGCCGAGATTGCGGGGCTGTATGCTAAGGGCCCTAAGTCGGGGTAGCAAGGTGTGTCATGGCGATGGGATCGAATATCAGAATTTTACCGGCAGAAGTCGTGTATATTAAGCGTTCATCCTCGCCGGGCAGTGCTGAGTAGCGGTGATCAATTTGAGAGAGTCCTCCTATCAAACCTTTTAGCTGAAGCTTTTGCAAAAAGTAAGCTCCCAAAAGGACTTGATGACGTGCCGCTCCTATTCTTTGTTTAATATAAAAATCCAGGGCGGTTTTGCGATCGGGGCCTATTTTCTTTTGGTGTGCGAGTTTACGCACATTCTTTTCGTTCAGCGGTAAGGCTTCTCTGGTTAGGGCGGTGATGTGGCTGAAAAATACATCTTCTATGTGGCTGCGCTTGCCGTGATCGCGGGCGTAGCGCATGACGAGTTCGTTGTATAAGTTGTTAAGGGCGCCGTATTTTTCATCGACCACCACTCCTTCATGAGGAATAATCCCGAGATAGATTCCTCCATTGACGGGATTAGATTCTCCAATAATCTGTCGGCCGTACAGATACCCGTAAGGTGCTTTAGCGTTTCTTACGGAATCATAATGCGGCGAGCTTGATATACGTTGGCAGGCTTCATGAAAGCGGTGGTGCGAGTTGTCGCGCGCCAGGCTATCTTCAGAGAGCAGCTTTTGTGATCGGGGTAACATGCCCTTGACGATGGCCGAGGTCTTGCGCAAGGCGGTATGCACATTAGCCACATCTAATGTTTTTCCAGCCAAATTTAAGGTAAATCTTGGTAAACGCACTTATTATACTTGCCCCATACCAATAATCCCGAACTAGTGATATTTGCTTCAAGAGTTGGTATAACCTGGCAGCAGTTTTTCCGTTTATAAGGATTAAGCGAGTGATTTCAGATGATTAGACATGTACTTTTTATAACTCTTTTTCTTCTGATGCTGGGGGGGCGGGCTGCTTTTGGCCAGGATTTAGCTATTACGGATACAAACGGAGATGGCGTAGTTTCATCCATAGCCTTCGGCGATAGCATCACCTACGGGGTGGGGGATGCGTCTGGACTTTCGGGGTACCCGACCCGTGTCTCCACTTTGTTGGGTATTCCAGTAACCAATGTGGGAGACCCAGGAGAGATTCTTACCGTAGACGGCGTGAATAGGTTCCCTTCGGTATTGGCGACTTCAAGTGCGGATGCGGTATTGATCTTGGAAGGGGTAAATGACGCTGTGCACCGTATCGACAGCGCTGAGGTTCGTCGAACCTATCAACGCTTGGTAAATGTGGCTCAGGTTTTGGGGAAATCTCCGATTCTCATGACGCTGCCGAAACCTTGTTGTGATCATGGTGCATTGTCTCCCTTTACTGAGTCTTACTCTGCTGAGGTCAAAGATATTGCTGCCTTGAACGGACTTTCGTATGTGGATCTGGAACGGGCCTGGAATAGTACCTGTCAAAATAAGAATGAATGTGAGCTGTATAATCTGCCCGAGGGGTTGCATCCTAACGCAACTGGTTATGATGTTTTGGGACAAACCATCGCCGCCTCAATGTTAGGTATAAATATTTTTGGAATCGACGGCGCTAAGGATTTAGAGGACGCGCTGGGGTTGGCCGAGGGTAGCGTGATTGTAAAACCGGATGAGGTGGAGTGATGTTAGTGCGAATTTCAAAGATTGGTCTTTTATCGCTGATGGCAGGATTGCTGGTAGCTTGTGGCGGCGGGGGTGGCGGTGGAGGTGGCGGCGCTGGCAGCAACGCTAAGTCCGGTGTGCGTTTGATTCATGCATCGCTTGATGTTAGTCCCGTAACTTTGAAGAGCGCTGCCGATACCGAATTCGATTCCGGGACTTCACGGTTTGCCCAACCTGCTTATTACAGGAAACTGGCAGAGGGCGCGGACGTGCTCTCAGTCGTGCGCGCCTATGCGCCGACGCTAGATGCCTTGGGAAGCGTTACGCTAACCGGTGACGGGCAGAAGAAGGAAACAGTATTGTTTTATGGTGATCTGGTCGCGCTGGGCTTGCGTACCGCTGTGATCGAAGACCAGATCCCGGATTTTTCAAAGGAGCGGGCGGTAATACGGGTGCTACACGCCTTAGGTGGAGCGTTATCTATAAAGGCGGAAATACAGGGTGCAGGATCTCTTACGGCTTCGTACGGCGATGGCTCGGAATACATTGAGGCTAGCGCGGGGCCGATAGGAATCAGCGTATCGCGCGTGGCCGACAGCCGCATAATATTTTCCGGCAGCAGGATGCTTGAGGCCGGTAAAGCACATACCTTGCTGTTGGCCGGCGAAGTTGACTATTTGGTAGTTGCTCCGATTTATATAGATAATTAAGGCTATTTTTCGTTTACGGGGACGGGGTCTCTCATAATAGGAGTGTTAAAAGAGAGTATTATGCGTAGAGCCCTAATCATAGCCAAATACAAAGAGGATATAGCTTGGCCAAGTCAGGTGAGTGACTATGAAGTTGTTGTGTATTCAAAGCAGGTGGACGAGCCCGATACTACGTTGTTGACACTTCCTAATATCGGGCGTGAATCGCATACGTATCTTCATTATATAGTTTCTAACTATGGCGATCTCCCAGATTTGTGTGTTTTCGCCCAGGCCAATCCCTTCGATCACTGCCCTGATTTTCTGACGACAATCGCTAATTTGAGATCGCCGCTCGGATATCTAGCGCTAAGTCAGTTGGAGGCGCTTTATGATTCGTATGGATATCCACAGTTGGGCGCATCGCCGCTTTCAATCGATAAGCTGTATTTCGGTGAGTTTTTTGAGAAGATTTTAGGACAGAAGGCACCAATGTTGTTTTACGCCCGCATGAACGGGCTTTTCGCTGTGGATCGGGAAACTATTTTGAAGCGGCCCCTAGCTTTCTATCAAAGGTGCCTGGACTCGCTTCAGGATATTACGATTCAGAGTGAAGAGCGGTGGACAGATCTGAATTCGGTAGAGACGCATTTTTTTGAGCGCTTATGGTATTTTATTTTTACGCCGGATTGGGATAGGCCGGACGAGACGAGCAACGTTCACGGAATGCCTATGGAAAGGGTGAAATTAGTCTTACCACTGTTGGAAAAGTGGCCGGCCGAGGTGCAAAAAAATGGGCCCCTACAAGCAAGCCGCATACTGTTAGCGGCCAGCGAGATCCTCAACAAGACAGTATAACTGGTACATACCACCAGTTCGGTACTCGATATAGAGCGGCGTTTTAGTACGGCTTTGAGGAGGGGCTCTGTCGCTTATGGGACGCCACCGCTTGATTTATTTTAGAACTGGTCATTTCCCAGCTCTAATTCAGAGGTGGCATTGTCTTAAGATTAGAAGTTTGCCTGACTTTGCCTACACGATGCCATCGCCTATTCTGTTTTAGAGCACGGAGTGATAATTCTTTGGGGTCGTTGCTTTAAGGCAGTAAGTTAACAAGAGGCGGCAGCGGCGGCTTAAATGCGCCGGGAGGCCATTCTATATGAAATTCACCGTTTCGCCAACGACTAAGGCATTCGTTGCATTGTTCATCATAGGCATCGGAGTCTTCGATTATGCTGATGCGGAGCTCGGCTATTGAACACAGTACGAATATATTTCTCTCCTTGGGTTTTGGTTTGTGGGGCTTTAGAATCGGCTGCGATTCCAAATATGCAATACCCATTACGTTCGTCCCCTCCTCAGCACGGATCTGTTTAAAGGCTTCCTCCGTTTCCTGGATGCGGCGCAGTATCCGCTCGTTGGTTTCCTTAACTTCATCTGCCTCGGTTATACCAAAGCAGCGCATCCAAGCATTTATGTGGCGTTTCAGAGGATGAAGCTTCTTGTTATCCTCTCTTAGTTTCTTCGATAACATCTGATCCTCCTGCTTAGAGAGGCGTGGGTTTGGCAATTGCGGGATTGAAGCTAGCCTAATCCAAGGAAAATCCTCTTCTGTGACGGCATCTGGTTTATCGAGTGAACGTTTGAACTCATTCCAACTTGATAGACCAGGAAACTCTTCGATGGTTTCTACCAGGCAGTCCTTAGCTGGATTTGTGTAGATGTAGACCATCCTTTCGACAGCCTCGTTCAGATCTGCTATTTCTGCAACCATGGCAGACCCCTCCCATAGATCTAAGTATTCCAGGCCTAGGAAGCGCTTGAGAGCGTCGGTGATTCTCTTCTGGATTTCACCGTAAAATTGGGTGCATTTTTGGCTATCTAAGGCAACGACGATGATATGGGCATGTGAGCCATTCCAAATATCATGGCATAACAAGACCTTGTCGTCTCTTTGAGTCCGCGCGATGGCGGAGCTAAGCAATAACTTAATGGTGTCATACGCGACCAAAGGCAGGCCCGCGCGAGCTCGAATACCAATCTCATAGCACTTTTTCGAAATAATTCTACGTCTTCTTCTCGGCATTTTATAATGATCTCCCTAGACCCTTATCGTGAATTATTTTTAAAAGTTGCGTGGTTTAAGAAAAAAATGGTGGTATGTACCAGTTAGAGTGGGAGTTGGCGGTTAAAAAAGGTGGTATGTACCAGATCGGAAAGTTTAAGGTAGGTGCGAAAATCCTGGGTGCCTGGCTATCCCCCAAAAGGGATCGATCATTGCTGTGGGCAGTCTGTTCAAGCTCATCTATTTTGCAGCGATCATCTCAATCTCTATCTCGGCCCCTTTGGGAAGGGCTGATACTTGTACTGTCGCACGCGCAGGCTTTGCGCCGCTCATATGTCGCTCGTAGATGCTGTTTACAACTTGGAAGTTGGCTAGATCGGTGAGGAAGATAGTCGTCTTGGCGACATTTCTAAAATTTATATTGAAATGGGCCAGCACAGCCTTTAAATTTTTTAAAACCTGCTCGGTCTGATTTTCTATTCCCGTCGCAAGCTCACCGGTCTCTGGATTTAAGGGAATTTGACCGGAAATGAAGATAAGACCCCCGGCAACGGCAGCCTGTGAGTACGGTCCAATCGCCGCGGGTGCGCCTGGAATGTTATTAATCTCTTCAATCATACAGTTCCTTAATCCCTGTCTATCTCTGATACGGTTCGATCTTAAGCTCTACCCCCGAACTGGTCAAGATCGCAGAGCTTGATATGGGCAACACTGGCTCAGTTGCTCGTTTCATCCAAAACTTTGGATTGAGGTGCGCAAGAATCGAATCACTGCCGGGCTTTATTTTTAAATTGTCAAACACTCCTGCGTCTAGGGCGTGCAGCTGCGTGGCGCTCGAAGTCGGTGCGCCAGATTTATCAAAAAGTGCGATGCTCAATGCGCCAACACAGGTATCATCGCTGAAGCTCACTTTATGAAGCAAAGATAAAAGCGGGCGCTCCGTAAATCCTTCAAACACTGCCTCCACGCTCTTATGGGCCTTTACCCCACCGTCAAAGCTAAAGGCTCTAATCTGCTCGCCATGTTCTTTGCGCAGGTAGAAAAGGAAATCGGCAGTAATACCAGTATCGCAGAGCGACTTGACTGCCGGGGAGGCAAGCGAACCTTGATTGTAAAGCATGAAGCCCGGACCGTGCTCTATGTATCCGCCAGGGGAGATCTCAAAATCATTGTCGTTGATTAATGTAGCCTTAAAGATCAAACGCTCGGCCTGCGCGCTCTGGGCCGCGAAACAAAAAAAAGCTAGCAAGCAAATCGCTCTCATCATCCTGGCATTATAGCGTGAATATTGATGCTTGCGCTACCTGGCTGCTTTAGCGTAGTGCCAGATTATTAACTACAACTTTGCAGACTCTAAGATTCTTAACGCGCTCATTCGCCACCTTGGTCTTTACGTTGGCTATTGAGGCTGCACTTGAGGCTAGTCTAGTCTTGCCCTTGTAAAGCATGGCCGTAAGATTTCCGGCACTAGTTGCGACCTTTGGTAACTGACTAATTAAACTATATACGACTCCACCCTCCAGGTTTCTTAGCGCCACAGGGAGATTGCATGCGGTCCGTCCTACTTTGAACTTCAATGTGATATTGCCGGATATCTCAGAAGTAAGATCCAGATTGAAGTTCTTTCCGGCTCTTAGTTCCGATGACGACGACTCGGAATCGTAGAGGGAAAGCGTGCTCGCTAGTGCAGGAGTTGATTCAGCCGGATCCGGCGCTGGAGCCTCAGGTATGTCGGCGAGACCGCCAACATTACTGAGCAATGTCCCCACATTTAGATATGCGCTACTTTCAACCTTCTCTGCCAAATTAGCGCTGCTCGAAAGAGAGTTGAGAAGTACGGTCTTTAGCGCCTCCGCACTTAAGCTAGGATTCTTGCACCAGGCCAGAGCCGCCGCTCCGCTTACATGCGGGGTGGCCATGGATGTTCCGCTATTCCATGCGTATGATCCACCCAACCAGGTGCTTAAAATGTTAACTCCCGGCGCCGCTAGCTGCACGCTTTTGGCACCGAAGTTGGAAAACGAGGCAAGTTTTCCGTTCTTATCTATAGCAGCTACGGATAAAACTCCAGAGTAGTTGGCCGGATAAGAGGGACGTTTATCGTTGTTGTTCTTCTCATTACCAGCCGCTACTAATACCAACACTCCCGAGCTCACAGCGTTTTTAACTGAGCCTTCAAGGGCTGCGCTGTATCCGCCCCCGCCCCAGGAGTTATTAAGCACTTTAGCTCCGTTAGCCACAGCGTAATCTATAGCCCTAATAGCAGCAGAGGTGGTCCCGCCACCGTTTGCGCTTAAGAATTTCACCGCCATAATTCGAGCGTTCCAACTAATTCCGGCAACTCCCAAATCATTATTGCCCCGTGCCCCGATGGTTCCGGCCACATGAGTTCCGTGCCCGTTATCATCTAATGGGTCAGCATCAGAGTTTGCGAAATCATATCCATGCACATCGTCTACAAAGCCATTCTGATCGTCATCCAGCCCATTTCCAGAAATCTCTTGTTTGTTGGTCCAAATGTTGGCTACCAGATCTGGGTGAGTGTATTCAATTCCTGTATCTATCACGGCCACCAGCGGAGGTGTGCAAGAGTTTCCGGTTTCTATGTCCCAAGCAGATTCCAAATTGGCGAGTTTGACTGCTGAGTCTTGGTCGCCTGGGTAGCCGAGCTCTTTCAAAGAGCTATTTGAGAAATAAGAATCGTTTGGAGTGGTGTTGATGGTCAATTGGCAATCGGGCTCGCAGATTATATCTGTTCCGGCAAGTTCGCTCTGCAGTTCGTGGCAGCGCGCTTGGGCGGCTTCGTATGACACGAAAGCGCGCTCCTCTGCTGTGCTGAGCGCGGCAGTGCTGGGAAGTTTAATAGTTGAAGTCGATGCGTTAATTTTTTTGCTTGGGAAGCTGATACTTTTCGCAATTGATGAAGCCAAGACTTGGGGCTTAGAGCTATCTCTATACAGTATTAATTGGTCAGGTAAGCAGCGCAATTCTTCGGAAAGGACTAACGAGCTTGAGAAGTTGGTTAAGATCAGAATGCTGAATATTAGGAGCTTTTGCATGCACCCAATCAGTCGACGGTATGCCAACTGACGATTAGTTTAGGGCGCTTCTTTTCAGGTGGTTTTACGCAAAAAGCGCAATTAATAGGGTAGGTTACGGGAAGCTATTAAAGCTGCCTAAGATAAACCCGCACACCCTGCGGTGGGCGTTAAGCGACTTTCTTAGGAAACAAGATCGAGAGCATCACACTTAGCATTAATACTCCGGCTATAAATCCGAGCGAAATGCTGATGGGGAAGTCTCCGCCGTATAGCCGATCCAAATACAGCATCTTTACGCCGATGAAAATCAGAATTGTGGAGAGCCCATATTTTAGCACATGAAATTTCTGCAGGGCGCCAACCAACAAGAAATAGAGCGAGCGCAGCCCCAGAATTGCAAAGATATTTGAGGTAAAGACTATTAGCGGTTCGGGTGTTATTGCAAAAATTGCTGGCACTGAATCGATTGCAAACAAAAGATCCGTTACCTCCAGAAACACCAAGGCGATTAGCAGCGGAGTGATGTGTAGACGTCGATTGAGTCGAACAAAGAAATGCTTGCTTTCAATTTTGGGGTAAACAGGGAAGAATTTTTTCAAAAGTTTTACTAAAGGGTTTTTCTCAGGATGGATCTCTTTATCCGGGGCAAAGGACATTTTTATCCCGGTAATCACCAGCAAGGCACCAAATATGATATGCACCAGCTCGAACTGCATAAAGAAGGCACCCAGACCTATAAACACCGCCCGAAAAAAAATGGCACCCAATATCCCCCAGAACAAAATGCGGCGTTGATAACGGAGCTCAATTCCGAAATACTTAAAGATCACAACAAAGATAAAAATGTTATCGACTGAGAGGGATTGCTCTACTAAATATCCAGTTAAATACTGCAATGCGAAGCGCCTGGCTTGAACCTCAGGCACTAGCCCCGGGATTCCTTGGAAGCGCAAATTGTATGTGAGTTCGTGCAAAGTGAAAAAATACAGCACAAATCCGAAGATAGTTGCACAAAACACCCACAGTGCGCTGTATAGGGCAGCGCTTCGTTGGGTCGGGGCCTTCTCCGTCCTGTGAAACAAGCCTAGGTCCAAGGCCACCAAAATCAAAACTAAGGCGGTGAAAGCCCCATACAGCCACCAGTACTCATCGAAATGAAAAAACACATTAGGCATTATCCGGCTCCACTATATGTTCGACCTCGCTTCCGTCTGGAACAATTCGTTTCAGATCGACATTCTTAAAGGGTGCAATTACTAGAGGGACTTTCTCGCTGGCCACAGAACTTAAATCAAGGCCAAAACTTTCTTCTTCGCTCAGACTAAATCGTTTCAGAAAGAAGTAGCCCTCCATAATTAGCTGCTCATAAGGGGGCAAGGCGTTCTCATACGAGAGGGCTTTCTCAAGAACGACGAACCTGAAATCCCCTGGGATGCCGTGCTTGCGCAGCGAACTGTAGCGGCTTAATAGATCGATCTCGTTTTTAGAGGCGAGCTCTTCAATAACTTTTCTAAAAAATAAATTTATCCTAGGTTCGACGCGAAACCCGAGGTAAAAATCTATTCTGTAGGCCACCTCGGGAATAAGCACTTCTACCTGATATTCCGTTGTGTAAGGCTCGTCCAAGACGTCAACATGAATGAACCAGTAAACGTCAGCCCGTTTGGGCTTTTTTCTGAGAAGAGAATAGATAATCTTCGATTCGACCATGCCGGATACTGGTGCGCCAGTCAGATAAGCCAGGTGGGTAGAGTATTTTGGCACAGAGGTGTCTTTGTTTAGGTCTTGAAGTGCAGGAAGGTGGTCTTTAAAACTTACGTACTCGGTGTATCTCTTCTTTAGACTGGAAGCTTTTTGCCAGATCCACATTACGCTAAACAAGATACCGCCGATAATCACGGTAACGTAGCCTCCGTGCATGAACTTGCTCAAATTGGCTATCAGGAATCCGGACTCAATACTCAAATAAGTAGCCAAAAACAAATATACAAGCAGGGTGGGGGTGCGCCTCGTTACCAAATAGGCGGAAAAGAGGATGGTTGTCATCAACATGGTGACTGTAATGGAAAGTCCGTAAGCGGCTTCCATGTTTGAGGACTCTCTAAAGTAGGCCACAACAAAGATACAGCCCAACAACATTAAAAAATTAATGGACGGCACGTAAATCTGGCCTCGCAACTCGGTCGGATAAACGACCTTGGATTTCGGAAAGAGGTATAAACGCATAGCCTCTGTCACTAATGTAAATGAACCGCTAATCAAGGCTTGGCTGGCGATCACGGTTGCCGCGGTGGCGATTACAATACTTGGGATCAGGAACCACTCTGGCACAATTGCGTAGAATGGATTGATAGCCCCGAGTTGTGTGCCGCTCTGAGAAAGTAACCAGGCCCCTTGCCCAAAATAATTCAGGAGCAGGCAAATCTTAACGAACACCCAACTTATTCTTATGTTGCCCCTGCCGCAGTGACCCAGATCTGAATAAAGTGCTTCTGCCCCAGTAGAACACAGGAAAACCGCACCTAGCACCCAAAAGCCGCCGCTAGTTTCAAACAAGAGGCGGAAGGCATAGATTGGAGAGAGCGCCTTTAGGATCCCCCAATTTAAAGTAATCTCATTAGCGCCCAAGATGCCCAGCATTATAAACCAGGCAATCATGATCGGCCCAAACGACTTGCCAACCGCGCCTGTGCCAAAATGTTGCACTGAAAACAATAACACTATAATCACCACCACAATCTTAACGGTCGGGATGGCAGGATAGATTAGTCTTAGGCCTTCAATGGCCGATGAAACCGAGATGGGCGGCGTAATGATGCCGTCGGCCAAGAGCGCGCTGCCGCCCACGATGGCGGGAATCAGGAGCCAACGCGCGCGACGCCGCACCAAGGCATATAAGGAAAAGATTCCGCCCTCACCCTTATTGTCGGCTCTGAGCGTAAGCACCACGTATTTAATCGTGGTAAGTAAAGTCAGCGTCCAAAAGATACACGATAGGCCGCCCAGCACCACAACCTCGTTGATTGGTGCTGCTCCAACAATCGCCTTAAGCACGTACAAGGGCGAGGTGCCTATATCGCCGTAAATTATACCGAACGCAATTAATAAACCCGCCGCAGACGCGCGCGAATGATCTTGTCTAGAATCAGATGACACCTTCATATCCTTACAATTTTCGAAATTCTACGATTTTCCGCCATTCGCCTAATATAACTGAGAAGTGCTAGATTAGCCAAGCGTTGATAGCGAGGGCAGAGTTGCTATCGAGAGCTGTCATAACTGAGGAGAGCTATACTTCGCTCTTAAGGAGCTTTTTTAGGGCGTCCTTCCCGGCCACTATGCATTTGGAGGCATGCAGCAGTTGGGGAAATATTCTTTGAAGTTCTAGCTGGTCGGAGTTATCACTGGCAACCTGAATTTCGTTCAGGTGTGATGCAAATAATGTGTATCCATACAGAGACAATATGCCTAGTTCATATGTAATCTCAGATACAATTTGAAATTCTGAGGCGTCGATAGCGGATCCCAACACATCCATGCGGGTCGGTAATTTTTCGATGTAATCTAAAACAAAATCAACATATCCTGGATTCTGTTTCAGCAGAGTGGGCACCGCCGGGAGGGGCGGGAGTTCTGTGCGCGGTGGTTTTTTCGCGAGATGCCTTTCAACTTCAGCGATCAGGAGTTTGGGTCCAGCAAGTTTACTGATGTGACCGTTGCAACCCGCTCCCAAGCTTTCAGCCATATCCGTCGGAGTAGACCGGGCAGTCATAGCCACAATAGGAAGGCTATAACCCTTTTTCCGCAACTGTCTGGCTGTGCTATGTCCATCCAGTTTTGGCATCTGAACATCTAGCAACACCATGTCAAAAGGATTGTTGTCATTAAGAGCACCTAAGGTTTTTTCAACAGCTTCCACTCCGTTGCAAGCGCAAGTCACCTGGACGCCGGCCTTTTCGAAGATGTGTAGAAGTAGCGCTTGGGAGTCAGGGCAATCTTCTGCCAAAAGAACCCTGATGTGGCCGTGCTTAGATTGTTCCGCCCCAGTTTGCATCTCTCAACTCCTGAAATAAATTCAATCGTTTCTAAGCTGGGGCAGTGCTTAGGAAAAAAATCGATATAGACTAAAAGTCCTCTGATGCCTAGTATTCGGCAGGAACGTCAGATCCTCTTAAGTTTTTTTATAAGGGATGCGTCTGTGCTGGTTCCGCGATGTACCCCGGAACTTGGCGGGCTAGGCGCTGATTGAGAGGCTCAATTCCCTTAAGCCCTTGCTGGTCCATATGGTGTGGACCAGGGCGTAAAAGGGGGGGCAGCTTTGTTGAGCATAATCGAGAGCAAGCGTAAGTATTAAGAGATGAAATTTGTGAAAAGGGCCCAGAAGAATAAGATTGGTTCCAGAGAGAACGGTATCAAAACTACGCCAAAAAGCGATGAGCGCAAAGCTCGTTTTGAAGCAGTAGTTGAATCCTTCCCTAATGGATTACTTGGCGTCGATAGCCATGGCCGAATAGAATTAGTAAATGAAGAGCTTGAAAAAATGTTTGGGTATAGCCGCCTTGAACTGATAGGCAAACCGGTTGAGGTTCTTATCCCGCCAAGATTCCGGAGCGAGCATGTTAATCTTGTGAAAGCATATTTTCTTGCACCGACTGCGAAGATTTTAGGAGGAGGCCGCGATTTAGAAGGCGTTAGAAAGGATGGTAGTACATTTTCGGTTGAGGTGGGATTGCGTCCCATCGTGGGAGGCGGAACGCTGAGGGCTCTTGCCGCAATTTCCGATATTACCAAGAGAAAGAAGATCGAGTCAGATTTGCGACGTTCTAACGAAGAACTCGAACATTTTGCGTACGTTGTCTCACATGATTTGCAGGAGCCAGCCAGGATGATAGCGAGCTTCGCGGAGATGTTACGACAAGATTACGGCACTGCTTTTGACGAGCGCGGCCAGCGATGGTTGACGCATATCACTGATGGCGCTACCAGGATGCGCGCCCTCATGAATGGGCTCTTGTCATATTGCCGTGTGGGAACGCAGGAATTGCGCTGGCAATCAGTAAATACGGACCAAGTGATCAAAGATGTGCTGGATGACTTGGCCATGGCCATCAAAGAGTCGAGAGCAGAAGTTTCTGTTGATAAGCTCCCGGACGTAATGGGAGATCAGAATTTATTGCGCCTGCTGTTCCAGAATCTTATCTCCAATGCCATCAAGTTCATACCAGAAGGTAGGCAGCCTCTGGTAAAGGTTGAAGCTTGGCAAGATGGCCGTTTTTTTAAATTTGCCGTGAAAGATAACGGAATAGGAATTGAAGAGGAGTATTTTAGCCGAATCTTTGTGATTTTCCAGCGTCTTCATGGAATCACTAAGTATCCGGGAACCGGACTGGGGCTGGCGATTTGCGACAAGGTTGTGAAGCGGCACCTTGGAAGGATTTGGGTCGAGTCCACCCCCGGCACTGGGAGTACGTTCAATTTTACCTTAGCAAATAAAGTGAAGTTTGAATGAGCACAGAGCCTATGAATATTTTGTTAGTCGAGGATAATCCCGGGGATGTCGAGCTTTTTCGTGAAGCTCTAAGTCATCGAGAACTCTTAATTCATGTAGTTGAGGATGGCGTTGACGCAATCTCGTTCTTAAGTCAAAAGGGCGCATATGCCAATATGCCGCCGCCGGCCTTGGTCGTATTAGATATCAACTTGCCGCGCAAGAATGGACACGAAGTTTTGGCGGAGATTCGAGCAGATCCAAGACTAACGGCGCTTCCCGTAGTCATGTTCACGACCTCAGATTACCGCAAGGATATAATTAAAGGGTACCAAGCGCACGTTAGTGCCTATGTAACCAAGCCGGGTAGCGCTTCGCAGTATCGCGCGGCCGTCAAAGAGATCGAGTCGTTCTGGCTGTCATTGGCAAAGCTGCCGAATGCCTGAGTTTCTCCCTGCGCTCAACTGCCCGCGACACCAAGGGCTTGCAATAGCTCCTTACATTCAAACTCTCCCTTCATCAAACACCCATTTGCTCCCGCAGCAATAGCTTCGGCTCTTCGCTCCGGCGTCACCACTCCGGATAGAACTAGCAAAGGCAGACATGGTTCAGCAGCTCGAAATTTTCGGATGGCTCTAACGCCCCAGGCATCGGGCAAGCCGAGATCCAATAGGACAGCATCGTAGGTGCTGCCTTTAGCGAAGTTTATGCCCTCCTGCAGGGTGCAAGCGTGAACAAGCTCGAAATCGGTGCCCCCTTTAACTAGAACCGCTTTCAAGAGCTCCACATCCAAGAGATTGTCTTCGATTACTAAGAACTTCATACCTGAATAAGACATTCAATAATTTCACAATTAACTACAGCAGCTCACCTAATTTTTACGATAGCTGAACGTAAAGACTACATCGCCTAAGAGAATTTTGCCATTACTAAGAAATCACAATTGTCTGGTGGATAAGCTTCGGCATAATATTTTGAAATCTATTTCTGATAGTCACCGGGTTTTTCTCAGATGAGCATGGCGTTGAACGCATAGATTTTCTTTAATCGGTGATCGTAAACTTGATGAGGGACCAACATATTATGGAAACGAAAAATTGCACCTCATCGTCTGTTGAAAAATCATGCGAAGGAGAGGGGGGGGGCACTAGCGTTGACGAGAATGCCAAGTACGTAGTTGGGATCGGTGCTTCGGCCGGCGGGCTAGACGCGATTGAGGAACTGTTCCAACACATGCCTCACAAGACTGGCGCCGCCTTTGTCGTGGTGCAGCATCTATCACCGGACTTTAAAAGTTTGATGGACGAAATCCTTTCAAGGCACACGCAGATTCCGGTCTTTCGAGTCGAAAATGAAATGCTCGTGAAGCCAGATTCGATCTACCTCATCCCGCCACGAAAAAAGATGATCATTGCGGGAGGTAGGTTGATTCTAACCGACCAGGATCTTACCCCTGGCATTAACCTACCCATCGACATTTTTTTCCGATCGTTGGCTCAGGAATATGGCCCTCGCGCAATCGGTATTGTGCTTTCAGGTTCAGGATCCGACGGTGCCCGCGGACTTCAAGCTATCCATGATGAGGGTGGCTACGCCTTGGTTCAAGATCTTGAGTCAGCAAAATTCGACAGCATGCCGCGAGCGGCGGTAAATACCACTTCTGTGGATTTCGTGGGTGAGGCCAGGAATATGCCGCAGGTTGTGGTGGAATATTTACGTAATCCCAATCAAGTACGTGAGTTAGCCTCGGCCCTAGCAAAATCGGAGACCACCACTGATTCAGCCCTCCTGGATATCTTTGAACTATTGCGGCTTCGATACGGCATCGATTTTCGCTTTTACCGGGCCACGACAGTCGATCGACGCTTAGATCGGCGCATGAGCATGGCCGGTGTGAAAGATTTGCCGTCTTATGTTCAGTATTTATCCGACACGCCAAACGAGCTAAATAATCTTTATCAGGATCTATTGATAGGCGTAACAAAATTTTTCAGAGATCCGGAAGCATTTTTGGCCTTGGACCAAGAAGTGCTGCCAAGTTTGCTTGAGAAAGCAAAGGACTCTAAGCTACTTAGAGTATGGGTAGCTGGCTGCGCAACTGGCGAGGAATCTTACTCATTAGCGATCGCGATCGCCGAAGCGCTCCGCAAAGCTGAAATTTCCGATGTCACTTTGAAGATCTTTTCGACGGATGTGCACGGCGAATCCTTAGAAAAGGCTGCTCTTGGTATTTACGAAAAATCTCAGCTTGCAGACGTTCCCTTGGAGCTTCTTGAGCGCTATTTTGTTCCAGTGAACGAGACCTTCCAAGTCAGTGCCGCTCTTCGCCGTAATATCGTATTCGCTCCCCAAAACATCATCAGCGATCCGCCCTTTACCAAGATGGACCTTATTAGCTGTAGGAATATGTTGATTTACCTAGAACCGGCCTTGCAACATAAGGCGCTATCCCTATTTCACTTTGCGCTAAGAACGGGCGGGTGCCTATTTCTTGGGCCTAGTGAAAGTGTGGGCAAATTATCGGATGAGTTCGATTCCGCCTCACATAAGTGGAAAATATTCGTCAAACGGCGAGATCGACGTCTTCCGGACGCGCGGCCCGTATATTTTTCTCGCAAAATCGGCGAGCAAATTTCGCGCTTCCGAGTTCAAGCCACACCTATCGAGCGCAGCTATAGCGATCCAACGATAACTTGGGCATATGAGGCTTTATTAGGCGAATTCGTGGAAAACGGATTTCTAATAGATGAAAAGCGCGACATTTTGCATATATACGGAAGCGCCCGGCAGTTTATCCGAATTGAAGAAGGGCGGGTCTCGTCTAATCTGACACGCCTGGTCGATGAGAACTTGGGGGTGGCGTTAAAGGCGGCTTTACACAGAGCCGCTAAGGAAGGTAAAGCGATAGAGTACCGAGA
The DNA here is from genome assembly GCA_964631745.1 of uncultured Bdellovibrionales bacterium. Classification (GTDB taxonomy): domain Bacteria; phylum Bdellovibrionota_C; class UBA2361; order UBA2361; family JBGSMV01; genus CAZVWV01. The sequence goes on from CAZVWV010000057.1 coordinate 19,111, forward strand.
GCTTAGGATAGATGTCGGCCAAGAAAAAAAGAATTGTCGTCTGGTTGTGCGACCCCTATATAGTAAGCGGGCTAACGCGACTTACTTTTTTTGTGAAATTGGCGAAGTAAGTCCGAAGTCAAAATCAGAGAGTCTAGTGACTGTCCCATCGCGCGATACTACCAACGCTGAAACTAGTCAGCAGCTGGCTGATTTGGAGTCAGAGTTGCAATATGCCAGGGAGCATTTGCAAGCCACCAACGAAGAGTTAGAAACCAGCAACGAGGAGTTACAGGCCACAAATGAGGAATTAGTGGCAGCCAACGAAGAGCTACAAAGCACTAATGAAGAGCTGCAAAGCACTAACGAGGAGCTTCAGAGCACCAATGAGGAGCTACACTCGGTCAATGAGGAGCTTCATACAGTCAATGCCGAGTATCACGCCAAAATTGAAGAGTTGACCCAGCTGAATAACGACATGGAGAATCTCTTACGCAGTACAGAGATCGGTACGATCTTTCTTGATAAAAACTTGGAGATTCGAAAATATACCCCAGCGGTTGGAAAGTTAATGAATTTACTGGATCGAGATATCGGCCGCCCCATAGAGCATCTTTCGCTGAAGATCGATTTAGATTCCAGTGAAATCAAGCGTATGAGCGAGAGCGTGCTGAATTCGCGCCAGTCTGAGGAGAAAGAGGTGCGAGTTGGAGGCGATGAATTTCGTTGCCTTGCAATGCGTGTCATGCCTTACAAAGACGAAAAGGATGAGGTGCAAGGCATCGTCATCGTATTTGCCGATATCTCTGAACTGAAATACCAACAGGTAGAGTTGCGTCGCTACGCTGGCCAGTTAGAAGCCAGCAATAAGGATTTGCAAGATTTTGCCTACGCCGTTTCACATAACTTGCAAGCTCCGCTCCGCCATATTCGTTGGTTGACCGATCAATTATCCGGCTGTTTGGTGGACCGTATGGACCCTGGCAATATTGAGAAATTTAATCAGTTAAACGACAAAGCTGATTATATGAAGGAATTGATCCAAAATTTGCTGGAGTATTCGCGCGTGCACACCCGCGGCGCTGAGTTTGAAAAAGCCGATTGCTCGGAATCGCTTCGGCAAGCCTTAGTTAATCTTAGATCGCGTGTGGAAGCTAGTGGCGCGGTGGTTCATCAATCAGCACTACCCTCGCTTCGAATTGATAAGGGGCAGATGACGCGTGTTTTTCAGAATCTTATAGATAATGCCATTAAGTTCAAGGGTGAGAGTCCACCGAACATCCATATTGGGATTGAGCGCGACGATCATAATTGGGTGTTTAGGATTAGTGATAACGGACGTGGGATAGAAGCCGAAGATCAAGAGGAACACGACCGCGCATTTATGATCTTTCAAAAACTTCATCAAAACGATGAGTTGCCGGGAACAGGAGTGGGGCTTGCGGTAACGAAGCGCATAGTGGAGCGTCACGGCGGCCGCATTTGGTTTAAGTCAATCGTGGGCCGGGGAAGCGATTTCTACTTCAGTTTACCACTTTCATTGGCAGATTCGAATACGACCTCCAATGAAAACAGTGTCGACTATCCCAACTGAGCCGATCGTTCTTAGGCTTGAGTTTTCTCTGAAATTTGCAGTTTCTGGCGTTACCCCTGGCTAGATCAGGAGAAGTCCCAATAGGATTTTAGTTCTTTTAGCAAGCGGCCGAATATCTTAGGTAGAGTCAGCAATGGATGTGTGTAGGTACTCTTCGCCTATGTCTCAGCGGAAGTATCGGGTGTCTTTCTAAGGAAATTAATTTGTGGGTATGAGGCTTGATGATTTCATTGCGCCACGGGAGATCTATGTTCTCTTGGTAGATGACGACGAGTTCGACAGAAAGGTGGCGGAGACTGAGCTCTGCGAGAAGCCAAAATCGTGCTCGGTTTTGAGCCCCTTATTTGTAGTTAAGAGCGCATCCTCTCTTAAGGAGGGGCTGGAGAAATTGCATCGAGAATGCTTCGACGTTCTGCTATTGGATTTAACCCTGCCGGATTCTCGTGGACCTAAAACTCTGGCGAAAGTGGTTGCAGAGTTCCCGGCGCTGCCGATCGTTGTCTTAACCGGCGTTGATGACGAGGCACTTGCCCTAAAGACCATTAATGAAGGCGCGCAGGATTACGTGGTCAAAGGTGAGCGCTGTGGCGCCTTGGCTCGTACCATCGTGTATGCCATCCAACGAAGAAAGATCTGGGCTAGACTCCAGGAAGCAGAGCGCGAAGCCGTCGCCGGAACTCAGGCCAAGAGCACCTTCTTGGCCAATATGAGCCATGAGATTAGGACGCCTTTAACGGCGATTTTGGGATTCACAGAGATTGCTCTGGACGAAGCCGCTAACGAAAAGCAGCGAGCTGCTCTGCTTGTAACAAAACGTAACGGTGAACATCTCTTGCAGGTAATAAATGATATTCTTGACATCTCAAAGATTGAATCGGGTAAATTCGAAATTGAGAATAAGCCTGTAAAGTTGTTTAGGATGTTAGAGCATTTAGAGAGCACCTTCAATTTTCGCGCAGCCGAAAAAGGACTCTCATTGGGATTTGAGTACCACTTTCCTTTACCCGTTAGCATTAGCACTGACGAACTTCATTTACGGCAGATACTCTTTAATTTAATCGGAAACGCTTTGAAATTTACCTCTACGGGCGGAGTCAAGGTGGCAGTGCGCTTACCCAAACAATTGCAGATATCGCTCGTGCGCTAATGGCCAAACATGACATTGCATCAGTGGGAGTTTCTGCTGCAGGTTTTGTTTCCTCTGATCGAAAGACAATGTTAGCTACACCAAAT
>CAZVWV010000058.1:0-21824 GCA_964631745.1 uncultured Bdellovibrionales bacterium
GAGAAGTCATCCCCTAAATTATAGTCCTCCACCCGCTCAAACCGGTCTATGTAGTTCATCGAAACGAAATCTTGCTCGATATGTTGGTAATTTAAGGAGGGGCCGTTGTAACGCCGGTCTTCCGCTAAGAGACCAGGTCCCTGTTCTACCGAGGTGGGATCAACATTTACGTCGTCGTAGTCATCAAGATCAGCATCGTCGAAGATAGCCTCATGATAGTCCCAACCAACAGAGTATCTGCGCAAATTTGTCTCCGGATCGCCGCTTGCGGTGGTATATCGAAATGAAAGATCGACCCGATCCTGCCTAAAGATATAGCGCTCATCACCGTTTCTAAATAGGCGACCCACAGTGTCTCCAAGATCGCCACTGAAGCTCCAGCCCTCCTTATCCAGCAAGCTTCTAAACGGTTTGTCCAGCAAGAAAATTCCGCGGTCACCATCGCTCCTATGAAACAGTGCGCCAACGGAGCGGTAATCGCTTCCGAGTACGCGCGGGTCCTCATAGACCCCCTCCATAGAGTTCCTACCGTCGTCGTCCTCATAAAGCGCTTCTACGCGCTTCCCGAGCCCAAGCAGGTCGTTCTCCGAAACTCCGGCAGAATACCGTTTCCGACCATCGCCGGTCGAATAGCCAAGTTGAGGAATAAAGGTCCAAGTATCTTGCACAGAGACAAGCACATCCACAAAGTCGCCATCCTCTTTGGTGGATATATTCACAGCTCTAAGGTACTTCTGCCGTCGTAGCACGCGCTCGCTCTCTTCGATTAGAAAGTGATCATATGTGCCACCTTCCTTAAAGAGCAGCTCTCGTTTAACAATCTCTTTCTTGGTGTTAATTTTTAACTGATTTGCTGTTCTATACACGGCGTTGTCGGGGTGTTCGAAGATATCGTTAACTACTATCTCAATATTGCGGATCGTTTTACCGTTCAGTTTCGAAGTAGTGCTGCTGGGAGCATCCTCCGCTAGAACCGAGTTCTGAACGAAACCACCAGTGCAGAATAAGACCAAAACTCCAAGCAGGAGTGTGTTAGTTAGCCTCATAAGAGCCCTTCTAAAAACGGTTGCCATTGCAATACAGTAGATACTTATCCCATTGAGCACTAGAGGGAAAAGGCCGATAAGATAAATAACTTACCATTGCATAGGAGGGCCCGTGACGTCCGAACTCGACTTAAAAGGCAGCGCTGCTAAAGCGCTATTTCTCGGTTCCATCCTAGAAGAGAACCTATTTCCATACCCGAGTATTCGAAAAGACGAGGCCGAAACCGTTCATATGGTCATCGACTCGATTGAAAAATTTATGGCTGAAAACATGAGCCGTTATCCGGAGTTTGACAAGAATGGGGAGCAGCCCCATGAATATGTCGACTCGCTGCGAGAGATGGGGCTTTTTGGCCTCATCATTCCAGAAGAATACGGCGGCATGGGGTTCTCAAATGCGGCCTATTCCCGGATTTTACAGCAAACTAGTAGATACGACGCTTCAACCTCGCTGACGATTGGAGCGCATAGCTCGATAGGCATGAAGGGGTTGCTGCTTTTTGGAACCCCTGAACAGAAAAGCAAATACCTTCCGAAGTTAGCAAGCGGCGAAATGGTTGCTGCCTTCTGCTTGACTGAATCCGGCGCGGGGTCAGATGCCGCATCAATTAGAACGCACGCCTCAAAAAATCCCGACGGCAGCTACCTACTAAACGGAGAAAAAATCTGGATCTCAAACGGCGCCTTCGCCGAGTTCTTCACGGTTTTTGCGCGCACTGATACTGAAAAAGGAAAGATTTCAGCTTTTATTGTGGAGCGCGCTTTCACCGGCGTGAGCAACGGACCGAAGGAAGACAAAATGGGGATCCGCGCCTCGGCTACTACTACTGTGACTTTCAATAACGTGCTTATCCCCAAAGAAAATTTACTTGGCGAAGAAGGCCAGGGCTTTAAGGTCGCCATGGCTATTCTTAATAACGGCCGCACCGGACTTGGCGGTGGCTGTGTGGGCGCCATGAAAGAGTCCATAAAGCGCGCTACCAAACAGGCCAGTGAACGTAAACAGTTCGGTCGTGCCATTGCGGAATTCGGGCTTGTCAAAGAGAAAATCGCTCAGATGACGGTAAACTGTTTCGCGGCCGAGAGCGTCGTAAACCTGGTGGCATATTATATAGATTCCGGTGTTGAGGATTGCTCAGTCGAAGCCGCCATCAGCAAGGTTTACGCCAGCGAGGCGCTCTGGAACACAGCCAATGAGGCCCTGCAGATCGCGGCCGGTAACGGCTACATGAAAGAGTTTCCTTATGAAAGGGTGGTGCGAGACTCTCGCATTAACATGATCTTTGAGGGCACCAACGAGATCCTGCGCCTCTATATCGCCTTGTCCGGGCTTAAAGAGGCCGGCGAATACCTAAAAGAGGTTGGTAAGCGCGCCAGTAAGATTTTTAACGACCCCATCAAGGGGTTTGGAGTGTTGTCCGGTTATGTGCAAAAGCGCGTTGGACAGGTTACCAATCTTGGGAAAGATAAAATCCGCTACGCACATCCGGCGCTAAGGCAAGAGGCCCAAGTATATGAAGAATATGCGCTTGAGCTCTCTAAGCAGGCTGCTGGGGTATTGAAACATTTCGGTGGTGAAGTAGTCGGTAAACAGTTCACCTCAAAGCGCTTCGCGGACTCTGTCATCGATCTCTTCGTGGGACTTAGCGTGCTTTCTCGCGTTTCTAGAATGATTGAACAAAAATCTGTCGACGCCTGTCAGCATGAAATCAACATCGCGCGTGTCTTTACGCAACAGGCCAAGCGCCGCATGAACCAGAATTTAAGACGGCTACACCGCAACGAAGATAGCCTCATGAAGCGTCTGGCAGATCACGTGCTTGAACGCCAAGGGTATGAGTGGGATGTGTTCTAAGTTCTTAATTCGGCCCCTACCAAATCTTACCGGGGTTCAAGATGTGATTTGGGTCGAAGACTCTTTTGATTCCTTGCATAAGCTGGATTTCACTAGCGCTCCGCACAAATTTTAAAGCGCTCTTCTTTGCCAGTCCGATACCGTGTTCAGCCGAGACGCTCCCGCCCATTGATTGGGTCAACTCGAAGATCTCGGGCTCCCGGGCATGAACTACACTCAGAAATTCAGGCACCTGAAGCCCTGGCGGCTTAAGCACGTTCAGATGAATATTCCCATCTCCGATGTGTCCAAAAAGCGCAAACTCGAAATCCGGATAAAGCTTATTCAGTAGTGCTCCGAGTTTATCAACAAAGCTGGGAATGTTCTTAAGCGGCACAGAGAGATCGTTTTTGTGAGGGGGAAACACCCGAATCGATTCTGAGATTTGCTCACGCAACGACATAAGTTCCCGAGCTTGAATACTGCTTTGCGCCACAACGGCGTTGGCAAAAACTCCATCCTCAAGAAACTTTGCGACACGCTCTTCGAATTTAGGCTGGGCATCGACTTCGATTACCAAATAATACGGGTAGCTCTCTTGAAAGGGCGCCTTGCTAGATTGCTTATGCTCCAGCACCTTTCTTAATGAGAGCGCATCCAGAAACTCGAAAACATTCACGACGTACCCTTCAGAGAGTAGCGCCGAAAACGCCTCTAACCCACGGGTGAGATCTGCAACTGCGCAGAAAGCAAGCCTGCTTTGCGGCGGCGGATAGCAGAGCTTTAAGGTAGCCTCAACAATAACGGCCAGCGTGCCCTCCGAGCCCATTAGCAGTTGGTGCAGGTCGTATCCGGACCGGTTCTTAACAAGTGCCCCGTTTAGTTCCAAAATCTCACCGGAAGCCAAGACTGCTTTCATCCCCAGGACCCAGTCGCGGGTGCTGCCATATCTCACAACTCGTATCCCCCCCGCGTTGGTGGCCAAGTTGCCACCGATCTGACTGCTGCCTTTACTGGCAAAATCGACCGGGTAGTAGAGTCCCTGAGACATGGCGCTATTCTGAACAGCTTCCGTGAGGGCGCCGGCCTGACATACAAGAGTTGCAGCTTGCCGATCGACCTCCAAAATCTTGTTAAGCTTGGAGAGCGATAAAACGATTTCGGATCGTGTAGCCGTAGCTCCGCCGCTATAGCCGGTTCGCCCCCCTGAAGGCACGACAGCCAAAAGATTCTGATGGCAGTACGAGAGCACCCTGCTTACTTCGTCATAAGTTTGTGGGAAGAGAACTAGACCAGCCTCGCCCTTAAACTCAGGGCAGGAATCGTTCCCATATTCGATCAGCTCGGTTTTGGCAGAGGCGACCTGAGTCTCGCCAAGAAAGCTACGAAAGTAATTTAGATGTTCTCTCACTGGTTGCCCCGTCTCGATCTTATGCTTATGATAGGACCACCTATGGGGTCCCCGTATTACATTATCGATTTTGATAGCACTCTCGTCCAGTGTGAAGCTTTGGATGAACTTGCCAGAATCTCACTGGCAAAAAACCCCAAGAAAAGCTCGATTATCTCTGAGATCGAGCGCCTTACCACTCTGGGCATGGAAGGTGAGATTACAATTGGCGAATCGCTCACCAAAAGGGTAGCGCTTTTAAATGCCAGCAGAAAGCATCTGACGCAACTAATCAAAGTCTTAAAGCATAAAATCACCCCCTCATTTTTCAACAACCGTGAGTTTCTCTCAAAGAATGCGGCCCGCATTTTTATTATAACCGGGGGCTTTAGCGAATATGTCTTGCCGATTGTGAAATTATTGGGTTTACGGCCCAAACAGGTACTCGCCAATTCATTTCGCTTCGACGCCAAGGGGAAAATTATAGGATTTGATCAGAGAAACCCGCTGGCGCTACCAAACGGAAAATCCAAGGCTGTCAGAAAGCTCGCACTAAAAGGGGAGATCTTTGTAATAGGGGACGGCTTTACCGACTACGAAATTAGAAAGAGCGGCGTGGCGACAAAGTTCTTTGCCTTCACTGAAAATATATCGCGCGAGAAGGTAGTTGCAAAGGCTGACGTAGTCGTGAAAAATCTGGATGAATTTCTGCACCACAATAAATTACCCTCACGTTATTCATTTCCCAAAAGCAAAATTAATGTACTTTTATTGGAAAATATCCATGCCGATGCCGTTGCTGCGCTAAGCGACGAGGGCTTTAGCGTCAAGTCTCTACCAGGTGCTTTGAGCGAAGAACAGCTCTGTAAGCAGATTAAAGATGTCTCGATTCTTGGCATACGCTCCAAAACCAAAGTAAGCAAGGCCGTGCTTGCTGCCGCCCCGCGATTGATGGCAGTTGGAGCGTTTTGCATCGGCACCGAGCAGGTTGAGCTAGCAAAGGCAGCGGAGCAGGGGGTCATTGTGTTTAACGCACCCTTTAGTAACACCCGTAGCGTTGTCGAACTAGCTTTGGGTGAGATTGTGATGCTGCTTCGGCGAACGTTCGAACTTAGTTCGCAGCTCCATCGTGGAATTTGGACCAAAAGCTCAGCGGGGTCTAATGAAGTGCGCGGCAGAAAGCTCGGCATCGTCGGATATGGCAACATCGGTGCGCAGCTATCTGTATTGGCAGAATCCCTCGGAATGCAGGTCTATTTTTACGACGTAGTTGAGAAACTGGCCCTGGGTAACGCCAAAAAATGCAAAAGCCTGGAAGAGTTGCTGGCGCTTTCCGAGATCGTGTCAGTGCACGTTGACGGCCGGGTCTCAAACCAAAATCTCTTTTCGAAGAATGAATTTGAAAAGATGCGAGCTGGCACAGTCTTTCTAAATCTTAGCCGGGGTAAGATCGTTGATATAGCAGCCTTGGTTAACGCTTTAAAAAGCGAACAGCTAGCCGGCGCTGCAATAGATGTCTTCCCGTATGAGCCCAGTAACAATCAAGAGGAGTTCGTTTCTGAGCTTCGAGGACTTCCAAACGTTATCCTAACGCCGCACGTGGGCGGCAGCACGGCTGAAGCGCAGCAGGCCATCGGTACATATGTAGCCGGAAAGCTTATTGAGTACATAAATACCGGCTCCTCCTTTAACAGTGTAAATTTTCCCGAGATTCAACTCCCAGCTCTACAGAGCGCGCATCGTTTCTTGCATCTTCATCACAATGTCCCCGGAATCTTAGCCAAAATAAACGGTATGCTGGCGCATGCTAAGATTAATATTTTAGGGCAGTATCTAAAAACCACCGATAAGATCGGTTACGTAATAACCGATGTGGAACAGAGCTACAGTGATAAGCTGATTAGAGATCTCGGTCAAATTCCGCACACTTTGAAATTTAGGGTGCTATACTAATGCAGACGGTTTATTTCACACCTGGCCCCTCGCAAACCCATCCGCGCTTTTCCGAGTTTATGAACAGAGCGCTAAAAGAGCGCGTGCCCTCGATTTCGCATCGCTCCAAAGATTTCGAAGCGATTTTTGCAGGCACTGCTGCAAAGGTCAGAGAGGCCCTGGTCGTTCCCGGTGAGTACTCGGTTTTCTTCGTTTCTTCTGCCACCGAAGCCTGGGAGAGATTTACTCAGAGCGTTGTGCATAAAAGCTCGCATCATTTCGTAAACGGCGCATTTTCAAAGGGCTGGTTTGAGAGCGCAGTAAAACTCGGGAAGAAGCCCACTAGAACGGATGCCCCCGAGGGTTTTGGCTTTTCCGGCAAGGTCGAAATCCCTTCGGAAGCAGAGATTGTGGCGATAACGCATTGCGAGACCAGCACGGGCGCATTTACTTCAGCAGAGTTTATCGAATCCTTGCGAGAACAGTCTAACGATGCACTAGTTGCAGTTGATATCGTCTCAACTGCTCCTATCGTTGGTTTTAATTTCAACAAAGTCGACTGTGCTTTCTTTTCGGTCCAGAAATGCTGCGGGCTACCTGCCGGTCTCGGAGTTATGATTGTAAGTCCGCGCGCGCTTGAGCGGGCGAAATTGTTAAAAGAGGGCGCTTTTACCCTAGGAAGTTATCACGACCTTTGCGCCCTGGCGGAGTTCGCCGCCAAGAATCAGACGCCCTGCACCCCAAATGTTTTAGGTATCTATCTTTTGGGAGAAGTACTGGGCGACTTTCTTAATATCGGCATATCGCAGATCCAGACCCGACTTTTGAAGCGCATAGAGTCGGCCCGCGCTGTACTATTAAGATCAGCTCTCTTCACAGCGCAAAGCCCAAATGAATTTCAGGCGCCGACTGTGCTAGTTTTGAAAACCAGTAAGCCTGCCTCTGAGATTAGAGCCAAGCTTTTAGCGGATGGTCTCGCGATTGGTGAAGGTTACGGAGAACGAAAAGAGCGCATGATTCGGGTGGCGAATTTTCCGAGCACAGGTGATCAGGAGTTCGAGAGGGTAATTTTAAGCTTGGCAAAGATAACCTAATGGGTCGCGGCACAAGTACTATCTTTGCAATCCGCTATGGGCCGCTCTGTGCGGCCGAATTCGCGCCAGAACCATAAGCAGCACAGACGATATTCCCGCCGCGATAAGAAAAGGCAGGACATAATTTTTTCCGAAGGCAAATTGTGCTGAGCTAGGTGCCAAGGCCCTCGCTAAACTTCCAAAAGACTGGCTTATTCCCAACGTCTTTCCCTGCTCAGAAGCCGAAGCCTCGCGTGAAATAAGAGCGCTAACCGCCGGATTCGCAAGCGCTCCGCCTATAGCCAAAATTCCGACGGCTACAAAATACGAGGAATAAGTCGGCAAAAATGGGAGCAGCACATATGCGCAAACTGCAAGGCCTAGCCCTAAATACATTACCCGCCAGAGTGAAACCTTCTTCTCTATGCGACGCATCAGTCCGCCTTGAATGATAACTCCTATTATTCCGGCCCAGCCCAACAATAAACCAGACTGCAAGGTAGCGTCCTGGGTATCTGGAAAGAGCCTAGTCTGCAAGAGAAGCGAAAAGCACTGCTCGAAGTGCGCAAAGGCAAAGGTAGCCCCGAAAAATATAGCAACCAAACCTAATAAGCGACGGTTTTCTTTCAGTGCCGGTGCAAAGAGAGTCTTTAAGGGAGAGCGTGAGCGACGTATGGCCGCCCGCCGTAAATCAGAAGGCAGCGATTCCGGTAGCGCCAAGCAAGCAAACAGAAAATTGGCGCCGCAGATGGTTCCGGCCAAGAGTCCCGGAGCGCCAAGCCCCAAGTAGTGCGAAGCAATACCGCCAAGTGGTGGACCTAACAGGAATCCCAAACCAAAAGCCGCGCCGATCATGCCCATGGCAGAGGCGCGCTTCTGCGGTGGCGTAATATCGCTCATGTAAGCTTGCGCGGTGGAGATATTAGCTGCGAAAAAACCAGCCAGCGCCCGCGAAAGCAAGATTCCATTAAAAGAATCCGAGAGACCAAAAAGCAGGTAGGCCGCCGTTGAACCAAGTAACGAAACCAAAAGAACCGGCCGCCGGCCTATGCGGTCCGAGAGCGCGCCCCATAAGGGGGCAAAAATAAACTGCATCACGGAATAAGCCGAGCCCAACATAGCCAGTTCACCCGGCGTGGCACCAAAGTGCCGGCCATAGATGCTTATAAGCGGAATTACTATTCCGAAGCCGATTAAGTCAAAGAGCACAGTCAGAAAGATTATTATCTTGGGGGATCTCATGTCAGGGAATATACGCCATCGCCAGGGATGCGGGTAGGGCGAAAGGGGGGAGGGGGGCGCTATTCGCGTTCAGCCAGCTTTGCCGTAAGCATGATTAGGAAATCCACTGGGATGCGAGAGTCGGAGGTTGGCTCGGCAGCGCTTGCTTTGGGGTAGCCGTCTTCGAAGGTTAGCATCTCTTTGGTGACGGCTAGTGTTGGTTCGGGCGGGGCTAGGTGCTCGGGGAAGGGGGAGTTGTCGCTAGCGGAGCTCGTGAAGTGTGCTAGTTGTGAAGCGAGTAAAGTAAGAAAGTTCGCCCAGCACTCAGGGTCTGTGTTCACGATCAGTGCCTTGGCTAAATCTTTAAGGGGAACATCTTCAAGTTTGGTATCTGCTATCGTGTCGACGAAGCTGATAGCGATAATTTCTTGCCCGCCTTGAAGTTCCCCAGTGGTCCGATCTGCTTGGCTGCTAGTCACTTTCAGAGATTCCAACCAATGGATCCCTTCAAGCAGGGCACGATAATCGGCGCGACTAGGAGGTGGGTTTGGAGTGGATTTTTCGGGCGCTCGGTTGGTCATAATATTAATGCCGTGAATATAGATATGGTTATTGAGCTTTGGTAAGGAAGTGGAACATAAGCATGGCGGTATAATATAAACCCCTAACATCACTGAATAAACCAAACGCAAAACTCTCGCCCCGCTAACACGGACTCAACAGAACATCGCGCTTTCTTGTCCAGGATTTCCTTTCACCACAAAGACACCAAGGCACAAAGGAGCACAAAGGGAGTTTTGGCGCAGACACAGAAAAATCAATACAGCAAATACCTGCTTCGTGCCCCCTTCGTGAACTTCGTGCGCTTTGTGGTGAAAAAAACTTTCGCAGACCTCCGATGCTTGAGTAGGCTGAGCAAAATGTTAGAATCACTATGATGGCTGCGTGAGGTGCGCAAGCTATTTAGCATCACCGAAAGAAACTCCTATCAATATTATACTAGGAATAATTACGACTATGTTTGACCGGAAAGCCCAAATTGCCGCCGCCTGTCTCTTTAGCTTTGCGTTAGGGGGCGGTGCAAACGAAGCTTTTGAAAGACTTTATCAAGGGCATAGCGGGATGAGTAAGCGGGAATCGGAATGTTCGCATGCACATGCACTGGACCTTTCGTTAGAAGCGCTCGCAACTTCTGTTAGTCTTTCCGCGGAGTGGAGCGCTTTGAGCTTGGAATACGAACGTGTAGCTGTTCTTGATGGGCAGATTCCTGACCCAGCGACGTCTCCTACCTGGGAGCGCATCCTTGTGAAGTCCCATATCCTAGATGGCCAAATGGTTGCGATCGGGGATGCGCTAGCGGGATTGGATTTCCCCCCAGGGCCAGACAAAAGCGCTGAGAGATCCGTACCGCCGCCGCAGACAAAATTGTGAGATTGAACATCCGGAGCCTCTCCGGTAATCCCTACAGCGTCGCTTATCGAATACTTCAGTGAGAGATTGTTGCTTTCTAAGACTATCTAACATTCATGCGAAGATGCTCAGAAGCAAGTGCTGAGTATGATTTTTGAAAATGGGAACTGAATTTGAGTTGTCAATAGGATAATCCCCGGCTATATTTAAAGATATGGAAACTAAGTCATTCAAAGCCATAAAAGCACAGTATCCGAATGATGATGATTATCTTGTTCTGGTTGATTGCGACGGACGTGAATTAGATACGGGCGAGTATGAGGTTCTCGGCGCAAAATATGTTCAAGTTTATAAAACTGCGAAAGAGATGTATGCCGCCTATAAAGACCTCTCAAAAAAACTTCCAAATGTTTATTTCGTCCCACCTCAATATAAAAACTCCTTTGTCATGGAGCAGCGACAATCAATGCGTGTTGGCAAGCATTAAAGCAGATGAAGTTTGAGATTGGAGCGGCCTGGGATGTTGAGATAGTTGATTACCATTGAGGAAATTATGGCACGAAAACTCGCACCAATTAGTCCAGGAGAAATATTGTCGGAAGAGTTTATAAAGCCATTGGGTCTTAGCCAGAACAAATTGGCTCGTGACCTTGATGTGCCCGTTGGTCGAATTAACGACATTATTAACAATAGGCGGGGCATCACTACCGATACGGCCTTGCGATTCGGAATCTATTTCGGAACGACCCCGGAATTCTGGTTAAATTTACAGAGCAGGTTTGATCTAAAAGTTGCCCAGAAGACGATTCTCCCAAAAATAGAGAAAGGAGTGCGGCCACTGGACCGAAGGGCTGCCTGAGAAGCAGGGGAGCGCATGGTTCTCAATCCCATATCCTGGTTGGCCAAATGAAGATGCCACGGAAAAGTCCTTTTGAGTGAAGGCCCAACCCCGCCCTGTACCGTAAATACGATTTTTCACTTTAGCTTCAATAGGTTGCATGCATTAATGAGTTTGAAGACGTGTACAAATATTTATAAAATATGTACACCAGTTTCCACGCCCGCCGAAGCCGCCTCCAAATCCGGATCCTCGCAATAACTCGTCTCAACGATATAGGCAGTTCTAGCCGAAAGATCTTCCACCGCAATTCGCGATTGTCGAAATGTGTGCGCCAAGCCCGTAATAATCTCTAAGTTACTGGCCGTGCCCGACAGCACCACCGCATCTTCCGTGTAGGTTCCCCAACTTCCGGCCGACAAGATCTGAGCGCTCTGGCAACCGATAGCCTCGCCGGTAATCCCTACAACCTCGCTTATCGAATGTTTCAGTGAGAGATTGCTAGTTTCTAAAACGGTCTTAACTTCTTCCAAAGTAGGGGAGAAGCCAGCCGCGGACCATTCGAACCTGCTTATAAGATCATTGATTGGGCTATTCGGAGTAGCAACCAAATAAGTTGCTAACTTATCCTTAATCATCTTTACAGCAGTTTCGGCATCCGCAACTTTGCCTGCCTCGATATTCTCCACAATCTGACGTTTTCGGGACTCGGCCTACCCTTCCTCGAGGCCAAGAATTGAGCGAATTTTCGCTAGCGACTCTGTTTCGTAAGTTAATGTAACTTTACCGCCATGGTTACTTTCCAAGTCAACTTTTAACTCCTCAGCAAGTTTCGAAAGCACTGCATCGGATGGTGGCTCGCCAAAGGCCCGCCGCGGATAGCGCGAGAGATGATAAACCAGCGCGCCATCATCGGCCTCCATGACATATCCCGAAAGCGTCGTATCGTTCTTCTCAGCCACAGCCTTTAGAGCCTGCGTCAGAGCAGCAATTTCGCAACCCAAAACGGCCCGGGCGCTCGGGCGCTAGGGTTCTGTTAGGTTGCGAGTACTGGGCGGCTTGGTTTAGTGGGTGATGGGGAGATGGTACGATGTGTTCGATAGTCATAGGATTCTCCTTAAAAAAATATAAAACAAAATGGTCAAAATAGTTCGGGAGCTTCATCGCTCATTCTTTGCTTCGATGTAAGCATGCCTCTAAGGTTTTTCAGTAACTCAAAGCATCCGTGGCTAAGTTCCGACAGCGCTTTGCAAAATCCTGCGCCAATATCTTGGCGTCACTCGCGAGTAGATGTCGCGTCGATACCACATAAGGGGCATCATTGGTCTCGTCGTAGGTCCACGGCCCACCGTAAGCCTTTGCCCACGCTGGGACCGGTAGGACAGCAAACTTTAGATCACACGGCAAAGTTTGAGGGTCAGCCCCAAGAGTTTTAAGTAAGTGCCTGCTAAAGTTGTTGGTACCTAGTGCCACAATCGTCTTCAGCGACTCGCCGCGGATAAAGTCTTCCTGACCAATATGCGATGCAAACGTGTCGTATGGTTCCGCGAATCTATCTTCTGGATCGGTGGGAAGGTATGGAGCTTTAAGGTCGTCAATTGATCCTTCGCAAGCAATTCCTCCGCGTTCTATGATACTCTCGGGCCAGCGGAGTACGTTCCACGTTATCCGGCAGCCGCGCGCTGGTACATAGATGGGATCTTCCTTTGAGCTGACGAGAAATACTCCGCCATTTCTTTTCGGCTCGGATACGCGAAATGGTGAGCGCTTTGGAAATGGCCATCGTCCGGTCGGCCGCATTAATGCCAACTCGTCCTCCTCAAGTTGAGGAGCGCTATTTCCGTATGCAAGTTTTGTGACCACCCGGCGCCCACGACCGTCAGTTATACTAGTTTCCCAGGCCGGGAAGACCTCATATCCCGCAGCCTTAGCAATCTCTACAATTCTCTCTAACGGTACCGAAAAGGCCTGGCAGTGACCCCCAATAGCCTTAGCGATTGCAGTTTCCATATTTTTTTCGGCTATCGCCAAAGTTAAACCATTCTCACACCTCATGTGTTTCGCAATGATTAGGCCGATGGTCGAATTTGGGAGTTTGGAACTAGCGCCTATCGGTGAACCAATTATATTGCTTGATCCGCCCCAGCCAGGTTCCAATTTATTTAAATCTTCTTTAACGCCTTGGAAATCAACATATCCATCAGAAAATTGGGCGAGGGTAAGTTTTCGATACGGTGGTTGACCATTATCGCTAAACTTCTTATTTTCGCACAGAACAACCGGTGATCTGCAGAACCCTATCTGAATAGCGCCGCGATGGGACGAACGCACGCAAGCTACTCCACCGTCGGGATTAACTGAGATTCGAATATCGCCATCCTCCAAGGCAGTTATCATGTCTCGCCTTTGGGTTTCGACCAGTTCTCTGTATTCGGCTGGTTCTTGCCCGCTTACAATCCAATCCATCATCCTCTGAACACGAAGTTCAAGCGGCAACTTAAAGTCAGCTACCACAGCTGCCATTGCTGCTAGCTCGCGAGTACTGGATGCTACGGTGTGTCCTGAAGGCCACGGCTCTTTGGAAGAAGGAAGCGGTCTTGGGCCTGGCCATTCTCCGCTGTCAAAGCGGTCGGCCACTGAGATAAGTTTAAGTCGGCGCACCACATCAGCTCCGAGTTCTGAAGAGAAGCTCACGCCAGAACGCCTTAGTTCCATTAACGCCATTGCGCCGATTGAATCAAGATCCGGTTTAATAGTTACAAGTAGCGAACCGTCGTGTGGCAACTCGACTCCTGCTGCGACATCTATAGCCGCCGCGTCTGATTTATATGCGCCATGTTGCGGATCGATATTCCCCAACCCACATCGTTGGGCGAGGTTCGGTACAGTAACTTCTACTCCTAGAGTATTCGGCCCTAACAACTGAGCGTTTTTGGCTTCGGCATCTTTGTTGCCTCTTGGGTCGAGTGTTGCAAATTTATAAATCATATACTTCTCCTAAATTATTGTTTGGGTTCGTTGCTCAACGCTGGAATAGAAATTTGTGGTTAACTACTCCTCAGACATTGAGTTGGTATTCGGAAGGCGCTGGCAGTGCGTGCGATATTTGACCGACTTTCACCACACGGTGATACTCGGCAGCTCTCAGCTTCAATCACACCCACCAAAAAAATTACCTCCCTTCATCAAGCGCAGACCTAACGGCACTCAATCAAGGGAGGTAACTTTATGTGAATGACAAAAGTTGAAAGCAACTTATTAAATTACATCTCGCGCAACAAACAGTTATTTCAAGACACTAAAAACTTCTAGCGAATCTTCTCAAGAATCGTTTGGCCCGCCACTAAGAACATTTTCAAAATCCTTTTTTGAAACCTTTAAAATAACATTCATCGTAACGGCAAAAAGTTAATCCTCAAAAAATCCTTCTTTAACAACCATTCGCTGCACTGCCAGCGCTGTTCCTCATAAGCCTCCCTTTGAAACGGACTCCAGCTACCCTATGTTCAATACGACTTAGGACAGTTCAAGAACGTTCCCAAAGGAAGCTCGTGAGAAACAGACGCTATCGCCTTCTACCCAACCATCACATATAAAAGAGCAGGGTAGGGGAGCGCCAAATTTGGAAACCAAATATTTGCTTTCGCGAAACTTAATCTTCCAGCTTGTCACCTCAGGATTTTTCTCAATCCTCAGGTCACAGGTGATTTGGAACTCTTCTACCGTAGGCAAAAAGCTCAATGTTGAGCTGCTTGCCTTCTTGATATGTGATTATTGTAAAGTGAAACTAATGCTTAAGCAAAAATATATTGATTTAAGTCGCCACGGTTAACCTACTGAATATACTTGCTTGTTGTAGATTCTGAGAAAGGCAGCTAAAAATACATTCATTTTGCAAATATATATTTTATCGGAAGACGAAAGTTCCGGCGCGCTGGGCTTGCCGTCCTCGCAATCAATGAAGATTGTCTAGACTAATCTCACCGTTCTGAGCCGTACGCATCCCAAGGATTTGCGCGCTTTTTCGGCCGATCTGCTTTTCATACATTAGGATGGTTGCTGTTGGGTGTATTCTGAATAATTCTGATATCAGTACTCTTAACATAGCTAGAAACTTGTCAATTGCCTCGAGTTCGCCAATAGCTACGAGGTTTCTCGCACGGCAGCGCCCTTGCTCTTCGGAAAACTCCGCCAGGCCAAGCGTGACCCCTTTGTAATGGACTAAAAAACATAATGAGGACTCGGGTATTAGTTGCGATTCTAAATCGTGATGCTGTTCTTTCTTTACAAAAGCTTCAACCAGAAAGGCGCGCGCGGTTTGGTAATGCCTCTTTGACACGCAGCGGGTCAGGACCAATTCAACCCGGCCCGGTGAAGGGATGGGACCAGCGATTACTTTCTGAACAAGTACAACAAAGTGATCAATCTCGCGCTTTGAAACTCGTTTTAGCGCCTCCGCGAGTTTTACGGCGACCTCTCGCTGAAGAGTCTCAAAACGCTTTCGTCCTTTATCCGTAAGTCTATAAGAAGAGCCCCGCTTGTCCCCGGCAATCGAGCCTCTCTTTACATACCCCTTTTCAGTCCATTCTGTGAGCTGGCGCGACAAACGGGAGCCCTCAAAGGGGAGAAGGTCCGCTAGCTGTAGAAAACGGAGTGGCATTTCTGCTTCAGCAAGAGCAAATAGGAGCTGATATGCGGCGATATCCAGACCACTGCCCATGTATTCCTTGGCGATCATGCCTGTAATCTGAATCATGCGACGCTGCTCTGGCACTAAAATGTCCTCATTCGGACGTTTAACGACGGGCGGGCTACCGAGACCGCTTGCCAGAGCTCGCAGAAACCTAGCAACCTGGGCTCTCTCGCTCGCTGTTAGCGCGGAGCAGCCATCAAGCGCAATTGCAGTATTAATTTCGTCCAGCTCATCCAAGAGTTTGGCTCCCTCTTCAGTAAACTTAAGAATACGTTGCCGCCTGTCATTGTCCGAAAGCAAAACTTGCAGATATCCCTCGCGCTCGAGCCCGGCCAGCACTCTTGAAACTTTGCTCTTCTGTAAATCTACTAATTGGGCAACCTGCTTTGGAGTAAGTTCAGGTTCGCGGGCGATCAAAGATAGAATAATTGCTTCCGGCGCCGTCAACGGAATTGGATAATGATATCCGAGTCGAACTTTGCGCATACGTCGTTGAAGACGCAATAAGGCGTTGTGCACTTCGATTAAACTTCGCTCTAAAGAGTTATTTTCCTTCATCACTAATCAACATTATATCTTCAGTTCAGGCAACATGCAGCACGTCTTTTGAGTCTTGATTGAAAAGCCTTGAGGGGCGTGAAAAGTTTCCTGGCTCCATAACGATGCTATGGACAGTGGCTCCGGTGTTTTGATAGTTAGGGTCAGTTGCCACTATTTCAAACCCAAGCTCCAGATACCGTCCAAGGGCAGGGGTATCGGCCCAGCATAACGCCGTAATTTTATGCTGTTCATTAAACCTCTCGAGGGTGGCAGAGAATAGCGCCTCTCCGATGCCAAATCCTTTGGCGCCATGCCTAGCGTTGAAAGAACCAGCGTACAAGCTGCCATCCCCTTTAGGGGAAAGTCGCACGAACGCTGCAATCTTGTCGCTAGCAATGAACACAAAGAAACGTTCGTTCGGATCGTGCAGAGCGTGACAAAGGTGCGTGTGAAAAAGTTCAGCCAATTTCGGGGGATACTGCCTCGTATTCCCATACGACATTTCCGTCATGGCGCTTGCCCAATTCTCTGATAGCTCGTCGCCAGACAACATCAAAGTCGCAGTATTTCGAAAATCGGCAATGGAGTCAACTCCTACTCGCTTAAGCGCTTTGAAAACCGAACCAAAAAGAATTATTTCATCATCAATCTGGTCTAAAGCTTGAGTCAGTCGCAGACTGGAGTCCACGGTTCTGAATTTTTCGTCTTTTGACCACTCAAGGAGTAGTTCGTTCGCACGATGTAAGAGATTTCGCGTTATCTCGCCGACTTTAAGTTCATCTGGTGTGGTCGCACAGTTTTTGCGAATGAACAAGTCAATTTCCTCGGCTCGGTCGCTAATCTGAATATATTTACTGAGTAGAATATTAACTGTATCGGTTGGCATACTTTCGCCGATACGTAATATAGCTTCTGCATATTGTGAATCTTCGGCATTAGCGAGAAACGCGCCCAGAATTTGATCGGCACACCCGCTATGTTGGAGTAACACCGCTCTCAATCTATCGTAGCCGTCGCAGTCTTGCATTGCCAGAAAGCGCATGAAATGGATCTGCGACTTGAGTGAGATACGGTTGAGGTCCACTCCCAGTTCTTCCTCAACTTTATTACGAAGTGGGACGTAATGAAGTTGTCGGAGAAGTAGAGTCAGCTCAGCTATACCTTCAGAATCGAACGGATTTAGATGTTTATCGGAGGCTAATGACTCAATCGTTCGGCAAGCTAGCTTAGGACGGACTTTTCTTAGCTCCTCTTGCAATCGTTCTAGGTAGCACTGAATTTGTCTTGCAACAGGATCCTGACCATTTCTAAAGATCTGTTCTAGGACCACGTTTCCAGCATCTATTGCGTTCTGTTCTCTCTTTGTTGTTCGATAGCGATGAGTCTCGAAAGATTCGTTGTCATTGTATATTTCATTACCGGTAACGATTCGCCGATTCGTTTCTTCAACTATCGCTAGGGAAAGCGGAAATCCGCGACCATCCAGGTCGCTCTGAGAGGAATCAACGCTCGCTCCCTTAGCTAATTGAGAAGCGCCCAGAGAGCCAGTCAAAATCATTGAGCGAAATTCATAGGCATAATCAAATTGTTCTGACGTGTCTTTAGCCATCCGCATTAATGCCAGGCATTCTTCTAAGAGCTGCCGATCATGCGGATCGTGGTGTTCTGCGATCGCCGCTGGACCCTCGCGCGAGATATATTCAACAAACGCAGCCGTGAGACTACCTAGCGCTAATCGCTTATCTCGTTGCGCGTTCTCTTCTGCGTCTGCATTATAGCGCTCCGCTTTTTCTGATATTCTAAGCGATCGCACTAGAGCCTTCCTCTGTATTTCGTTAATGCCCAACTCTAGTTCAGGGCCAGGAGCTTGATCGGGTAGCGCCCATCGCTTCGAAAATACCTTGCCCATCAGAGCAATCCAGTTTACCTCGGTAGGTCCCCGTAACAAGTAATGCATTGCCTGTTCCACTCTTGCGGTTTCCTTAATACTGGGACCGGTAGGTACCGGTAGGGTTTCGACGTCACAAAATGCTATTTGTTTTGGATAGCCCGAATGATCGTATGCTGCGATTGCATCCTTGGCGATCCGACGCAGGTTCGACGTTTGCGGTGCCGAATCCGAGAGATCTACTCGCCTCTCAATCTCATCATCGCCGATATTTTTGTTCGCTAGCCTTCCCTCATGCAAGTCGCCGAATTTGTAAATACTTAAGCTGGGATCGCCTATTTCCTCCTGCACTCTGTTTAACGCAAGCTCCCCTACAAGCTGACCGAGTCGGGACCTAGAAGAGAGTTTATAGTTTTTGAGAACTTGCTCAATTACAGCGATTGCTCTTTCGGCCCAATGCCCGTTAGCAACTGCATCGGCAGCAATCGTCGTTAGCTGATCGACTAGGTCCAATTGTGTGGGAAGACCGTAACGTCCAAGCAAATCTGTGAGTTTCTCGGGCAGGGCAGGGTCTGAGCGAAATCTCAGACTGAAGACTAGCAGGGTAACAAGGCTGGCCCCAATATTCCCTTGCAGCGTTGGGAGACGATTAGCGCGAGCTGCGAGTATAAGCGCATCTTCTATAGGCAAGCAGCTGGCGACATCCGGACTGCAAGAAAATAAAGCATCTCGTAAGCCGTGCGCCAACTTGTATGTGCCGCTATTGCGACTATTGGATGCTTCATCAGCGCTGAAGTAACTAATCAGTCGGTCTAAGAAGGCCGAAGTGGCGGTTACATACTCATGGGTATATAGATAGGATGAACCTTTGCCCTCATTTAATGGATCTGCATTCGCTATTCGATGGCAAATCGCTCTTAATGCGCGTCCACTTCTACAATATGCCTGGTTCCACTCCTCTCGATTATAGGCACCACTCTGATTAAAGCTGGCGATGGTTGAGTAAGTTTCGAACTGCTGCCGTATACTATCGAATAGTCTGTGGGCTGATTCGACTAGAGACGCTTCATGCCTTTGTCTAGAAGTGCGCTCGTGGCGAGGCGTAGCAAGCCCCGAAGCGGCCAGCCTCGGGGGGAGTTTAACTGTCTCCTCAGTCATACAGACGGACGATTTTTCAACCTGCGCGGGAACACTCTCACTTTTTGCAAGGTCTGCAACCATCTCTAGACGACATCCAAATAATATCTAGAGTTATGGCCATATGGAGTATCGCCGTGCGATTGGCCTCGGCGGAGTTTAAGAGTAGCGCAATTCGCTAGATAGAAGGTAGCCGAAAGCTGGGGATACGTACCCGTAATCATTAGGAAATATGATATTGCTGCCATGCCCCGCCCAATCAAGTTCGTGCCATCCGGGAAATTTATAGAAGAAGACGAGCCCGCACCGCCCGTGGAAGAATGACTTTACAAACACCCGCAATTATATTCGGTTCTAAATTTCGGACAAAGCTCTTTGTAAGTTCCACTTACGAACGGGATTAGCCCCACTTCATCCTTGTAAGCCTGCATCGTTTTGTTCTCCAGATTCGGATTGATCGAGACAAAGCCCTCAGCAAAGATAAGTCGCGTATCTCTTTCCATGGGCTCAGTAGGCCGGACTGACGGCGAAATCTCGTGCAGCACAAGGTAAGCCTCTTTAGACGCGAGTCTGGCAGGGATGGAGAGCAGTTTTGCGCTTTTAATTTTTGCAATGAGCTCTTGCAATTTGTTGGATTGATCCGGGGCTAGAGGCACGTACACATTCGGAAGGCCGTTACACAGCTTTCGAATGATTGTTGTTTCCGCGACTGGCTGGTACGCACTGAACGCGAGCTGGAGATGACCTAATAGTATTAGAGCGATAAAGGTTAATTTAATATTCATAATTATAGCTCTGCAACTGCGTCACGGAAAGCCCAATGATTTCCGCCGCTGCGCTGCCTAAAGCTGCAAGGCCAAAACATTAACACACAACTAACATTATAAAGATGATTTGAGGTTAGCAAATTGGGTATAATCCTTGAGATATGTTGGTTAGAAGTTCCACATCTTCAGCTCCTGGTTATTTGGGCGGCAGAGTTTCTGATATCGTTGAAGTAACGCGAAATTACTTTGACATGCAGGATTGGCGCCGCGCGAGAAACTCCGAGAATAACCCCGCCTTTATTGGCACTTGGCTGCTTCAGGATTCTGTCGCCAATTTCGAACGCGTGCTTGATCTAGTGATCGATGGACGCGTGGAGTTATTCACCGCCGAAGAAGGGATGCGCCGCGCAGCGGGGCGCGCACTTTCGGGTGATTGGATTAAATTATACAAGGAGGGCGAGTGTTTCTCTGCGGCGTTTCTAGGACCTTTCTTTCAAAAAACTAGAGCTCTAGAGCGACGAGCGTACGGCATGCTCGCCAAAGAGAATGACAGCTCAGCGGTTGTACCACTGCTAGAAAGAAGGGATTGCGCCAAGAAATTGAGCGTCGCAGCTAAAGAAGTTCTCGAAATTAATTTATACTCTACGCTTGAGGGTCACTCTAGTGAACTTGCGGGGCTGATGAAAGTCGTGCTCAAAAAAATGGCCGACTTCAAAAAGGCAGAAATAGGGCTGAATTACGTCAGCTCTCCAGAGTATGCCTTTGCGTACGTTGTTCAAGGGATAGTGCGGCGCATAGTAGGGAAGTCTGTACGAAAAGCTTCGCCTGCTAGCCCACATTCTGCGAGCGAATCAGTTCCCTGGCCGGATGATTCGGACTGTTCGGGGGTTATGGGCTTATCGGAGCCGGGCGGAATTTAGTTCTGAATTAATTCTTAAATCGATTTTACTAGCGTTTTGTATCGGGGTAGAATGGCGGCTCGAGCATTTTTTTACTTGTTCTTAGTTGTAATTCAGGTAGTAAGAAATGAGAACTTCTGCAAAGACTGGCAACCAATTTTTTCCAGTTCCCCCCAACGACACTAGTCCCCTGACGGGGGTCGTTCTAAACGGTAGAGGTGGGAATGGAACTCATGAATCCAAAAGTTTCGACAAAGAGCCGGGGCTCGAGGCTCTTTTTCCCGTTCAATTGCTTCCCATGGCAACGGAAAGGGACTCGTTGAGGGACGCTATAGCTTCAGGTGACAATGTGCTAGTTATAGACCTGTTACGAAAGGAATATGCACTATGCGGTCGCCCTCGAGAAGTCTATGGCACGATATGGCTTCCGTATAGAGCTTTCGAGCGCATCGAACGCCAACGCAAGCAAGAAATTTCAGATGGCAAATTGCAAATTCAAGAGAGCTCGCCAGAGATTACAATGACTTCGCTGCCGGTGTTTCCGAACCGGGTTTCGGTGGAGGCTTTAAAGCTGAGCGGCAAGCTCCCTTCTCAAACTGAGTCCTCCGAATTTATTATTCGCGGCTCTCAGACAAGACTCTGCGATCGCTATATCCCAAAAGTAGACGGTCAGGCATGGATTACTCTTGCGCAGCTTACATACTTTTTCGCTACAAACACAGCCGTGCAGAGCGAGTATCCAAGTCCGCGCGGGGCGGCGAAAGGGATCTTTGAGAAGTTTGCGGCGGCACAACGCAGTGTAATCATAAGAAACTGGCCAGGTATTACCAAGGGCACGGGGGGCTTGAGGCCGCTCAATTATTTTCTTGCCCTACATGGGTACGAAAGTTTAGGCGCGCGGTCCGACCAGATTCAGTTTATTCAATCGCTCAGAGTTAGCCGTGAAACGGAGGTCTTTTTGATGTCGCCCGAGGTCTCGGTCTATGCTTCTGCCTCGAAAACTCGCACGAGGCCCACCGAGGATAATAATATTTGGATGACCCGGCAAGATTTTGCAGTAATTCGAAGCGCGATTACTCGAGGTTGCGATCGTCGGCCTCCTGCCAACGGACCTATTTTTGTGGATGCTTATTATATTCCGTCCGGCAGAATATTC
>CAZVWV010000059.1:0-21546 GCA_964631745.1 uncultured Bdellovibrionales bacterium
GTGCCACTATAACCATCGGCGGACGAGTCGTCCGCGCTACGTAATATCTCGTGCTCTGCCAGGGGTTTTTGAGAAGTTGCCTATTTTTGTGCCGCTTCGGGGCGTTGGGAGGCCCGGCGCGACATGCCTTATGCGCGCTAATTTCGACGTAACAACATAGCGCACGCCATGGCACCCGCTGCACAGACGCTAATCACACCTTGCCGCTGATTTCCACGCTTTAATTGGTTCAGTAACGAGACAACTAACCTGCCGCCCGTGGCTGCAAAGGGATGGCCTATCGCTATCGAGCCACCATTTACATTAATTTTTTCCGTCGGAATCTTACCGATGGGCTTTAATTCCGGAAATTTTTGCCAGCCCTGTTCCCAAACTGCCAAGTTAGCCGCCACTTGGGCAGCGAAGGCCTCGTGAATTTCAAACAGATCAATCTCCCCTACATTTAAATTGCTGCGTTGCATTAATTTGGGAAGCGCCAAGCCTGGCGCCATCAAGAGTCCGTCCGAAGGGGCGATGGCGGCGTATTGCGTCATCTCCAAGTAGCCCAGAATTTCCCGGCCCTCCTGTCTGGCGCGCTTTTCCGACATCAGCAAGACAGCCGAAGCTCCGTCAGTTAGAGCGCTAGAATTCCCGGCGGTTAGCGTACCCTGCGGGGAGCGATCGAAAACCGGAGCGAGCTTTTCCAACCTCTCCAGACTGGTATCGGCGCGAATTAAATTATCGCGATCAATCTTTCCCAACGGAGTAATCTCCTCAGCCAAATATCCCGCCGATTGGGCTTTGGCGGCATTAGTATGACTTGCCAGGGCGATCCGATCTTGAACCTCGCGCGATATCGCAAATTCCTTGGCCGTAATCTCACAATGTTGCCCCATGGTGAGTCCCGTTGAAGGCTCTTTAGGGCTGGGCGGCTGCGGTAATAAATATTTCGGTCTAAATCCAGCCAAGATTTTTAGTTTCTGCGTCAGTGTTCGGGCTCGCGCCAACGCCAGAAAAAACTTCTCTGATTTTGGGTGCAGACTTAAGGATGGCCGCGACATCGATTCGCTTCCACCGGCCACTCCGCAACTGATGCGTCCACTTCTAATTCCCTCGGCGATCATATTGATAGCGACCAAGCCGGAGATACAGTTGTTGGAGATAAAATGTGCCGGAATTGTAGCTGGGAGCCCGGAACGGAGCACCAGCTCGCGCGCCGCATTGGGCATGCGCGGATCTAACAGAACCGTGCCGTATATTAGCTCCTCAATTGCACTCGGCTGTATCTCAAGCTTCGCGATTAGGGACTTAACGGCATGTGTGCCGAGATCTAAAAAGCTTTGGTCAGAAAATACACCACCAGCTCTTACAAAGGGGGTGCGCGTCCCACCTATAATTGCAACACGTTCCATAGTCTTGTCTCCAAAGTTACGGATTTATAGTCTGTTTAAGAATAGCCCGCAACGCGCGGGCTAGACAGGGCCTTATTTTGTAATTGCACATAAACTCAGGGTAGTTTCTTGCTCCGTGTACCTCCGTGGCCTCCGTGGTTAAAGACCAAAATTATAATGTTTTACCGGACAGCAGTGAGTAGAGAACTTAATTCATACCGACATATTTAATAAATCAGGCCAACCTCAGCCACGCTCCAGTCGAAGGCCTCAGTGATGCCGGTTTGCTCAACCAAAAGACATTTGACTAAAACTGGCTCGGGAAAGTACACCCTCACCTGTGACTGCGCGCCAAAGTACGGATAGCCCTGCTCGGTGAACTCTAACGGCCCCTGCCAATTGGGGTAGCTGAGCAGCGGGATGTAGTTTGCGCTTTTCTGCTCTTCTAAAGAACAACCTTCCTGATAAGAGATTCTCAACCCACGCGGGAAGTCTGCACTGAATTTGCCGGGGGCCAAATCCAATCCTCGTATCGTCAAAGGCTCATCCCAAACTAGTTCAAGCCACTCATTGCCGGTTTGCTTGCCTGTTTTGGGCGACCAGCGCGAGCTATCCTTGCCGTCGGAAAGTCTTGCGAGACTGCGCGCTTCGCTTTTGTCTGATGAATTAATTTTGAAGTTGGTCTTGGATAAGCTCTCTGCGGCAGTGGCCTTCTCTATATCAAGGCGATTTTGCATTAAGTCGTACCCGAAATAATTAATTACATAATAAGACGGCGAAGCCAGCAGAGCCTCCGCACTTTCTTTTTGGGCAGCACTAAGCAGTGCATGATTCGCAGCCCGAAGATGCGCGCGTATAGCAGTTTTTGAACTAATCGGATTTAGAGGGAAGCGTTGCGCACTTGCTACTAAAACCAATGAAAATACCGCCAAAACGAAAATTGCTCGCCTCTTAACGAGAATTAAATAGATAGAGGTAATAGCAAAGATCGCTACGGTCGCATCAAGCGAGAACGGAAACCAGCCTGGCACAGTGCGCGCAAGAGTCAGCAACGGGGCAACTTCGCTTAACGATTCCGGCAGAAACAGATCGAGCGCCAAGCTTAATATTCCAGCATAGAGAGAGTATTCAAGCAGTGCTGATGGCCAACCCGCAGGTTCTCTCGTCCATCGCAGAAATCCAGCCATTAGAATTAAGAGAGCAACAAGCAAAGGATATCCCCCATGCTTAACGGCTTCACGGTTGATGGTTTGCAGCGGAAGATCCGGCCCAAGCAACGGTCTGGTAAAACCCGCCAGGCCGTCGTCGGGCACGACGTGTGCAAAACTAGGATAATCAGGTATAGATGCACTCGGAGCGAGCACAGGCGTGAACAAGGCCGGTAAGAATGCAATCAACAAAGCCAGATAGCGTATCCGGCTATTTGATTTCCAATTTCCATCCAGACTAGCCCATAACCACCCGGCTGAGATCCAGATTAAGGAGAGCTGATTTGCCGAGGCTGATACTCTACAGCTCAAAAATATTAGGGCGAGAAACTGCAGCGCTTTTAATAATATTGAAGTGTTCTGGGAGGCCTGCACAATCATTCGCAATACCAACGCCAGGTAGGGCACCCAAGTTAATGACTCAATTAAGACGCGATCTAACCCAAAAGTTATGGAAATACTAGTGACTGCTACTAGCGAGGCCAAAATGGCCAAGAGGCGACCCTTACAGAATTGATAATAAAGAAGGCTCGCGCCGATCCAGAACACTCCCATATTAAGCAACAGATCCGGACGATAACCGACCCCCTCCGAATTTGTAAGCAGCCCGGAAATCCAAACGATCACTGGGTCGCTACGCCACATTACGTACTGATTGATAGCAAGGTTCACTACCCCATACCAATCACTCATCTGCTTTACTGAACTGAGTCGGGAAAAATCGACCAAGAATAATGGCCAGGCCGATAGCGGTATAGGGACACTCATCTGAGTAGCGAGGTAATCAAAGTAAATCAGGGCGAGCGAACAGAGCGCAACCAGAAAGAGCATCGCTAGCGAAAGCCTCATTTGTCAGCCCCCATCAAGCGTTCCATAACTCCCTTGGATTCCACTACCACTTCAATTTTGCTCGGGGTGTGACACTCTTTCAAAGCGATCAAGCTCACACTTGGACTCACTACCTGCGCGGATATCTTGCAACCGGAGCTCTTTAGAATCGGTAAATAGTTAAATTTCAAAACGGCCTCGGCAGTATCTAGTTTGAGTATAATCCTATTTGAGGTTTGACTAAGAATCTCTCCCTGGCCCTCAAGAAAATAGTTGCTCACAAAGTTAATTCGTTCATACAGCACAAAACGCTCTGCGCTCCAAACCCGCCGAAACTGTCGGGGCCGTGCGGAAAAATAGTCCTTCCATTCACGTTCATGGGCAAAAACCGCGCTGACGTTATACAGATCTAAATACTGATTAATACCGTCTTCTCCACGTGCAATATATTCCTGCGGAAAGATCTGTTTATATTTCCAAAGATTATGGACATGACTTGAAGCCATCAGAGGTGTGTCTGTAAAGTAACCCAGGGGAGCTAAATGCCCCTGCCCCAATTCATGCAGAACAAATCCCGAGAACAGGACTCTACCTCCTCGGCTGTGGCCTTCTATGGCGCCTGACATCTGCTTTAATAGCGCGGGCGCAAAAAAATACTGCTCTATCGATCGATTTCTAATTATTGCCGAAACACTAAAGACTGATGCCCACAAAATTCCTGCGGCGATGCAAGCGCTAATGTGCGCGACAGCACTTCTATTGTAGTTTTCGAAAAGTTGCTTAATTGCATAGGCCGATGGCACCACACCACAAAAACCAAGCACCAGTAACATTCGATCAAATTCAAACTGGGGTTTAAGCGTAGGCACGATTGTGCCTAGGACGAGAAGCCAGACGACTGAAACAGCCATAGGGATTCTAGTCCGCGTCGGAAGCAGTAAAATACCAGGAAGAATCATTACAAGTAACAACGGGTTAGCGGAGATGGCAGCTTCGCGAAGCAACTGCAGGCTGCGTTTAGGGTCAAAGCCTGTGACCTTGTGCCGGAACTTTTGAGCATTCGCATCTTGCGCTGCTCCAACCTCGCCTACATGGGGGGCCTTCTCGGCAGAGACAAAACTCCCCACTTTCGAAACCGACCAAAACGTTACTATCCAGGGCACATTTAAGATAAGTAAGCTGGAAAGGATCAGTGCGGCGTATCGCTTTCGGAAAATCGGGCGCGCCCTGATGAGCGCCAAAATAACAACAGGAATAAAGACTAATCCTGCCGGACTCCAAAATAGCATTAATGTGAAGCTAAGAATAAAGAGAAGCGCCTGCCAGAGCTCTATCACCACGTCACGGGCGATTATTCGAGTCACCAAAGATAAGTTCAGAGGCACGAGCATCGTTGAGAGCGCGAACCCTAGCGTTCCATATTTGAGGGTCCAGCGGTACCACAACAAACTCGAAGTTAGACTCAACAAACCCGCCAGAGCAGCGTACTGTGGATCAAGCTTTTCTAACCGCGCAGTAAGATATGCTGCTAGCGGCGCTAAACCAAAAAGCATTAGCGCCACTATTACGTTATATACGTGCTCAATTGGGAAAAGTGCGATTAAGGGGTAAAAAAGCAGATAAATACTGAGTGTGCCTGTGGCAAAAAAATCCCTCACCTCGATACCTGCGTTCCAAAGCGGTCCGTAAAAAGGTATCTTGGGGAAATTCTGCTGAAGCAGAGTTAGTCGATAAAAAAATGTGGCGTGATCGTCCGAAAAAAGAAACTGGCCCTTACTTTCCAGAAAAAAAACTGTCGCAAATACTCCCATCGCGATGGGAAGAAGCGCCCCTAGCCAAGCTATCTTCCCGTAGCGAAATAATAGATAGGAAAGCGATGCGCCAAGAATAATTTCTCCGCGGATTGAGGGGCCTTGCAGCAGATTATATCCGCGCACAAGCCAGTCGCTAAAGAAAAAGATCAGGATGCCGTATGAAAACACTAAGGGATCGAGGCGCAGAGTCCGCATGCTCAATCGGTTTAGCGCCCACGCAATGCCGATCACGAGCAGGGAAACGCATAGCCCCATGCTCATGGACGAGATGAGTTTTGGCCCGTCAGCTTCCCAAAGCGAAAGGGTGCTCGCCAAAGTCACATATAATGCAAGCCCTACCCCAATTGTGAAGATTGGGTTGGCTAAGGTTGGTTCGGAGTTTTCCGTGTTCACGGCTTCGGTTATACCAATTTTAGCGGCCTTCAGGCCAGTCTTCAGTCCAGTCTTCAGTCATTTAGGCCGTGAACGAGCCTACGCGGGAGGTACGGGCAATTCGGGGCTCTGTTTTTCCTTGCTCTGTTTTTCCTTGCTCTGTTTTTCCTTGCTCTGTTTAAAGCCCGCCCCTTCAAGCCTGGCTCCAAACGCAAGTAACATCAGGGGTGGTTTGTTATGGCGCGCATGTGGAAGCTTGGCAAAGCTTGCAGGGGACCGGGTTTTTAATAATTTTTCCGACTCGTTGGAGGGAAGTAATACGACGAAGGCGGCCTGATTTGAGGGTAGCTGGTCAAGCGCAGAGAATACGTGAAGCCTCTCTTTTAGAGTGGCCAAGTAAATTTTCTCGACTCGATTATGATGGGGCTGATCCATGCGAAGCCCCGGCCCATGCACAAAAAGCGGTATGTCTCCGGCTTTTCTGACAGATTCGAGTGAAAGGTCGAATGCGGATCTCTGCATGGGCCGAATAGCACGCGCCACAAAACCTGAAAGATGGTAACAAATTACAAGTAGGGTCAGGCCGCGCAAAAATATTAAAAGTTTCTTGCGCTGGCTATGCGGCTCCAAAGCAACCATCCACGGGAAAAGACTGATTATCGCCAGGGACGGATAAGACGAAGAGAGATACCACGCTAGTCGCGAGGGAATTATCGAGAAAACCGAAAGTGGTACCGATAGGGTAATTAACAAGAAACGGCCTTGATCGCGCCTCCAAAACTTAGTTGCCCAAAACGCACCTAGACCAGCCAGTAGCGCCCCTATGGGGCCGAAAGATCCTTGTAGTATCTGCCGAACGTAATAGGCTGGTTTGCCAGAGTTGTGATAACCGGTTTGTACTCGATCGACAAGTTCGGACTCCACTGCTAAATGGTAATATCCGTCGGTTAGAAGAAAATGCGGCAAGTAATATGAAGCGACCGGAACTATGGCGGAGATAAGGCATAAGCCCAGAGCGAGCTTATTTTTTTTGACGAATTCCAAGCCCTCAGGGCCAGAGAGATAAAAAATAACAACCAGCGCCAGTGGAATCGCACCGGCGATGCTCTTTGTGAGCACGGCACAGGCCGTGCAAAGACCAAGTCCAAGGGCATAACGCACACTGGAGACATCCCGCTTTTGCCACCACAACCAACCCAGCAGGAAAACTACTAAAGTAAGAAAAACCAACATGGGATCCTGAGTTGCACGCCGCACTCCATGGGCTCCAAAGACGTATTGGTAGTTAGAGAGTAGTGCCAAGGGTGAAAGTAACGCACCCCAAAACGAGCGAAAAAGCTGCCAAACAAGAAGTGATAAAGTCAGACAACTGGCGATACCGAGAAGACCATCTAAAACTCGGTATGAAAAATTGGACTCCCCCAAAAGATAAAGCGGTAAACATGCCAGCCACATCTTAAAGGGCGGTTTACTATAATAGGGCATGCCAGAGAGGGTCGGGCTCCACCAATTGCCTTTCTGAAAGATCTCCTGCGTCACCTTTACATGCAGGCTCTCATCTGAGATCGAGATTGAGGTTGCACCAATTTGCCAGAGGCAAAGGAAACAAACCAGTCCACTTATAAGTATACCCGCCGCTAAGCGGCCAAGCTTTAGTCGAATCACTACTGGGGTTTATCAAATCTTGGCTCAAGTTACAATCAAAGTAATATTTCTAATTTGATGCCAATTTATCGCGAGCGGCCTTCAGAACGTCTATGTAGCTAATAATTCCGACAAGTCTATCCGTGATCGGATCGACGACCGGGATAGCACCGATCTTTTTCGATACCATAATGTCGATCACTTCCACTATCTCGGTGCCCGTGGGTACACATATTATCCCTTGATGCATCATTTTAGATATCGGCATATCATCCAAAGCCTGGGACATCTTGGGAAACTCTTGCCTAATTTCAGGCCGCATTTCGTGTCGTTGAAGATCGCGACTACTTAGCATACCGATTAACACCCCGGTCTCACTGATAACAGGTATATGACGAAAATTCATGGAACGCATAAGTTCGTCCGCTTCAGCCGACTTAGCGCTTCCAGGCAAACACTTCGGATTAAGAGTCATTACTTGATCAACTATCATATTGGCACATCTTTCGTTAAGCAGACTCAGTTTAACTCGATCATCGACATATCCTGCGGTTATCTAAAGCTTTAATACAAATTGGCAACTGCTCTTTCTAGGGTAATGAACTATCCCCATGGTTGTTAAGCCGCAAACATCTTAATCTGCTTCTCCCTCAAATGGGGGCGCTCCGGAGCGAGTAACTTCTCGGGCGCGAGCTTTTCTATGGCCTTCACAAGCGGTTCGGCTGAATCCGGCCTTAAGTAAAAGAACTGTCGATCGACGGCCAATTTTTGAGCCATGGGAGTGCTCTTGACCTGCCGCTCCGATCTCTCAGTGCCATCGGTGATCGAACGCACGAAGATGTGATCAGCGTGCTCCACCAGCAGCTTGGCAAAGTTCCCTGCGTCAAGTTTCCAATCACCGTATGGAAGTACTGGACTTACCTGCAGGGTTAGATCAATTCCGAATCTGCGCAAGGCCGTAACTGTCTTTAACCTCTCCTCCACCCGCGGCAGTCCAGGCGTATAGCGTCGATTGGCCTCCTCTAGCGGCGTCTCAACACCGAAGGTAACAGAGACATGCTTTCCAAGTCGTTTCAGCACAGGCAATGCGATTACAACCAAAGGGGACCTGGTCTGAATAGTTAGCATGCCGGGGGTGTAACGCTGAAAGAGCTCTAAAAATTTCATACTGGCGTCAAACTTCCCCTCAAACGGCAGGAATGGATCGGTGGTCACGCCAAAATAAATGCTGGCCTGGCGAAGAATTCCCATCTGCGATAATCGTATTAAATACCGCTCCAACTTCTGGAATGGTGTATCTTTGTAAAGGGCGTAGCGGCTCCGCAATCGCACTAGGTCGCTGCCCTCGCTCACGCGCAGACTGTAATAATCTCTGGCATCCATCTCCGGGTCCAAGCGATGTTGTCCGAATGCTATCCCGTTATTATATGAATCTACCGTGTAATTAATTTGGCAATCGTTAACTCGCGTCGCATTATCCAAGGGATACTTTCCTTCCATTACCTATCTCCCAAAAGTTTGAGTTGGGGAAAACCAGCTAAATAAACCTTCAGCCGAACTTCAACTGAGTTAAAGTTAAGACGCTATCTGTGGAGAAAAGGTTCAAATCACTTAAACCAAAGGGGCCTGAAGAGCCACCCAGCTGTGTACAACTCCCCTAATCGGCAGGGGGCTTTACCATTTTCCTTAAATCTTTGATAATGTTGTAAATTCACTTTTTAGCTTGAGGATTAGCAATGGCTGGTAACGTATCTGAAATTAACGATGGCTCGTTTGAAGCCGAGGTTCTTAAATCATCGATTCCTTGTTTGGTTGACTTTTGGGCTCCTTGGTGTGGCCCGTGTAAGAGCATTGCGCCGGTTTTAGAGGAACTAGGTAAAGAATTCGCCGGAAAGATTAAGATCTGTAAAATCAACGTTGACGATAATCCCCAGACCCCGACCCAGTATAATGTTCGTGGAATCCCCAATCTGATCTTCTTTAAAGATGGTAAGGTTATTGAACAAATCGTCGGCGCCGTTCCTAAGGAACAGCTAGTGGCCGCCCTTAGTAAGCTAATCTAATTTAAGTTAAGTCCCGTTTCTTGGAGATTTGCCGCACCGGGCGGCTAGGAATTTTTTTCTATCGGCGCTTGCCTGCGAGCTATTAAGATGGGGGGATCTAGTCAGACTGGGAGTAAGGATTCGGCGTTGACGCTGGAGCATGGCCACACTGATGGTTCTAGTATTACTCCCAAAAGCAAGCGGATTACAGCCAAAGAATTCGAGCATGAAACTTGCGAGTCAGAACGGCTAGAGTTCGTCAAGGCTCTTACCTCCCAGACCTCCGATCTCTTGGCGGCTAACCGTTGTGTATATTTAGAAGGCTTTGGAATCTTGTTTCCCAGCAAACAGGTGGCATCTACTAGGACGGAGTTTAACGGCCGGGTCCTGCTGAGGTCAGTGACGCTTAGGGGCGCCAAGTTCGAGAAGTGCTCAGAACTGGTCAATTACCAGGCACAACGTTACCCACAAATCGTGGATACGCCCGAGCTGTGTCAACTTGGCTACGTGCGACTTCCACTTTCTATGCAGTTCAAATGGAGCGAAGGCCAAGCTCGCCGATTATTTTGTGGATTAATAAACAAGGTTTTGCGGGAAGTCATAATATCCGGATCAAGCAAAACATTAGGACAGCTCGGCATATTTTACGCCTCCCACAATAGACAAGGCGCAACCCTGGCCGACTGGTTCGCGGGGGCGGATATTTTCTTTGAAAGCGCTGAACCTGCTACCATCAAAGTTGGGGCCTGCCATCTGACAGATCCCTTAGTTCTTCGAGACAGCCTTGAGTTATTGGAGGCTGGGTTTGGCACTCCACTGCAGAAGTTCACACTAAATTTACGTGATCAGCTCGCCAAGCTCGGCAGCTCCTATAATTTGGATCGCGACGCCAGTTATCAACCTGAAGTTAGCGTGGCAGTTTTTGCCAAAGATCTTCCTAATAATGAAAAGCGCCTATTTTATTGCACAGAGGGGATGCGCGCTTTGCACGCAGATACACGCGCTGGAAAGCCCGGGGCCGAATTCGTGGCGCAGGTCTCGATTGTACCTGAGAGCCCCTCGTCTCCCGGTATGGATTCCATTCCACTTTGGCCCCTTCGAGCCCTAACCTTAGCTTGGTTACTGATGGAGAGCTCGAAGACAAAGACTGTAAAAGTTGGCGCTGGCTTATCGCTCGGATGCCGCATCCAAGAAGATAACAGCTGCGATCAAAAAACAATTCTGATTTCAAACTTTAGTTTGTGCCCGACCACTCAAACTTGCGAAAATGGTAGTTTTAATTATTACTCCATTTGCGGTCTTTGTGATGATGAAGCACAGGTGGCCAAAACTTACGGCGCCGACTACATGATGGCCCTGCTTAAACACCGCAAGTTGGACCAAATCATTCGGCCCGGTCGAGCTTCTATCGTCGGAAAGCGTGCCGTTCCGGAGCCCACGCAGGTTAATTAATCAGCCATGACTGTCGCGTATTACGTAGCGCCTACGACTCGTCGGCCGGTGCCACGTAGCGGCACAAATTCTTAGGCCGACAGGCAGCAGCCGGTGCGAGCAGGTGGTGGCTACGCCCTAAACGATAATGCCACTATAACCACCGGCCGACGAGTCGTCGGCGCTACTTAATATCCCTGCTTCGCCCAGGGTTTTTGAGCAAATACGTCGGCGCTACCAAATATAGCACACTTCCAAAGGCGCTCTATTAGAAGTATTCTTTACTCATGAAAGCGATTTTTTTTGAAGAGCACGGCGAAATTGAAGTTTTAAAATTTGCGGACATCCCCGATCCAAAGCCAAGGCCCGGTCAGGCTTTAGTTAGGGTGCGCGCCATCGCTCTAAATCATCTTGATATCTGGGTGCGCCGGGGCTGGAAGGGGCTACACCTGGAGATGCCGCATGTCGGTGGTAGCGACATCGCTGGTGAGATTGTCTCTGTTAACGGGGATAGCTCAGATTGGAGACCTGGCACAAAGGTAATTGTATATCCGGGCATCTCTACTACTGAAGATGAGTGGACACGCCAAGGTCAAGAGTGCGTCAGCCCGGGTTACAAAATTATCGGTGAGCAAACCCAGGGGGGCATGGCTGAATATGTTTGTGTGCCGACCAAGAATCTTTATACCATGCCGGCACAGTTTAGTTTTGAAGAGGCGGCCGCGCCGCTGCTGGTCGCGACCACTTGCTGGCGTATGCTCTTTAAACAGGGGGCTTTGTCGCCGGGCCAGTCCGTGCTGGTGGTGGGCGCGGGCGGCGGCGTAAATTCGCTCAGCATTCAGTTAAGTAAGGCGGTAGGGGCCAAAGTCATTGCGCTTACGAGTTCGTCAGAGAAAGCTGAACGAGCCAGGGCCTTAGGGGCTTCCGAGATTATCGACTATAAAAAGATTGCTAACTGGCCCATGGAAGTGCTTAGAATAACTCGAGGGCGCGGCGTAGACCTTGTTATCGACAACGTCGGTCACGAAACACTTGCCAAAAGTATCAGGGCCGTGGCCCGCGGAGGTCGCATAGTAACTGTCGGCAATACAACTGGCCCTGAGATTACCTTCGACAATCGGCTTTTCTTTACCAAACAGATCTCATTGATAGGCTCCACCATGGGCACTAAACAGGATTTCATCGACGCTTTGGAGTTTATGTGGGCTAACAATATTAAACCAGTGCTCGATCGTGTCGAGCCTTTAAAAGACGGTATTAAAGCCTTGAAACGTTTGGAGGACGGCCATCATTTTGGAAAGATGGTGCTGGCTCTCTAACACTCTCTCCGTGTCCACCGTGCTCTCCGTGGTTCTAATTACCCAGCGCGCATGACCCCCGAGATGATGTGCGTACAGGATGATTTAAACCACGGAGAGCACGGTGATCACGGAGAGAGCATGTTTGCTCCGACCTTTACGAAATTAACAAGGCACGCAACTTTTCTAGGCGCTGTTGGCGAGCGTTTAGTTCCTGTTCAATCTTAAGATTAGGTTTGTATCTGGCAAGATACCGAATAATGCCCTCAAGTGCCGCCTCGCCGTAATCTTCGTTCCAGTCAATTTGCAGTCTTCTGCGCAAAAGGTCATCAAGCGTCTCGGCTTGATCAAGCTCAAAAGCCAGGCGCAGCTCACCCGCTAGTAACTGGCCGCCGATTAGTTCAAAGTCCGCCTCCTCGGCAAAAAACCTAAGGCGCGCGCCGAGCTGGGCTATTACTCGCTGGCATACCGCCGCAGGAATACCTTTTTCGGCCGCTCTCTCCTCAAACATAGCCAAAGTTTTAGACAGATCCGGGCCGGCTCCCGGTAAGGGACGGTCCTGCAGTCTTCCTAATGTAATCTTAGCGCCCGACATTCTGACCAATCGTTCAAACCCTTCTTGAGAAGTGTGAGCAGCGGTCGTGAATTTCCCGCCCATCAGAGTCAGCATGCGACCATCGAAGACCCATTCATGTCGCCTGGACAAATCCCGCGCGTCCTTTCGGCGACCACGACGCACCATGGTGCGCACCCCAGCGTAGGCATAATGCAAGCTCGATCTATTTAGCTCAAACTCCGGAAAATCTAGAGCTACCCGTGCTATTAATTCATCAACTTCGGAAGGTTGCGGCAGTGGGTCGCTCTGAGCACACTCGACTTCATTTTCCGACGGTCCCAGCATGGTTCCAGCGATGTGCGGCCAAATAAAGTAATGCCCCTCCCCTTTTCTTGAATATCTCAGCATGGCCGGGCCACTCCAAGCCTTCTTAAAGATCAGATGCACTCCGCGGCTGAAACACAGATCTGAAGCTAGCTCGCTCCGCCTTAAGCGTCCAACCTGCGGAGCCCAAGCGCCAGCGCAGTTAATCACGGCGCCCGCAATAATTTCGTGACTCTTCCCGGATAAGCGATCACGCCAGCCCACCCGCATAGATCCATCTTTCTGCTCTGTCATGCTTTCGACGTTGGCATAATTTAGGCAGTGTGCGCCCTCTTGTCTGGCCGCTAAAATATTCTCTAGTACGATGCGGGCATCATTCATGAGGCCATCAAAGTACAGGAAGCCTCCTTGGACAGAACGAAGACTGGGTGGAGTTACAGCCCTATAAGGCCAACCCGTATGCCAGGAATGTCTCTGAGACTTTGCTACCAGTAAATCGTAAAATTTCAGGCCCCAAGAGAGCTTATGACGCAAAAATGTCTCGTTTTCAAAAACGGGAAGGAAAAATTCCTGCGGTTTCGCAAGATGCGGAGCCATCCTCAGTAGCTCCTCTCGTGCTCTTACCCCTTCAATAATTTGCTTAAGATCCAGAGTCTCAAGGTATCGCAAGCCGCCATGAGCCATACGTGATGAGCGACTTGAGGTTTCAAAGCCATAATCCGATCGCTCCAATAGTAAAACTCTTAATCCATGTAGTGCAGAAACTCGCGCAAAAGCCGCCCCGTGTATGCCTCCTCCCACGACCAGAATATCGATATGTTTTTTGGAGTTAATCTCTTGCACCAAGTCGGAGCGAGTAAGAGTCAAATTAGGATCGTGAACCGGTTCGCGTTCTTGCTCTTTCTGATAGAAACGAAGAAAAGACATCTCTTATACTCTAATTATTAGGCCGGTTCTCACTAGGCACGTTCTCACGGGGACAAGGCTGTAGAGCTCTTAATTTGAACCTGCAGCACCTGGTCGCCATTGGGTGCCCGAAGCTTCCAGGTGCCCGCGGAAACCTTATCAAAAACCAAAATATCCTGCTCTGGAATCCCAAGGATATCAGATTTTAATCCATCAACATTTGACAAGCGGTAGATCGATAGATCCGGTAATATCTCTGCAATTTGCACTTCAACACGCTTTTCACTCTTTGCATCCGTAACGGCCCGCAAAAGATTATTAGCATCTAGAATTCTAAGAGGTTCGGCGGCAGCAGCCTGACTAAATAAAAGTCCAATCAACACCAGCATGAGCAGAGCGCTTTTCTTCAAACTTGGGAATATAGTGCCGACAGAGAGCTTAGTCACGGCCGATATCCGTTCTAAAATGCCGTCCATTAAAACGAATAAGTTGTACGGCCTTATAGGCCGTCTCTCGAGCGCTCGAGAGCGTAGCCCCTAAAGCCGATACCGAAAGCACTCGCCCGCCGGCGCATACCAAGCGTCGCCCGTTTAACGCCGTTCCCGCATGGAAAACCTGAACACCCTCAAGCGCGTGAGCTTCCATGATACCGGTGATCTCATCTCCCAGCCGTGGCTTCTCCGGATAGCCTTCTGCCGCTAGCACAACATTTACACAGACTTCGTTTGCCCAACCTAACTCGGACAGCTCAACTTGGGAGCGTTGATCGGAGAGCGCAGAAAGACACTTCAAAAAGTCTCCCTGCATCCGCCGCATGATGGCCTGACATTCCGGATCACCGAGCCTAGTGTTAAATTCAAGCACAGAAAACTTCCCCGATGGCTCAAGCATCAGCCCAGCATAGATGAATCCACAAAATCGATGGCCCCTGCGCTCGATCTCAGCCAAGAGTGGCTCGATGATGGTCTTTAAGGCAAGTT
The DNA here is from genome assembly GCA_964631745.1 of uncultured Bdellovibrionales bacterium. Lineage (GTDB taxonomy): Bacteria > Bdellovibrionota_C > UBA2361 > UBA2361 > JBGSMV01 > CAZVWV01. The sequence goes on from CAZVWV010000059.1 coordinate 14,774, forward strand.
GCTCCTGATCTGGACTAAGGCGCGCACTCGGACAGACCGAACCCATGCCTCCGGTATTGGAACCTAAGTCCCCATCAGATACGCGTTTATAATCATGGCTCGAGGCCATAGGCAGTATGCGCTTGCCGTCGGTGGCGACAATAAAGGAAGCCTCAACACCAGCGAGGAACTGTTCAATCAAGACTCCACCGGCCGGATACTTAGAAAAAAGTTCGCTACAAGCGTCTAAGGCCTCGTCCCGGCTTTGCGCGATCACCACCCCTTTTCCAGCCGCCAAACCATCGGCCTTAAGAACATATGGCCCTGGATTACCCCTGATAAAACTCAATCCAGCTTGCAGATCAGATACGTGTGTAAAAGCCGCAGTCGGAATCCCAGCAGCCACCATTATCTCTTTGGCAAAATACTTCGAACCCTCTAACTGGGCGCAATATTTGTTGGGACCAAAGATCCTTAAGCCCCGCTCCTTAAACTTGTCAACGATTCCCAAAGTAAGCGGTAGTTCAGGACCCACTATCGTCAGATCAATAGAATTAGAAGCGGCAAATTCACAGAGTTTCTCAATCTCGTCTATTTTGATATCTAGGCACTCAGCGATCTCCGCCATTCCTGGATTACCGGGGCTCACATATAGCGATCCAAGCAGCGGGCTCTGCTTAATCTTCCAAGCCAGAGCGTGTTCCCTAGCTCCTGAACCGATAATCAATACTTTCATGCTCTAATGCCTAAAGTGCCGCTGTTCCGCGAATAGCAGCGAAACTCCGTGTTTATTTGCAACTTCTATAACCTCAGAATCCCTTTTGGCGCCCCCTGGCGCTATGACTGCTTTAATTCCAGAGCCTGCTAAGGCCTCAATATTATCTGAGAACGGAAAGAAGGCATCGGAGGCACACACAGCGCCCTCAAGAGTATGCCCATGACGTTTGGCTTTGGCGATCGCCAGCTCAACTGCATCAATGCGACTCATCTGACCCGCGCCCACTCCGATTATAATTTTATCTTTGACTAAAACGATTGCGTTTGATTTAACGTGCGCACAAATTCGCCAAGCCAGCTCGAGGTCTGCCATTTCGACTTCCGAAGGCTCTCGATCGGTAACCAATTTAGCGTCTGAGGCTGGAGCAATTTGGGCATCCCGAACTTGGAACAGCACTCCGCCTTCAACAGCTCGCATCTCGTGCTTTAGAGCGGGCATATCTAAAGCGATCGTAATCAAACGCAAATTTTTATTGCGCTTTAACAGTTCCAGAGCTTCCGCTTCAAACGAGGGTGCCACAACTATCTCTGCAAAATCTTCACGAATAGCGGTGGCAATCTCAGCAGTAACGGCGCCGTTAAATCCGATAACTCCGCCAAAATGACTGCGTGGATCTGAGCGCTTTGCCGCCTCAAATGCCGAGAGTAATGAGTCGCTAAAGGCAGCTCCGCATGGGTTCAGATGTTTAATAATAAAAGCAAAGGGTGCCTGCTTATGAAAATCACGAACCAAACGGATGGCGGCATCACAATCTAAGATATTATTATACGAGAGCTCTTTACCTGAAAGTTGTTTCCAGCTCATCTTCTGAGGATCACAAGCAAAGCGGTAGAAACGTCCTTGTTGATGGGGGTTCTCGGCGTACCGTAATTCTTGAGATTCGCTAAAAAATGCTCCGGCCACGCCCGATAATTCTGTCTGAGTATGTTCCAAACCGGATGCCTTAACCGTGGTTTCTGAAAAATAACGGGCAACCTCCATATTGTCGCGCGCCAACAAGGAGAACGCTTTAACAGCCAATCGCCGTCGACAGTCAAAGGCCTGAACTGACTCCGGCTCACGTAGGGCAGCTAATACCTCGCTATAATCGGCTGGATCACAAACGACAAAAACGCTCTCAAAATTCTTGGCCGCAGCGCGCAACATGGTTGGACCGCCCACATCAACGAACTCCACCATCTTTCTGGCAGGCAGACCTTCCCCTAATTTATCGATGAAGGGGTAAAGGTTAATTACGACTAAGTCGATCGGGAGTATCTCGTTATTGCTAAGCTCCTGCATGTGCGCAGGATCCGAGCGTTTCGCCAATATGCCGGCGTGAATCTTGGGATGCAATGTCTTAACCCGCCCGTCAAGGATCTCACGTTGAGCGGTATACGTTTCAATCGAAAGCGATTCGACTTTGGATTCAGTAAGATGTTTGCCGGAACCGCTTGTGCTGAGTAAGAGGAATCCTAAATTCTTCAACTCCCGGGCGAAGTCAACAAGCCCGGTCTTATCGGTTACGCTGATGAGTGCCGCCCTAGCCGTATTCTGCATAAAACCCCATGAAGGAATCCAGGCTAGGGTAGATCAGCTAAATCTGGAATGCAAATCGTTGCTATTAATCCGGCAGAACTTTGCCAAGTTCATTCAACTCTTCGCGGGCCAATTCTTGCTTATGAATTAGTTCTTTACGCACACGATCTTTGGCGCGCACATCGCCGCCCATGATCACTTGAATATATTGGACGTCTTGATCAAGGGCGTTAATCTTGGACTGTAATTGATCACGATCGAGCGTGAGTTCAGCGATTCTTTGGTCAGCGCTCTTGACTTCGCGTTCGATGGCATCTTTGACCTCTGCCGCCAAATCAATCATGCGCTGCTTTCTAACTTTGAGAAGCTCTTTTACCTTCTCGTCCTGTTTGTTATCGGTTGGATTGTAACGCCAAATCTCATTTTCTTGTAAGTACGCCCAAGTTGCGCGCTCAAAGATCTCCTTTTTCTCTTTGACTGCCTCCGAAGAGACAGAAACCTCAGAAGCTAAATTAATGGGATCTGTCGTCTGAAGCCGTTTCTGACGTCCATACCAGACCGCCAGTTTTCTAGCTGCCCCGTCCATTTCGATCTGAATATCATTAATTTTCGATTTGTAACTTTCGCGCTCGCGCGTTGTAGCCTGCAAGAGTTCGCCCATCCTGCCGGAGATAGGACGATCGATGGCTTCTAGCTTTTGTTCGATGCTGTTTAGAAAATCCCTAACCTCGACTTTGCGAGACTTTACATTATCAAGATCGTGCTGACTCAGGCTGCCAGATAAATCTCCGCTCAAATTACGCACTTCCTCGGAATCCACATGTTCGACGCCGATGGGGTCCATATCGGGCAAGGCGCTCCTCAAAATTGGCGCGCCCACAGAATCAGGAAGAAAAACATCAACATGTGAAAGCACTGCCTGCTCCGGCAACGGCACCACAACTTGAGATTCAGTTGAACTAACCGGCACATGTCCGCTCAAAAGCTCAAGTCCCTCTGGTTCGGATCGCGAGCCAGCCCAGATCCAAGCTCCGCCCACTCCGATTAGGATGCCGATTAATAACACGCTAAGCCCCATCTGAAGCTGTGGCTTATTGGCGGGCCCTTTTTTCAAGTTGAATCCTGGGAGTTCGTCACCGGCATCGGCAGCGTGGTCCGAATATTCTTGCGAACCGCTCACGTTTGCCACTTTCGAGAATGACATACCACCGTGCAATTCGGGAGAATCGCTCAGGTTACCATTTTCGGCTTGCGATTCTCCATTTTCATGAGAGGACGCTCCTGAGTCCGGCAGATCGTCCGCTTGAATTTCAACGGTATCTTCGACTCCCTCGCCAACCTCTTCGGGAAAATCCTCAATTCCTAATGGAAAGCTCTCTCCGACCTGCACCAAGATCAAGGTTATATTGTCGGCCCCGCCTCGTTCGTTGGCGAGATCTATACATTTTTGAATAGACTGATCGAGCGAATTCTCAGACAAGATCTCAACTAAAGCCCGCTCAGTCACCATGTTGTAAAGCCCGTCAGAGCACAGCAAGTACACATCACCGCGCGCCGGGCCGTCATCACAGTACCAACAGTCAACCTCTATATCCGGAGTTGGTCCCAATGATCGGGTTAACATATGGGCGACCGGGTGATTCTCTGCTTGATCTTCATTCAAGGTGCCATTTCGAATCAGCTCTCGCACTAAGGTGTGATCCTCTGAGAGCTGCTTAAGCCGGCCGTTACGGAAACGATATATACGCGAGTCGCCGACGTTCACTAGATAAAGACTGCGGCCCACAAATGCCACGCCGGTAAGAGTGGTGCCCATTCCGGCCATACCACCTTCTTCGTTGCCTTTCTCATGGATACGCGTGTTGGCAAGTTGCGCGGCCGCCACGACCGCCGGAACTGTAAGTTCAGTTTTTGAGCGCAGCTCCTCTTGGATGGTCTTGACCGCTAAGTTGGAAGCGATGGCACCTCCCTTCACGCCGCCCATTCCATCTGCCACGATATACAATCGAAAGCCCTCGCCTTCGATCACGCCAAATGAATCTTGATTCTCTTCTCGCTTCTTACCAATGTCGGTGCCAGCCGCATACTTCAAAGCGCTAAGCGGTGAATCCGCAGACGATGTGTGGGTTGTGTCCATTTACCTAACGAGTGCTTTGCCTAGACTGTTACCTCAAGAGCGATACCTTAGTTCCGAAACAACACTTCTTATTCTACTTCTAATACATTAGATGCAAGAAGCTGGCACATTCGAATCGTTTAGCCAGGTCGATGCCGTCCCCAAGCTTAACCACCTGAATTGATTAATAAATCGGCAGCATGCCGAAATTAATTTAGTCACATTTCTGGGGTCTCCTGAAAGCACGGTTTGCCTAGTAGTTCCAGCTAGTTAAGGCTCGGTGACATAACTATTCGATCCCAGAGCAAAGCGCAAGCGCGGGTGGGATTAATGTATTAACAAAATATTATGTAGCGCCTTCGGCGTCGGCTTAGTCCACGGCGGTCTGGAGTAGGCCTATCGCTGAGTAGGAATTAAAAATAGCAAAGACACAAGCGGGCAGAAATAAGCCGGTCTAGTCTCCTACAGGCTTGATTCGATATTTGCCCAAAACTGCCCAATGACCACTACTTTTGGGCAAATATAAAGTTGCTATATTCCGCCAAAACTAGCGTAGCTTGGTTACTTTTGGTAATTTATACGCCCACACAACGGTCTCTGAGACTTTTCTTGCTGGCCAGCCCAACTAATCCAGTTAGGCGCAAATATGGTGGAGCGGCTTTTGCGCAAGCTTCCAATCTATTTCTTTGTTAGGCGCTTACTAGCCCCGTTCCAGACTTCACAAGTTGGCGCCCCCACTTGGTCAACGCAGTTGTAACAGCGCGAAATCTCTTCAATTCAATTGGCATCCAGAATAAATGCTTAACCATTCATTGCTCGCGCATTCTAGATTGGAGTTGCTCGATTATTCTCCGTCTCTCCACTTTATCAATTGAGGGCAGAGCGTTTTCTAAATAGTCCGTCAGCACCGCGACATCGCGGTTCCCGCAGTTGTTTGGGACAGAGAAAGCTATCGGCTGGCCCTCCTTATCTTCAATCAGTAAATACCATTCCGGATTATCCAGAGGCGCATTGACTGCACTTTCGACATCAACCAACGCGAGCGACAGTTCTCGCGGAGTACGTGAACTCAGTTTTCCAATTGTATCGCGCACGCGCTTCAATGCAACTAGTACCTCTTCGGGCATTTTTTCCTCTGATAGCTCCCCGCCAGGCAGCTCTGTCGCAGATCTATGAGCGAGCGCTGCTTTAATTACTTTACTCATTGTGATTACTCTTACAAACTATTCTAATTAACGTGCTTGCGCTTTAAATTGCGGCGCCCTCTGCCGACAATTGAACCCACTTACTATCCGCCCTGCGCCGTTTTGCACTTCAGCCTCAAAAGAGTCCGAAGTGCTTCGTTTACCGATTTGGAATCAGAAAAATATTTAGCAACGTCACGTTCAATTACAACAATATTGTTGTTGTGTGCATACCGGCTAGCATATTTCCCTCGCACACCATCTCGAAAATCATACTCCGGGAGCATTCGATTGGCTGTAGGTTTTTTCTTTTTCTTACTATTTTTTGTCTTCATATATCATTCGTTCTCCTTTGGTAGAGCGTCTGGCGCTAATAGTTCTTATACTCTATCCACGTTCCGTATGAACCGCTTCAAGTATCTCTGATCGATATTCGTCTGAAAGTTCGAATCGCGGAATACAGACGACCAGTAACTTATTTTCAGTGGAGCCACCCAGTATCTTGTGATGAAGATTCTTGGGAATGACGCATAGTTCATCTGTATCGAGTTGCTCCACCCATCGCTTATCAGCTTTGGGGTCAAAGAAGGCTACCTTGAGTGAGCCAGCTGTTACCACATAGATCTCATCAAAGGTTCTATGATAGTGTCCGATGGTTTCTTGGACATTTTCGAGCATCGCAATATCCAGGGCCCCGTAATCCTCGGGCCGGAGAACTTCAGCAAGACGACCACAGAATGCACTCTGATGAATTTGGTGATCACTCTTTTTGCGAATTATGTACATTAGCGCGGCTCACGGTTGGGCCAATACAATGCGAACGCTTGAGCACGTCCAGTTGTAATGGCGCATTATGCGCCTAAATGTTAACATTATGCATGCCCGTAGTCTTTAGATTCAAAGGTTACAAGTTTTGGCCGTGGGAGCCACCCCACGGCCATTAAGTTAAGCGTCGTTTGCTCGTAACTCGCGCACGGTCCAGTAAGGCTGTTGGAACAACCGATATATTTAACTAGCCCGCCAAGTTAACAGTTATTCGCTTGCTCAGATTGCCCACCCTTAACTTAATGGCCGTGAGGTGGCTCTAGTTGGATCGCAAGTTGGATGCTAAAATGGCTAAGTCGCCAAAATGTCGCACCGAGTTCCGCAAAGATTGTTTAGCTGAATATGGTAGCAGTGAAGGTAGTGCGACCGTCCG
>CAZVWV010000060.1:0-21434 GCA_964631745.1 uncultured Bdellovibrionales bacterium
TAAAAGAACCTTTGGCGTTCTATGGTCTTGCTCGCCCTTTAATACAGGTAAATTCCATGTTGCGCATTACCTCGGAGACCATGCGCACAGCCTAAGCGCGCTGGACCCGAGCCGGGGCAGCCTGGTCGCAAACTGGTTTGGGTAGCTATTGGGCTGGTAACAAAAACCGACGCAGTTTCGCATCGCTCCTGGTATCGACGCCATACTCGACTGAAGTCACGTTGAGGCCTATCCCGCCCGATGCGAGGCTTGCCAAAACCCACGGATAGATCTCATGCTCGCGTGCCAAGACTCGCGCGGCCAGGGTCTCTTCGGTATCGCCTGGCATCACCGGCACTGTCGCTTGCGCGATGATTTTTCCGGTGTCGAGGCCAGCGTCCACGATATGTACGGTGCACCCGTGTTCAGTGTCTTGGGCCTGAAGTGCTCGGTTGTGAGTGTCTAGTCCCGGATATTTCGGTAGCAGGGCCGGATGAATGTTTATCATTCGATTTGGGAAGCGCTCGATAAAATCTGGTGTAAGGATCATCATAAATCCCGCCAGTGCAATTAGGTCTGGGTTTAAGGCTTTCAGTTTCTCTAAGATTGCGCGCTTTTGCCCAGTCGAATCGCCATAAGCACGCTTGCCAAAAGAGAAACACGGAATCTGTGAAGCTGCTGCAATTTTAAGTCCGGGCGCTTCAGGGTTGTTACTAAGCACTGCTATGATCTCGTAATCTCTGGCGTTTTCAATTAAAGATTTAAGATTGGACCCGCGCCCGGAGATCAAAACCGCGACTTTTAATTTATTTATCATTTGTTCATTACTGTATTCCATGAGAAAATACAGCTCAAGTATGCGCAAATTAAATTCTCTATTAACAGTCCTATTATTCTTATCTATTTTCTTATCTGTGCCTCTGGCTGTTTGGGCTGACGATGGCGGGGATTCCTTTCGGGTGCCGGCCGACACAGCCGAGCGGACCAAGTCAGAAGTTTCGAAAGCGGATGCTCAATTTGATAGACGGCTGCCGCCGGTCTTGCCTGGCGAAGAGGTAAGCGATGGCAAAAATAAGATGAAAGTTTGGTCAAGCTCAGGGCCGGTTCCGGTTGGTCCAGCGCCTGAACCTTGGGCAGACTCATATAAGACGCGCGTTTCTCCTGAGGTTGGGGTCGTGATTGACCAACGTGATGCTCAGCAGCCCCGCGGAAGATAAAACTGGATCACAAGAATTGGGTATCTTTACTTCAGATAATTCAAAGCCCAGCTTAGGTACCTTTCATTAACACTCGCAGGCGAAAGCAAAATAAATTCCGGAGTGTCGTACGGGTGAAGCTCTAATAAACGGCGTTCCAGCTCAGACGCTTTGTCGGCGCTGGTCTTTATTAAGGCGAGCACTTCCGAATCCTCGCAACTTTTTCCTTCCCAAACATACAAAGAAGTCACGCCAGGAAGGATATTCACACAGGCGCAGAGCTTCTCCTCCACAAGAATGCGCGCAGCATCTGTTGCCCGCTCTTTATCGGGAAAGGTTGTAAGTGCTATTAATAATTCCATATTTAGAGCTAAACTAGGGCTCTCGTTATTTTCCACAATTTAGGGCAAAATAGCGAGCGATTAACTCGCAAAACCGAATAGGAGCGCACCCCTTATGAAATATAGAACTATTTTTACCTTGTCCCTGTTTGTTTCACTGCTTGTTTTGCCGTTTAGTGGCTTTGCTGACAATCATCAGGCGCACTCTAAAAAGAAAGAACTCCCGAAGTCAGGCTCGTTGTCGATGTCTGGCAGCTTTGGAGGCGGCAAAGTTGTAATGGAGCCCGCTTGGGGCAGTGATACTGACAGCAGTGCCGATGCCGGAGCGCCTATCTCTGGTTCTGTGGCCAGGCTAAATGAAAGAAATTGGGAAGCTCGCATCATAAACAATTCAAAGAAATCTTATGCGGTTGATCTCGAAATGCTTCAGTACGACCAGAAAGGGTCTACCGTAAAGCGCGATAGTTTTTCGTATACATTGAAACCCGGCCAAACGCAGGCACGCACCGTGAGCGCCTCGTTAAATTCCACGGCTGCGGAGTTAAAGCTTAGCAAGTGGAAGAGCCTGGGCGATAAAGCTAAGAAGGAATCACAAGAGAAGGTTTCAGATAGCGAGAGCGAGACAGAGAAATCTTCTGAGTAACGACTTATGAGCGGAGATCTGAACTTCGACGATCTCCGTTCTAAGGAGAAAAGCCTTATACGAACCAGCCACTCTGGTTCAGATATTCGTGCGCATCTGGTCTATCCAAATACTTACTGGGTCGGGATGTCGAATCTTGGGTTCCAGGCCGTGTATGGGATCTTGGCTGGTCAGAAAAGTGTAGTCGTCGAGCGCGGATTTTTGCCGGATAACTACAGTGACGAGGGCGCCTTTAGCAAACCTCTGCGAAGTTTCGAATCCGGAAAGTTACTGAACGATTGCGATCTACTTGGATTTAGCCTCTCCTTCGAGACGGACTATCCGCATGTGCTAAAGATTTTGCGTAACCTGGGAGCGCTTGAGCCCGATGTGGAAAAGCGCACTGAGCGCGCGGGTTCGCACTTTGGTTTTCCATTACTGATTGCTGGCGGCACCGCCGTCACTCTTAATCCCGAGCCGGTGGCAGATCTATTTGACGCTATAGTTATCGGTGAGGCCGAGGAGCTTTTGACCGAACTTGTAGCCACCCTGCGCGAGGCACGCTCACACGGTCGTACTAGAACTGAGCTGTTGGAGCTGCTCTCAAAGATTGAGGGAATTTATGTGCCCAGCTTGTACAAAGTCTCTTACAACTCGGACGACACCATTGCAAAATTTGATTACTCAAGAGCGCCGCGCGCCAAGCGTCGTATAGTGAAGGATCTCTCTAAATATCCAACATATTCCAAAATTTTAACATCCGAGACCGAATTTAGTTCGATGTTCTTAACGGAAACGGGCAGGGGCTGCGAAGTTGGTTGCCGCTTCTGTGTGGCGGGATATATCTACCGCCCGGTTCGAAAGCGCTCGGAGGAAAGCATTCAGGCGAGTGTCGATATCGGACTAAAAAACAGTAAGGCCATCGGATTCGTGGGGGCGGCCGTCTCGTCGCACCGTTCCATCGCCAAGTTAGCCTCACGTGTGGCCGAGACCGGCGCTCGCGCCTCACTAAGTTCGCTGATGTCGCAAAAAGTTTCTAAAGAGCTTGCCATGAGCCTATCTGAGAGTGAATACAAAACCGTGGCGCTGGCCCCCGAGGCGGGCAGCGAGCGCTTGCGTTTCGCCGTTGGAAAACGGGTGCCCAATCAGCAGATTATTGAGGCGGCTGCGAACTTGGCGGAGGCCGGTATCAGAGGCTTTAAACTTTATTTTATTGTGGGGCTTCCCACCGAAACAGACGCCGACATCGAGGGAATAGCCACGCTCGCGAAGGAGGTGCGCGATAGGGTTGTTGAGGTATCAAGAGTTCACGGCAAACATGTTTGGCTGGCCTTGTCAGTAAATCCCTTTGTGCCAAAAGCTAACACTCCCTTTCAGTGGGAACCCATGGCACCACGAAAATTGATCGAGAAAAAGATCGAAACTGTGCGAAAGTTATTGAAGGGGGTACAAAATATTGAGTTTAGATTTGAGCCGCCCAAAGAGAGCTACTTCCAGGCGCTTCTCTCGCGTGGCGATAGACGCGTGCTTAAGCTCTTGATGCATATTGAAACTGCGGGGTTAGATTGGAAATCTCTCGTCAAAAATACCGATAAGCGCATCTTGAGCGATGTGCCCCAAGTCGATTTTTATGTAACTAGGCGTTTCGCGTATGACGAGTGCGTGCCTTGGGAGATCGTGGATTCTTGTATTTCTAAAGAACTTTTGGAACGGGAAGCTCGGCGAGCGTACGAGCCGGGGTGAGAGATAAGATCTTAATATTCGGAGCGTCGAGCTCCAGCTCGGCCAGATACTGCAAAGCACAGAAGATTCTAGGTTAACCACCAATCCCTCTGGTGTTCTAGAGGTGGTAATGCGCAAGAAATAGTCACCACGAAGTTCACGAAGGGGGCACGAAGGTGTTAAAAGATTTGTTCTTTAATTCCTCCTTCGTGACTTCTTCGTGAACTTCGCGCTCTTCGTGGTGAATAACATCAATCGGATACCCATTAGTCGCTGCGCTCGCACCTGAGCGCTTAAAAACTCAGGCTAAAATCCCTCGCCCATGACCCCACCGCATTATATCCATAGCGGCACCCTGGGGCGCCGCCCCACTCACGCCGGCCCCCGAAACCGATATCCAACTCCGGCCTCGGTAATAAAATACTTCGGCCTCGCAGGCAGCTCTTCAAGCTTATGGCGAAGCTGTGCCATGAATACCCTTAGATACTGAGTCTGGCGGGCGTAAGCTGCGCCCCAAATCTCTGTTAGAATCTGCTTATGGGTGAGCACCCGTCCGCTGTGCTGGACCAAATAAAGGAGTAGCTGATATTCGGTGGGCGTCAGGTGAACAACCTTTTGCGCCTTAAGCACTTCACGTCTTCCGAAGTCGATACTTATGTCTCCAAAATTAAAATTCTCTGCCTCCGGCATAACTTGCGTCACGCGCAGGGCGGCGCGAATGCGCGCGTGCAGCTCCACTATCGAAAAAGGCTTGGTTAAATAATCGTTGGCCCCAGCATCTAAGGCGGCCACCTTATCGCCGTCTTGCTCCCTGGCAGAAAGAATAATAATAGGTAACTTACTGAATTCGCGTATCTGCTTGGTCAATTCCACGCCATCGATATCGGGGAGCCCTAAATCCAATAGCACCAGATCCGGATTGTTGCTGGCGATTAGTCGCAAACCCTCCTTGCCGCTCTCGGCCTCTAAGGCTTGAAAAGTTTCAGGCATGCTGGCCTTTAATAATTTCCGGATGGGCTGCTCATCATCAATGATTAGCACCAAAGTTTTATCCTTCATTGGATACCTCCGGTTGACGGTGAGGAAGTGGGAAGGCCAGCTCAAACTGCGCGCCGCCTGTGGATCTATTTACGGCGCTAATCTCACCAGCGTGAGCGCGCATAACGGCTTGGCAAATTGTAAGCCCCAAGCCAAATCCCTCTTGTGCGCTGGGACCACGGAATGCTTTCTCAAAGATCTGAGATTCGTGGCCCTTGGGCAGTCCCGGCCCGTTATCGATTAAGGAGACAATTAAGCGCTGCTTTTCGATTCTTGCGCTAAGCCAAATTTGGGTGGTATCAGGGGTGTGCTTGGCGATGTTTTCAAAGAAATTTACAAAGACTTGCTCCATTAAGGTCGCGTCAACTTGCAGCAAAGGAAGGTTCTGCGGAAGTTGAATATCGATCGAACGTTTGCCCAGCAAGCTCTGGGTGCGTTCCAGTGCCGAGCCGATTAGCTCTTCTACCGATTCCCATTCGATCCTAAGCTGAATCTCGCCGGCTTCGAGGCGGGTTAGATCTAGCACGTTCCTGACAAGCCGTGAAAGCCTGTGCGATTGATCGCGGATTGAATTTACTAGTTCGCTTTGGTGTGGGTTTAACGAGCTATCTTGTTCCACTAACGTATCGGCCGCGCCAGAAATGGCTGCGAGCGGCGAGCGAAAATCGTGGGAGATTGAGCTAAGAAGTAAATTCCTAACACGCTCCCGCTCAACTTGTAACTGCACGCTCGTTGATTCTACCTCGGCCATAACCCGTTCGAGAGCCGACCCAATCTGAGTGGCAAAAGCCTCGACTAGCGCGTCACTTGGTAGTTGGTGTTTATTCTCTGCATAAAACAGCGCCAGCACGGCTGAAGGGGTGCTGTTTGGCGAAACCGGAATGTACTGTCCCTTTGAGCCTGCAAGTGTTTCGGTATTTAGTCCGGCCGGAATCCTGTGGGTTGCGACCCACCTTGCCACTGCCATCTCATTCTGATTGGTCGGATTGTGGTTCAGGCCATGCGCAAAGCTCTCAAGTTCCGCCGAAGCGTTGGGAACGAAAAGTTGGCCGGGGCATCCAAAAAGATTAAAGCTTGCCTGGTGTACCACGGCTGCGATTTGTGCCGGTGAAGCCGCCGAAGCTAGACGTTTGCTAACCTCATACAGCGCGGCTGTGCGGCGTTCCCGACGATTGATGCTTTGGGCTTGCGATTTCAATTGCATGGTAAGGGTGCTTATAAGCAAAGCGATTACGAGCATGACCGTAAAGGTCACGAAGTATTGCATATCCGAGACAGCAAATGTCCAACGCGGTGGCACAAAGCAGTAATCAAAAGCCAAGACGCTAAGGACGGAGGTTATCACGGACTCAACTCGACCAAGTTTGCTTCCAGCCCAAGCTACCGCCAAAAGATAGATCATAATTAGATTGGAGAGGTCCATGAAGGGGTAAGCCAGAATGCAGACCAGGGTTGTGGCGCTGGTCAAAAATAAAGCGCTGAACACTCCGCTCCAAGAGGGCCTGGTAACTTTCTGCGTTAAGGGTTTGTATTCAGCCTGAGTCTTGTTGGCGATTACATACATATCTAAATCTCCACTGGCTCGAATTAGTTGATCTACGAAGGAGCTAAATAAATACTCGGACACGCGCGAGCGCATAGACTTACCAACTACGATGATGGTAGCGTTTCTCTCCTTGGCGACCCTAAGAATCTCAGCCACTGTGTCGTCGCCCGTGCTTCTAACTATTTGCGCGCCCAGGCTTTCAGCTAACTCAAGCCCGCTTTTTATGCGTTTTCCCCGCGCTTGCCACTCTTCTGTGCGGGTTACGTTTTCAACTGTCAGCGCTAAAAGATCAGTGCGCAAGGATGTCGCCAGCCGCCAGGCGGCTCGAACCAGAGACTCGGCCGGATAATTCGGAGAAACACAAACAAGCACGCGCGGTTTGGTGGGCCAGATCTGGTTGACATCATGCAGCCGCCTAAAGGTGATCAGTTGCTCGTCAACCCGCTCTGCGGTCACGCGCAAAACTAATTCGCGTAGCGCTAAAAGATTTCCCGGTTTAAAGAAATTCGACAAGGCCGACTCGACCTTGTCGGTTAGGTACACCTTGCCGTCTCTGATGCGTTGAATCAGCTCATCGGGGGTAATATCGATTAGTTCTATCTCGTCAGCCTTTCGCACCACCGCGTCCGGCACGGTTTCATAGACAGACGCCCCTGTGATTCTGGTGACCACATCACTCAAGGATTCGATGTGCTGAACATTTAAGGTGGTATAAACATTGATACCCTGAGCCAAACACTCTTCGATATCCTGCCAGCGTTTGGTGTGGCGAGAGCCGCTTGCGTTGCTATGCGCCAATTCATCAACGAGAAGAACTTGCGGATGTCGTTTTAGGGCGCCGTCCAGATCGAACTCGTTAACCGAGAGGCCGTTGTGAGTGAGAGTGCGCACCGGAAGACTCTCTAGCTGCGCGGCTAGCTGCTCGGTTTCAACCCGCCCGTGAGGTTCGATGTAACCGGCCACAATGTCGAGGCCGCGCTGTTTGGCGGTTAACGCGTCGCTTAACATGCTGAAGGTTTTACCGGCGCCCGCGGCCATGCCTAGGTAAATCTTTAGCCGTCCGCGTCGTGGATCTTCGGCGGAAACTCTTTCGAGTAGGTGTTCAGGGTCAGGGCGCTTTGTTGGCACTGTGGCTCCAAATTCTGATTCCAATCCGAATTCTAACATACTCAAAGGGCCTCGGTCGATCGGACAAATCTGGATTCCTAGCTGATTTGCAGCGTTAATTAGATAGATCCCAAATCTTTATACTTTCCTTATGCGGCGGCGGAGAGTCTTTATGTTTCCGGCGCGCGCTTTCATGCAATCATAAAAGTACGTCACGTAAGTCCTGGGTGATTTGTCGGAGATTAACTCGCATGGATCTAATTTATCTGATTATGGTTCTGGCATTTTTCTTAATTGCGATGGTTTACACCGCTGGCTTAGAGCTCTTGCTAGGAGAGATAGATGAATGAGTACGTTTGGCTTGGAATTCTAGTGGTGATGCTAACCGTCTACCTGTTGGGGTCCTTACTTTGGCCGGAGAAGTTTTAATATGAATATGCATGGGATAACTGAAATAGCCATCTTCTTTGTCATCATACTCCTGCTTACTAAGCCGTGCGGAATTTATCTAACAGGCGTATTTTTCGGTACCGGTAATTTCCTATCACCCATTTTGGGCCCTGTGGAACGTTTGGCGTATAGGATTATTGGAGTCGACCGCAAGCGTGAGATGGGTTGGAAAGAATATACCCAGTCTATGTTGATTTTTAGCTTAGCTGGATTGTTGCTAAGTTACGCATTTCTAAGGCTTCAGGCCTTCTTGCCGCTTAATCCTCAAGGGTTTGGCGCAAACGAGATGACTCCCGACCTGGCATTAAACACAGCGGTCTCTTTTACTACTAACACGAACTGGCAATCTTATGTGCCGGAGGCCACGGTCTCGATCTTTTCCAATATGGTAGCGCTGGCAATTCACAATTGGATCTCCGCCGCAACCGGCATAGCGATTGCGGTGGCTGTAACGCGGGGCTTTGTGCGGGTTTCCGGAACCACAATCGGGAACTTCTGGGTTGACGTGGTGCGTGCCAGCATTTACGTACTAATGCCAATTTGTGTGCTTGGAGCGTCAATATATGTCTATTCCGGAGTACCACAAAATTTTTCGGCTCCAGTTGAAGTAGTAACAATCGATGGGCAGAAACAGACCGTTCCGCAGGGGCCGGTGGCGTCGCAAGAGGTAATTAAGCAGCTTGGAACAAATGGCGGAGGCTACTTCAACGCCAACTCAGCGCACCCTTACGAAAACCCAACTCCCGCGTCTGACACCTTAACCAAAATCCTAATTTTTCTAATCCCGGCAGGACTAACTTACATGTTTGGAAAGATGGCCGGAAACACCCGGCAAGGCTGGGCCATCTTTGCCGCTATGAGCGCTATGTTTCTTGTCGGGGCGATTATTTGCAATGTGTACGAACAGCGTGGGAATCCGCACTTTGCCGCCTTGGGAGTCGATCAGTCGCAAAGCGCGCTTCAAGCAGGCGGCAATATGGAAGGGAAGGAGACACGCTTTGGAATAGCCTCGTCAACCCTATTTGCTACGGTGACGACGGATGCTTCCTGTGGCGCCGTGAATTCTATGCACGATTCCTACACTCCGCTTGGCGGTCTCGTGCCGCTATTCAATATCCTCACCGGAGAGGTGATCTTTGGTGGGGTAGGAGCTGGATTATACGGCATGTTGATGTACGTGGTGCTAGCGGTCTTTATAGCCGGATTGATGGTGGGCCGCACTCCGGAATATTTAGGGAAAAAGATCGGGCGCTTTGAGGTGCAGATGGCGATGTTGGCGGTGCTTATCTGTGCGGCCTGTATACTTGGGTTCTCGGCCTTGTCAGTAACGCTGGATATTCCCGCTGAGAGCGCCTGGAACCGCCTTGGTAACACAAGCACATTTTACGGAGCTCCCACTAACAATGTTAACAATGCCGGCTCGCATGGATTCTCTGAGATTCTGTATGCCTTTACTTCGGCCACAGGAAATAACGGCTCCGCCTTTGCCGGAATCACCGCGAATACGCCCTATTACAATATTACTTTGGCGTTGGCTATGTTGTTCGGGCGTTTCTTTATGATTGTTCCGCTGCTGGCGTTGGCGGGAGGTTTGGTTCGAAAGAACAGAGCGCCAGAGTCTTTGGGAACGTTTACGACCGACAACACCACCTTTGTAGTCTTGCTGATCGCCACCGTCTTGATCGTCGGCGCACTCACTTTTTTCCCCGCCCTAGCGCTTGGGCCAATCGTTGAACATTTTCAGATGCAAAGTTTACTGCTGCAATAAGAGGATAATATTATGGTTGTCGGAACTGCTAACGGAGCTAGAAAAAATAGTTCACGTAAGCTCTTTGAGAAGCCTATCGTGATGCGCGCGCTTAAGGACTCTTTTGTCAAACTACACCCCAAGGTCGTGGCCAAGAATCCGGTGATGTTCGTGGTCGAAGTTGGTAGCGTAATTACCAGCTATTTTTTCATAAAGGACCTTTGGACCGGAAGCCCCGATACGCTCTTTGTAGGGCAAGTGTGTTTGTGGTTATGGTTTACGGTGATATTTGCAAATTTTGCCGAGGCCATGGCCGAAGGTCGCGGGAAAGCTCAAGCCGACGCGCTTCGAAAGACCAAGAGCGACGCCATCGCTAAAAAGCACGGGCCTAAGGGTATTGAAAATGTGCCCGCTACGACTTTACGAAAGGGAGACGTTTTTGAGTGTATAGCCGGGGATACAATCGCAGCGGACGGCGAAGTGATCGATGGCGTAGCCAGTGTTGATGAATCCGCCATCACGGGCGAGTCCGCGCCCGTAATTAGAGAGAGCGGCGGGGATAGATCCGCGGTAACGGGCGGAACCAAGGTGCTCTCTGATCGCATCGTCGTGCGAGTAAGTAGTAATCCTGGCGAAGCCTTTATCGATCGCATGATTGCACTTGTGGAAGGTGCTCAGCGTCAGAGAACACCAAACGAGATAGCGCTGAGTATCTTACTTTCAGGCTTAACCATAGTGTTTCTATTCGCCACCGTGACACTTCTACCGTTTGCTATTTACAGCACCAGCGATGCTGGCGCGGTGCCGTCTGTGACCGTTGTGGTAGCGCTGCTGGTGTGTTTGATTCCCACAACAATCGGCGGTTTGTTAAGCGCCATTGGCATCGCAGGAATGGATCGTGTGATGCAGCATAATGTGCTTGCTATGAGTGGCCGCGCAGTTGAGGCCGCGGGGGATGTGAATACGCTACTTTTAGACAAAACAGGCACTATTACTCTTGGGAACAGGCAGGCCACTGCTTTTCTTCCGGCGCCTGGTGTGCGCGAGGTCGAGATGGCAGACATCGCGCAAATCGCTTCGCTTGCGGATGAAACCCCGGAGGGTAGAAGCATTGTGGTCTTTGCCAAGAATAAATACGGCATCAAGGAGCGCGATCTGAACTCCATGCAAGGGCAGTTCGTGCCGTTTTCTGCTCATACCCGTATGAGCGGAGTAAATCTTGAGAACCGACTGATTCGAAAGGGTGCCGCGGATGCCATCAATAAACTAATTACGGAGCAGGGCGGGCAATTTCCGAAGGAGGTTCTATCTACTGTAGAGATGGTAGCGCGGCAGGGTGGAACACCGTTGGTAGTGGCCGAAGGGGGGCGCATCTTGGGTGTCATTCAACTTAAGGATGTCGTGAAAGGAGGCATGAAGACGCGTTTTGACCAGATGCGTCGGATCGGAATTAAGACGGTCATGATTACAGGGGACAATCACCTAACCGCTGCTGCCATAGCTGCCGAGGCCGGAGTAGATGATTTCTTGGCAGAAGCAACCCCCGAAATGAAGCTAAAGTATATCAAGAAAGAGCAAGCAGGCGGCAGGCTTGTAGCTATGACCGGGGATGGAACGAATGACGCACCGGCGCTTGCGCAGGCTGACGTGGGCGTGGCCATGAATTCCGGCACACAGGCAGCAAAGGAAGCAGGCAATATGGTGGACCTAGATTCTAATCCTACAAAGTTAATAGAGATTGTGGAGATTGGAAAACAGATGCTTATTACCCGCGGAGCCCTCACTACCTTTAGCATCGCCAACGATGTGGCCAAATATTTTGCGATTATTCCAGCCATGTTTATCGCGACTTATCCTGGGCTCGCACATTTAAATATCATGGGATTAACCAACTCACGCTCGGCAGTTTTGGCGGCTGTGATATTTAACGCGCTTATTATTGTAGCCCTGGTTCCGCTGGCACTCCGAGGAGTTGTGTATAGACCCATGAGCGCCGCGGCACTGCTTAGACGAAATCTCTGGATTTACGGTGTGGGGGGAATCATCGCACCTTTTCCGGGAATTTGGTTGCTCGATCGTTTGCTTGTAGCTTTACATCTGGCTTAGGAGGCTCACATGATTCGTTCACAGTTTTATCCGGCAATTTCTCTGACTCTCCTGTTCACTGTGTTGACAGGTTTGGTCTTTCCGGGAGTGATCTGGGCATTGGGACAGCTTCTCTTCCCGTATCAAGCCAACGGCAGTTTGGTGGTAAAAGACGGGAAGGTCTTAGGCTCCGAGATAATCGGCCAGAATTTTAGCTCGCCCAGATATTTTCATCCCCGGCCCTCAGCTGCGGGAAGCGGGTACGATCCACTAAGTTCAAGCGGCACGAATCTCGGGCCAACCAGTAAGAAATTGATAGCAGGAATCGAGGACGATGCCTCCACAGCAGATACCGACGAAAGCTACGCCGGAGTAAAGCAGCTTGTCCTGGCGTATAGGCTTGAGAATGGCTTGGGTAAAGATGTCTTGGTGCCGGTGGACGCCGTAACGCGTTCCGCCAGCGGTCTTGACCCGCACATCTCGCCGCAGAATGCGCGACTGCAGGCGGGACGCATTGCCCATGAGCGCGCGCTCTCAATCGATAAAGTGCTAAGTTTAGTAAACGAGCATACCAGCGGCAGATTCCTCGGAATCTTTGGCGAGCCGCGCGTGAATGTCCTAATGCTGAACTTGGCGCTAGATCACTGACCACCTGTTCAAGGTCCAACGGGCGAGATAGAAAAGTACGAATATTTTGGAGCGCAGGCGACTCGCCTGCCGATGCCGAGAAGTTGCGCTAAATCTTAGGCCGATAGGCAGCACCAAGTGCGTGCAGGAGGTGGCTACGCCCTAAAAAACAGTGCCACTATGCCCACCAGCCGTCGAGTCGACTGCGCTCCGTAAGATTCGTGCCTTGCCAGGGGCATTTGAGCAAGTCCCCAAAAACTTGCCCAAACCACTAAAAAAATTATACTTATAAGCTATGAAAAACATAATAGCAGTAGCGAGCGGAAAGGGCGGTGTTGGTAAATCCACGGTTGCGGCGAATCTGTCGATTGCGCTGGCGCAGAGCGGTGCAAAAGTTGCCTTAATTGACTCGGATTTTTACGGGCCGAGTATCCCGACTATGTTCGGCGGGGGGAAGGTAATTCCCGATCACGAGGGCAGGTTGATTCCGCCTGAGAAATTCGGTGTCAAATATATCTCTCTGGGGTTCTTCCTGCAAAATCCTGATGACGCTGTAATCTGGCGCGGGCCTATGTTTACAAAAGCGCTGCAGCAGCTTTTTCAAGATGTGAATTGGGGCGAGGTCGATATTTGCGTGGTGGATCTCCCACCAGGCACAGGTGATGCGCAGCTCTCGTTGGCTCAAATGGTGAAGCTCTCCGGCGCAGTTGTGGTCACGACCCCGCAAGAGGTTGCCATGGCGGATGTGCGTAAAGCTATTAATATGTTCGGAAAGGTTAATGTCGAGGTGCTTGGCATAGTTGAGAATATGTCGGGCTTTGTTGCGCCCGATGGTAAGCGCTACGATATCTTCGGAGCCGGCGGCGGTAAGAAGCTGAGTGAACAGTTTGGCCTGCCGTTGCTTGTATCTATCCCTATTGATCAAAGCATCCGCGAGGGTGGGGACCGTGGCGAACCGGTGGCCTCAGGTTCTGATTCGCCCTCTAAAACAGCCTTTACTGAGCTTGCGTTGCAAATCACCTCAATTCTTGATAAAAAAAGAGATTCCGAATCGACTCTTAAAGTAGTTAACTAAGAATTTAGGCTTTCAGGCTCAGTTGGGAAATTTATTTAGGGAATTCGAATGTTCTATTTTCTTCTGGCTATACAGGCGCTTCTTTGTTTGCTGATGATTGGCCTAGTTCTGCTCCAGCAGGGCAAGGGTGCCGACATGGGCGCAGCCTTTGGCGGTGGCAGTAATACGCTTTTTGGCGCAGGTGGCGCTGGTAGTTTTATCAGCAAGCTGACAACCGGAACTTGCGTGGCCTTTATGATCACCTCGATTCTGTTGATTAAAGCTTATCAGAACGCGGGCGCGATCACTTTAGGACAGTCAAGCCCGCTAGCTGGTTCGGTGATGCAGACGGTTGCTGAGAAAGTCGAAGCCGAGAAAGCCGAGGCGGCTAAGGCAGCGGCAGCAAATAGCGCGGCGCTTCCACCGGTGAAGTCCGCGGATGCAGTTGCGCCGGCACCGGTTCAGGCTCCAGCTCAGGCCGCGCCAGAAGCAGCAGCCAAGCCAGAAGCTAAAACGGCGGAGGTGCCCAAGAAGTAAATTCTTGGAGGAAAAGAGCGAGACAACTTTTTCAATTTGCCCAGGTGGTGGAACTGGTAGACACACCAGCTTGAGGGGCTGGCGGGAGCAATCCCATGGAGGTTCAAGTCCTCTCCTGGGCACCAGTTCGTAGGTATGATCAATTAGTAGTGCATCAAAAGCCCCTGTGTGAGATAGACATGCGGCACAGAGTACAAAGATACAGTACAAATATTGAGTACGAATATACGGAGCGCCGAGCCCCAGCTCGGCCAGATACTGCAAAGCACAGAAAATACGAGTTAAACCACAGGGGTTTAACGAGGAAGGGGTCGCTAAGCTACCAAGGTTGAAGATTCCAGAAAGAACCGTTATCCCACTGATTTTATTCACCACGAAGAGCGCGAAGTTCACGAAGAAGTCACGAAGGAGGAATTAAAGAACAAATCTCTTAATGCCTTTCTTCAATATCTCAACGTTAAAGTTTATCAGTACATCAAACTTCAACTTCGTGCCCCCTTCGTGAATTTCGTGCTTCGTGGTGAGTACTTCTTACGCATCACCACCAATGGAACACCAGATGGATTGGTGGTTAACCTATAATCTTCTGTGCTTTGCAGTATCTGGCGGAGTCGACAGCGCTACTTAAACCCATCCGGCATCTGCTTGAACTGCTTCACCAGCCCCAACGGAACTGAGATGCGCCTTCCCACCTGAAGCGCACCTTCGACGGCCGCGCCGTTTAGTGTGGCCAGCTCGTTGGCGGTTTTCCCGGTGCCGGTGTACCACTTGGCGATTAAAGCGATAGTTTCGCCAGGCTGCCTAACGGTGTGAATCACATCGCCGTTAGCGGCGCGTTCGGCGAATCCTTTGGCTAACATCAAAGCTTGCTGATCCGTGTTGAGCGGTTTCCAGTTTTTGGGGTCCACTGCGCGAATGCTCCCATCTTCGCCGTCTGATTGATAAACAACCTTTTTCTTCTGGCGCGGCGTTGGTCTTGGGGTTGGCATCGGTGGAGGCAGTGGTTTTACTTCACGTGGGGACTCCTGGCGGTCAAATCTAAAGCGATGCAGTTTGCCTGCGATCTCGAATACCGGCTCACCGTTCATGGCGAGCTGCATGGCTTGCAAATTCTTGTAGTCTTTGCGCGAAACGGCATAGGGGCCGCGCACTACCCATTCCCTAGACTCAATTGTTTCACCCACGATATGCAGATCCGCTATGTAAACCTCTTTGGTTAAAGGATAGTACATAATGACGCGGGTGGGGGCGCTGCTGTCGTCTTCGATCTCAATCGCGGTCGGGGCGCCCCGACCTTGAAAGAAATTGTAGAGATATCCACTGTGTTCAAGTTCCTTGGAAAGAAACAAATTGGCGCCTAGGTAAGGATTTGAAGTGCTGAGCGCTAGCTGGCCCTGATTAGCCAGAGTCGGAAAAGTCGTAACGTGTGGGGCGGAGCAGGACGAGAGTGCAATTAATATTGCCACGTATATCAACGCATAGCATATCAAACGGGTCCGAATCAGCCTTCTCTTCATCTAGTTCAGTATAGAGGCGCACTTTAAGCTCGGTCAATCTGCAATTTACTTAAGGCCCGGAGCTGGTATATCCTGCGGTCAATGCGGCTTGTTTCACTTGAACCATTCATTACGAATACCATCATTGACCTGGGGCTAGAACAGAGTCTTGTGGGAATTTCTCATCGCTGTCGGCCAAAAGCCGAGGGGTTGGAAGGTCTGGCAAGAGTTACTAGCGCAAGGGCGAATTCACGCGCTGGCCGAGTGGCGGAGGTCTCTTCTTTTGAGGTGGACTTTAAAAAGATTCAGGAGCTCTCGCCTGATTTGGTGCTGGGAAGTATCTTAGAAAAAGAAGACGATTCAAATCAGGTAGTAGAAATTCGCGAGGCCTTACGGAGCCTACTGCCCGAGAACACCAAGTTTCGCACATACGCCCCTAAAACTTTCGAGCAGGTCTTGGACTATTATGCCCGCTTAGGAAAGGACGTGGGCGTGGAGGGCTCTGGGATTAGTATGGCAGGAAAGCTAAAAGCCCAGAGTATGGACTGGTGCGATAATTTTTACGAGCGCATGAAAAACAAGCGCGTCACCTTTCTTTCCAAACTCGAACCGCTGACATTGGCCGGATTCTGGATCCCGGATATGATTCATCTCTGTTCTGCCATGAGTCAGTACCGCATGGGCGGCAAACCAGACCAGCAAATTGAATGGCGCGAGGTTTTAAACTTTAGGCCGGATGTAATCATCGTAGCGCCCCGCAGCATCGATCTTAAGTCCTCAGCGCTGCTTTTTAAGAAGTTACAAAAACTTCCGGATTGGGAAGATATCATAGCGGTTAAGCGAGGCGAGGTTTACTTCGCCGATGGTGACACGCATTTTTATGAACCCACGGCTGTCTTGCGGGACTCAATGGGAATTCTAGTCTCGGCCGTTGCCGGTTTAGAGAGCGGCTATATTACAGCGCGAGATGCGTTCTTTAAGTTACGCTGGATTGAGCTGCATCGGCATAAGTTTGGTGGCTAAGAGGTATAGGGTAGAGATATCAGGTTAGGTGCGGGAGGATTCAGGGTTGGAAATAATTTCAAAAGAGTGCTGGTTTACGGTATGCGGCCAGAAGCGCGACGCGCTGGCAAGTAGTGTAGAGAACGCAGTGGCTCGCGCGCAGACTGCAAGCCAGCTATCTAGCGATGAAGTCGAGCGCGTCAAGCAGCTAGATTTTTCGGTGTGCAAAGGCGAACTAAATGTCTCTGACGAGATATTGGAAAAACTACGTCGCATGTGCCAGATCTGGGATGTGGATATCCGGGTGCGGGAGATTAGCTCACATAGAAAGTTCATAGGGCCAGTTATTGTGGCAGCCAAGAAATTAGTTTTCCCGGTGCTGCGAGCGTTCCTAAACGATACCCTGCGCCAGCAGCGAGATTTTAACGCTGCGGCTATTCAGCTTGTGGGGGAGATTGTTGCGGAGCGCGGGAAGGGGGCCGGGAAGCTTTAGAGCAAGTTTTCCGCCATTGCTGCTACAAGCACGAGTTCTGGCGAAAAGCTTAATACTGATTTCGTCCAGCACCGAATCCCTAACCCCGGCCCCGAACTCGCGTCAAAACCCAGTTTTCGACCGAGAGCCCCTTCACGTGCGAAAACTCGCGCACGTTATTGGTAACTAGTACGGCCCCCAGGCTTCGGGCCTGGCCTGCTATTAACAGATCCATGGGGCCGATTGGTTCATGTTTTAGTTCGAGGCGAAGTTTGGCGCACTCGTCTGCCATGGGCAGATCCAACGCTACAATTTCTAATGGAAGTGTGAACTGCTCAATCAGAGCTTCGTTCTTGGTGGGTGCCTGGCTTCGAAGTGCGCCATATTTTAGCTCAAAATAAGTAACGACCGAAATTCCGGCTGCTCCTGGCAGGAGTCGACGGAAACGTTTTAGCACATCCGCTGGCCGATTGCGAATGATGTAAATGCAAATATTTGTGTCCAGTAGGTATTTCACGTTACTCTGAGATTATAAGGTTAATCTGAAGACGGCTTGAACGGATCCAGCCGCTTGTCCCACCGAAGCTCCTCTCTTTTCGCCATAAAATCAGAGGAAAATTCCCCAATAGTTTCAAGCAAAGGATCCCAAAAGTTATCTTTGGGAAGCAAGATCACGGCCTTGCCGCGACGGATGATATAAACTTCTGCCCCCGCAATGCGGAATTCTTTCGGTAGGCGAACGGCCTGGCTTTGACCGTTCTTAAATAGTTTGGCTGTCTTCATGTTAGTTCCTAAGAAGTATATACTTAAAGTATATATTATCATACTGTTGCTTGCAAGCCCGCACGCTACCAACAACCCTGCGGTCTCACCAACTGCCCCAGATTTCCAAACCTCCCGAAGCAAAACCAGGCAGAAATTCCATGAAGCATTCGTCACCAATCACAGGATACATATATAGAAGACCAGGGTCTTAATATGTAACACCCTGGAATATTTGAAGTTTTAGAAAGGGTTGCGGTAGTTCGAATCTGCCCGGGTAGGGAACAATGACGGAGTGGAGAGCTATAAAAGTGAAGCAACAGGGGCTCACCTCGGTGGGGCCGATTGGGCGTACCCGCAAACGCAGCAGCGGAAAGATTGTTTCTCCTTGGCAGTTCGACCGCTGGAGCTTTAACCCACAAAACTTGGCGGTGGTCTCAAGCCCATCCAGCAAGTATTCGGATGATTCGTCCGAGAATGACAGCTCCTTGGACTCGCTCACCAGAAAAAGGTTCGGCAAAGGCATATCGATAATAAAACTAGCCACGATTTTGCTGCTGGTTTTTAGCGTGTTCATGGCAGGCGTGCTGCTAAATCTCGTGCTGACTTAAATAATGTCAGCGGCGGCGTGAAAATGCCGAGAAACCGCCGGTTTGAAAATGCATAGAGAAAGGGGCGCTTCGCGGAATAGATCGGGCGCGCTCGCTATTCGATTTCATCTTTAGTGCGGTAGCTTTTCCCAAGGATGCGCACGGTTTCTGCATGGTGGAGCAGCCTGTCCAGGAGCGCCGAGGTGAGGGTTGCATCGTTATTGAGAGTGGCCGCCCATTTTTTGTAGGTGAGGTTGGTAGTGATGATGGTGGAACCGCGCTCGTAACGTCCGCTGATGATTTGAAAGAGCAGATCGGCTGCGGTCTTGTCCAGCGCCAGGTAGCCCAGCTCATCCAGGATCAAAAACTCAGGTCTGATGTACTTGCGCAGTTCCTGCTTGCGCGAGCCGGCTTTACCGGCTGCCAGCAGGTTATTGACGGCATCCACGGCTGAGGTGAACAGTACTGAATGCCCTTTAAGGCAAGCGGTGTATCCGAGCGCGAGGGAAAGGTGCGTCTTGCCGAGCCCGGTGTTGCTGATGAAAATGACGTTGCCTTTTTCGCTAAAGAACTGGAGCCGGAACAGGTTTTGGACCTGCAGGCGATTAATGGAAGCCGGCCACGACCAGTCGAACTGATCGAGGGTTTTGCGCAGCGGAAAACGCGCCTGTAAGATGCGGCGCTCTGTGCATCTGTCCTGTTTGAGGTGCGCCTCGCCCTCGACAAGTCGTTCGAGAAATGCGACATGCGATAGTCCTTGCCCGGCTGCCGCCGCAGCCAGCTCCTCATAATGCGCTTTAATGAACGGAAGCTTAAGGGTCTCCAGCTGCGAGTGCAGCTGATTTTGTGTGTCCGGCGTCTTATTCTTTGTCATCGCCCCCCCTCTGGTCATAGATAGAAAGGTCGGGTTCCGGGATATCAATGTCCAGTAGATCGCACTTGCGCGTGAGCTGCAGCGCACCTGGCTCCTGCTCAATGCGAACGCGCTGCTCGCAGATATTGGCGATGTACTCACAGCTGAATGCTTCTAGAGCGAACGCATCCTCGATGGCGCGGGAAACCGGATCCGATCCATAGATCTCGCTTAACGCCACAATTTTCTGCACGTGATGACGCGGGTTCAGTCTGCGCTCGGCCAGGCGGCGGTAGTATTCGTCCGCTTTGGACGACAGGCCAAGGAACCTCGCATACAGCTTTTGCTCCCGCGCTCGGTGGCGCTGCGCCAAAAGAGCTTTTGGATGGTCGGGATGCTCGATGTCACGGTGGCGCTGATAGCTGCGCTGGTGACGCGCCACAAGCTTCTCGCCCGAATAGATGCACACCCGGTCGGGGTAGGCTTTAAGGGTAAGCTGTGCCCCGGCGTACTCGGCGGGCACCGAGTAGCGGTTCGTATCCAATGTCACCCGGAACGTGCTCGAAGCTCGTACCGGCGTGACCGCTCCTATATCATACGGTTGTGCCGCAAGCGGGCGCAGTGCCGGCTTCTCCACAAGGAACAGGTCGCAGGGGCGTTTTCTCGTTTCACCGTGAACGCGCACATTGGCCACCTCAGTCAGCCAGCGCGCAGCCGCGGGAGCAAGCGCCGAGAAGTCCGGAATATCGAGGCCGCGCAGAAAATTCTTCTTCACGTACCCAACCCCGCTTTCAACTCGCCCCTTTTCGTTTCCCTTACCTACCGCGCATGCCCGAATTTCAAATCCATAATGTCGGGCAAAGTCGAGATATCGCGGGTTATACACCGGCGCTTCCCCCGTCAAGCGCCGCAACACCGCCGACTTCAAATTATCGACCATCACTCTTTCCGGCACCGACCCAAAAAATTCAAAGGCATTCTGGTGGCAGCCTAAAAAGTGCTCCATCGTCTGGAGCACGGTGAACTCGACGTACATGAGGCGACTGTAACAAAGCACCATCACAAAAAAGTGCAGCTTACGCATGGTTTGCCCGCACGCCACCGTTCCGAAACTTCCCCAGTCCACCTGCGCGCACTCACCGGGCGCAAACGACAAGGTCAGATACGCCGCTCGCGGCGGCGGGCGCACCTTGCGCACGTAATCTTTAAGGATCGTGTAGCCACCCCGGTACCCCTGTTCGCGAAGCATGAGCAGCAGTTGAGCGGCACTATAGGGATGTTTCTCCAGCAGCCGCTGAATCTGATCCTTGTACGAATCGAGCATGCTCGGCCGCGCAGCAGTTGTGCGCTCCTGGAACCGCTCGCGCTTCGCCCAAAATGCGGTCGTCCTCCAGTCGAGCCCAAGTTTGGCAGCAATCTGTGAGACGTTGAGCCCTTCTTTCTCGCCAAGCTGCTTGATGCGGCAAAAGGTGTCGTAGTCAATCATCGCGGCGCTCCTTGAGCAAGGCGACGAAGCACCTCCGCCACGGCAACCGGTTTGCCCGCTCCTCGGGCACCCTCCCTCCGCAACGTCTGAGCTATTAGTGATAACACCTGATAAAGCGGTTTGCTGTAGGCAATCATTCCCGCCTTGCAAAGCTCAGCGCGCAGCTGCTCCAGCTCGCCTTGGCAAACCGAAAGAAGGCCGCACACGCTCGCGTCCGAGTAGTAACTCAGGCCGCGCAGGTCGCCAGCCGCCACCAAAAACAGATACAGCCCCCAGGCTCCTACCGAACACCGCTGAAGGTACCGCTGTGAGACCAGCTGCTGGTCAATCCAGCTAAACTGGCGCGGTACCCGCCGCTCCCGCTCCGGGCATAATAGCCGCTTTTCCACCATCGCTTCCTCCTCGCATAATGTCCTGCCCGAGTCGTATCAAACTTAGCGATGCCTTTGCGATCTCATCTTGTGACGTGCTGTCAGTCAGTTTTGCGATTAAGCCAACTAAAACCAGCGGTTGCATGCCCATCATATCTTGTGGCACAGCAACACCCAGATCTCCCGATTCCCTCGTCTTTTCGATTACTTGAGGTACCATCAAATCTTGTGGCACATTTTCCGTTTTGGCACTCCGCTGCCGCGCTCGCTCGGGATTCTCCACACGCCAGCGCCTCTTGCGCTCCACGTGCTCCGGTCCCCGGAAGTAGTCCCGGTTCTCGGGTTTCCTTA
>CAZVWV010000061.1:0-20932 GCA_964631745.1 uncultured Bdellovibrionales bacterium
GTCTCTGAGGGAATGTCACTACTGTCTCGTACAGCGAAAATGCTTTCAAATCAATGAGAATTTATGTTATGAACCAGCGATGGATCGAATCGTTGTTGACTCTAACATTTGTAGCGGAAAGCCGACCATTCGTGGTACGCGAATTATGGTGAGGAACATATTAGGAATGGTGGCTGGGGGTAGTTCAGTCGATAAAGTAGTGGAGGCTTATCCAGAGCTTAAGTCTGAAGATGTGCAGGCAGCCCTCGAGTATGCTGCACACGTTATTGATGAAGAGCAGATCATCAGCCGTGCCTAACTTGAATTTTTCAGGCGTGACCGCATTGGTGAGAAATGCAGTCTAACCTTCCAATTTATATACTTCTAGATCAAAATATTCCTCAGATCATCACGCAATGGCTGAGCATTGCGAGCGTCCACACTGGAAAGTGATTCATGTCAATCATGTTGGCTTAGCAGGAAAGCCTGACAGCGAAGTTTATAGCTGGGCATGTGTCAATCAAGCGATCATTGTTACCTTCGATGAGGACTTTGCAGATGCGCGATTTTATCCGCTAGGGTCGCATCACGGAGTCGTGCGCCTGCGAGTTTGGCCAACGACAATAGAGGAGACTAAGGCTGCTCTAGGAAGGCTGCTTTCCACTGTCCCTGAGGATGACTGGCGTGAAAGCTTAATTATCATCCATCAGAATAAGATTCGGATTCGGCGACGCCCTTTTGGGTGAAGAGTTTTGAAGAAGTTTAGTGCAGGTTGAACTAAGACGTGCAGTCATGCGTGTCCGGTAGAAAGGTGGCGGTGATGCCGTAAATTCTTGATTTAAAAAGGGAAAACAGGAATTTGTAGTTTCCGCGATTTGAATTTAACCACGGAGAACACGGAGGTCACGGAGAGAGAAATTCTCAATATTTTCTCCGTGTTCCCCGTGGCCTCCGTGGTTAAAGACCCAAATTACAATGTCTTACCGGACAGCAGTGACGTGCAGTATAAAAAACACGAAAAAGCTCATTATTTAACGAGGTTGCGATCGGTCTGGCTAGCTTAGTTTGGACGTCGGTACCATCCTAAATCACCAAAAGGGCAATCCGACCATAACTTAGTTATCTAGGTTTTTTTGGTTTATAAGCAGATGTCTGCCACGCTTCAACGCTCGTCTTCACATGTACAGCCGCAGGTTCCGCCAAGCCCGGACCGACAGATATCCGTCGAAATGCGAGTTGAAAAGTTCGGCCTTAACCACGGCCGCGACACCGCTTATTTATCAGACCGCTCAAAATCAGAGCTAGGGCGCAATTTGCGTCTCGAACATTTGCCTCCCAACGTGGAAGTGGTTTTAGGGACGGAAGGGGATATCGCCATAGGACTAAATAGTGAGGGGGTAAAATTCTTGCACCTAATTGTACGCCGCGGCGAGGGTGGTGCGTACTATATACGTCCTTACAGTGAGGAGGCTGAGGTCTACGTTGCTCCGGCCGGTAAAGGAGAATTCAAGAAGGTCGAAGGTGAAATCTGCATACTGGCTGGCAGCCGCGTGGCGTTGGGCTGCCTTTCCGAAAGCACTTACTGGTTCCGAGCGCCTCCCTTGGAGATAAAACGGGTTGAGGCCGGTGAAAAGATCGTGATTGGCCGCAACGTCAATGCCGAGATGCCGCTTTGCCGAGATGAGCAGAGTTTGAGTCGCGCGCATTTAACGGTTACGGCGCTTCCGAACGGGAATTTCCTAGTGGAGAACGGCTACCGGGGGCATCCTTCAAAGAATGGGGTCGCTTACTTGGAAGGCGGTCATTGGGTTGAAATCACCCAATCCATCGAACTTCCACCAGGCACGCCGTTACTTTTGGCTGGGCGTTTAATGCTGGCGCTGCCAGCTCTTAGGCTCGGACGCCACGATTTGGCGCGCCTTAATGAGTTTGGCCCCGGAGCCTTTTTTTCACCAGTCTTAGCGGAAGCAGCTTAAGATGAAGGTTAGAGATTTACAAAACAGGGAATTCGAAATCTTTGTCTCGCCTGATGACGACGCCCTTGAAGTCTATACTAATCAGGGTGAATGGTTAAAGATTGAAGGCAGAGTCGTGCTGCCGGAATACGCTAAGCTACGTGTGCAGGGGCGATTCATCATGGAGCTACCGGGCAGTAACCTCCCTTTGACTCGCGCAAAAATTCAGCAGTCGGCCTGGGGTAGCTTTTGGGAAGGCCCAGAACGCGCAGCGCTCACTCAGTTGGAACTGTTGGATACTGATAAATCGCGGCGAGTCGATATAAACCTGCCCTCGACTAAGGGCGAGTCGCAGAGTTTATCCATTCTAACAAACTATCAAGTCTCAAGATCGATTCTCTCTTTTATGGCGGACTCGATTACCAAGGCTTTTACGCTCTCAGCCATACAAGCTGATGAAGCTCAATCGGCCTTCTCTGGCGTGCTAGTCGTACCGGACGCGGAGCTTGGGACAGAGATTTTGGCGGATGGTAGCCGCCGTAAGGTGATATCTTTGGGCATAGACCCGGGTGGAACGCTCATTATTACAAACTCTGTAGCGCGTAACCCAAAAGTCTTATCGCTTATTCTAAACGAATGCCTAGAACGCTGGCGCTCATATCAGGCCGGAATATTACTGATTGGGCATTCCGGCTGGGCGAGAGATTTCGGACAAGGCAAAGCCGTACGCCAACCGCGCGATGATTTCGAACGCCAGGTGGCGCCGCATGGTGTCATAGTTGCAGATCGTGCGCGCGCCGTTTTAGGGAGTGACATGGAACAATTTAACGGCACGGTCTTTTTAGAGCGTAGCGCCGTTTGCCCGATAGTAGTCGACGATAAGCTAGATCCGGATTTGCGCCTGCTTTACAAGGAATTCTTGGGAACCCTAAGCGAGCTGCGGCACGAGTCGCCGGGTACTCTTCGTAAGATATTGCAGGCAATCTCAGTATTCGTGTGTGCTCGCTTAACAGGCAGCGTGATGGCCGAAGAGTTGGTGCTGAAATCAGATCTTTTGCCGAAAGATAACTTACATCAGGCGGGCTTTTTGACCTTGATGGATTTTGTGCGAGCCGGCGTGGGCGGTGAACCTCACAAAGCGCTGCTGGCTGGGTATATGATCGGATCCCTCGTGAGGAGAGGGGTACTTCAAGGGAAGCTATCGCTCGAGCAGAATCAGGAGGGGGCTGTTTGGCTGCGATATCTAAGCGCCGCGGGCGACGTGGTAATTCACGATCCCGAGCAGGGGTTCGTGGGGGAGCTGAGCGGAATATCGGAAGAGCGATTCGGGTACCTCAGAAACGAAGATCTAATTCGGCTCTTGGCTCGGCCGATTAGCGCCTGAGCGGATTCTATTTTAAAGTTTATAATTATGAAATGTTTGGCGAAACATTATCGGTCCCATGTTTTTAAATCTTTAGATTAAAGATCTAGAATCTTAAACCACCCTGAAGCATCCTAAGCAAATTTCTTACATCAAAAAAAATTATAAAAATACTGGAGCAAAAAATCGGTAACATCCGATATGGGTACCCATATTACGATCCGGACCAAAGTTTGCATGTATAGTTATTGCCGGTTTTGCAACTTAAGTGATTTAAGCTGTGGTTACCGATAAATTTCCGTTGGTTTCACGGAGTTAAGGGTTTTGGAGGGTTTTGTGGTGAAAGCGTGTGAAGGTTTGGCCCAGGAAGGAAAGCCTCCCAATAAATTATCCCAAAAGTACATTGACCAAAAGGGCGGAGTTCTCTTGGAGTTCGCACTGACTGTGCCGCTTTTCTTGACGATTGTGCTCACGGCGGCAGAACTAATACGCGGCGGATTTCAGTACGCTATGTTGCAACACGCTGTGCACCGCGCCTCACGATACGCAGCTCTCGGTTACAAAGAGAGCGGCATGACTGCTACGGAATCCGTGTTGTATAAAATCAATCAATTGAGCGGCATGCAGGTCGAAAATTCAGGCTTTACGATCTGTCCGGCAAGCGAGTATCCTTGTAACGCCAATAGCCGGGGAGGTTCCGAAAGCTGGATGCGTCTTGAAGCGAGAGTGCAGTTGCACTTGGCGTTTGGCGGCATTAACCCAGTTTTGAAGGCTGATGCGGTTTTTCGCAATGAGCCTAAGTGGGTTGGAATTACCCCTGCGGGCGGCGGCGGCGGCCAGATGGGCGATGGCGACGATGGTGACGGAGGTAACGGCGGCGGTGGTAACGGTGGCGGCGGTGGTCACGGCCCCGGTAAAGAGAATAGCGAAGGCGGCTACTAAGCGCTCGGCAAGAACGAACAGAAGCACAGATACGTGGCATGACTTATAAAAT
Organism: uncultured Bdellovibrionales bacterium; assembly: GCA_964631745.1. Lineage (GTDB taxonomy): Bacteria > Bdellovibrionota_C > UBA2361 > UBA2361 > JBGSMV01 > CAZVWV01. The sequence continues at coordinate 4,292 of CAZVWV010000061.1, forward strand.
TCTTCTAAAAGATTCGGGAGCGGCTTTTGTTGAGCTGACACTGGTGCTCTTGTTTCTGTTGGCGTTGGCGCTAGGCGGACTGGAGGTGGCCAGATTGGTCCGCCTCGCAACCGTGGCGGCCGGGATGAACAGGGAGCTTACGGCCGGAGCTTTTCGAGATTGTTGGTTTGCGGCTACGACAGACGTGCAGGGGGGTGATCGGGGTGCTCAGATTGAGATAGTTCGTGAATGTTTAGCTAATGTCATTACCGGTAGTAATTCTTCGATTCAGCAGGTAATACCAGGCGCCAAACTTACGCTAACAGTTTATAAGTATGACACTACGCTGAACCCGGATGCCCCAACTGTTTACGGTCAATCCAGCACCGAAGTTGCACCGCCAACAAGAGTTAGTGCAAATGACTTCGATGAAAACCATGCTGACGCTAGGGCGTTGTTGATTAGCCAAGGGGTTCTGTTCTATGGCGAAACTTTCCTTCCCTATGCAAGTCAAGCGCCGATAATTCCGAAGTTACTCGGTCTTACGTCTGGCGAGCTTTACAACGTGAGTGCATTTTAGCGGCGAACATATCATGAATAGAGCGAACAAAGGAAGGCAAAGTGGAGTGTACATCATCGCAGTAGCGATGTCTTTGGTAGTGATGCTCGCAGTCGTGGGATTGGGAGTAGATGCTTCTCGTCTGTATTTAGCTAAGCGACAGATGCAGAGCGTGGTCGATAGCGCGGCGCTTGCGACAGCGAGGCTTTTTCTTTTGAACCCGGATCTTCCAGTTGATTCGGCCCGTAGTGCAGCCGTTGCGCTGGTTAAAGAAAACTTGAGGAGACTTTCGTTCTCGGAAGCGCAGATTGCGAGCGTCTTTAACGGTGATGTTAGCGATGGGGACCGCTTGTCTGTGTGTTTTCAAGAGAACGGGGCTTGTGGAAACGACCCGGCAGGCACGTCGCCACTCAGGGGACTTTACGTGAGTGCAAATCTCACCGTCAATGTGCCGACCACAATCCTGGGTGCCGTGCCATTCGTCAGTCATGTCTCGCAGGTAAATGCTTCGGCACTGGCCAATAACTTGAAGCTGTTGGTTTATATGGTGCTGGATGCCTCTGGGTCTATGATGGACAACAACAGCGGTATCGTTCCGCCGCCCGGGTGTCCGACGTGCAATAAGCGCGGGCTTGCAATGAAGTACGCCGCAAAGGAATTCGCATCTGGGTTCCTTCCAGCAGATGTCGCGGGGCTTGTAATCTTCAGTCAGAACCTTTCCGGCTCGGAACTTCCGGAGACCAATGCGGATGGAACTGTTAACTGGACTAATGTTACGGCAAATTACGGTAATGACGCGATCGTGAGTTTCAATGCACTAGATATGGATTATAATAATAGAAACGCTTTGCTAACTAACATCGAAGGTATTGACCTTAGCAACTTAGGCAAGCAAACCAACATCGGAGCTGGTATCCAGTTAGGGGCGAGCGGTTTGAACGGTTTCGGCGACCCGGCCGGAACATTAAAGCTGCTAATTGTCTTAAGCGATGGTCGGCCAAGTAGTTATTCCCCTCTCAGAGCGATTAATGCAGGACCAAGACAGTTGCCCGTCTCGTGCGGGGCAGAGGCTTTAATGTTGCCAAATGACGCGAGCAGGACCGTCAAACTACAGATGCTTGACGCAATCTACGAATCGGATCTTGCACGTGTTCGACGCAATCTTGTTTATACCATAGGACTCGGGGATCCAGACCCTGGTGTTCAGACCCCGTTCCAAACTATTGACACCAGCACCGACGGCGGCGCCTTAAAGCCTATCCTTATGCAACGCATAGCCAACGACCAGACCCTGATGAGATCCCCTGAGCCCGTCCCAGGATGGAGCCCCTTCGATGCAGCTTATCCCCGTGATTTTCCTTGTAAGGACACAAATCCAAGGGTGCCAAGCGGTGCCGATATCATCGGTCTCCCCAACGGTCGCTACCTACCCGCCGCCTCAGGTCAAGATCTCCTTGAAGCCTTCTGGGAAATAGCCAAGATGCGCACGACCCTAGGCCAGTTGCCGTTATAGGCAGCCGCCCGCCTTAACAACCAGCCCTACAACACAGCCCCAAGCTCGCTAATCAGCTTCAAAGCTTTCGTCTTACTCTTAGCAAACCCGGACCCCCGAGCCAGTACCTTATTAACGCCGCTCTTGACCTTCGAAACGGAGCTCTTCACTCCCGTCCCGTTCTTAGTAATAAGCGGCCCGGTCGGATGGGCTGCTAAATTAGATAACAGCTTCAACAGCGACTTAGTCTTGTTAGTAATCTTATTTTGCGAAGCGTTCCGGCCGGACTTAACTTTCCCAACTTGCGCAGCAAGCTCCGACAGAATCACTTTCATCTCCGCATTCGCCAAACAATCGGCTATGCCGTTGTGGTTGCTATCTACCGGGCTGACCTTGGAAGCGTCGTTCGGGCATGCATCGATACAGTCCGGCGCTGAATCTCCGTCGGAGTTGGTATCGGCAGTAAAGCAGCCACAAGTACCCGATGCCACCTTCAGCGGATCGGATGGGCAGGTGTCGATGCAGTCAGCTTTGGAATCGCCGTCGGTGTTGATATCAGGATGTTCGCAACCGCAGTCGCCGGGGGCTGATTTTGCTGGATCCGAAGAGCATAGATCGCAGTCGTCGCCGACGCCGTCGCTGTCAAAGTCACTTTGAGAAGAATTAGCCACAAAACGGCAGTTGTCAGTGGCGTCACCAACGCCATCCCCGTCTGTGTCTGGGGAGGCTGTGCAGGTGGTGATGTTTAAAGACCATGAGTGTAGGGTGCCTGTTCCGTTTGCGTTATCGTCATCGATAGAGAGTGTCCAAACTCCATTAGGGTTTACCGTTCCGTACAGGGCTGCAAAAGACTCTTCCGGCGCGAGCAAGGCTACCGGGACATTCGCGGTGTAAACGGTATCGGTCACAGGCGCATCAGCGTTGTCTACCCAGGTTGTGCCACGAAAAATATTGTCGGCTGAACTGCCGTTGTCGGTAGTTACGGTGACTGCTGTACCGTTGGGAGCCTTAAGAAAAATCTCTAAATCGCTCGGCTGGGTGTGTGCAATATCCGTAGTCAGGCTTATTCCGCACAGCGATGCGCCGATGCCGCTTACGAATTTAGAGCTATCCATGGCCGGACCGGCTCCGTCAGGAATAGCAATGGGGGTTCCAATGAATACAGGGAAGTTAGTTGAGGTCGGAGCAGGGGCGTTGTTGCAAGTTCTTACAGAGACAGACCAGCTATTGAGAGTTCCCTCGTCGAAGCCAGAATCGTCTTTAACCGTCAACTTCCAAGTGCCGTTCGGAGACTGCCCGTAAAGGGCGTCCAATGGTTCTTCCGGTGCCACAGGAGTCTCAGGGACTAAGTTTATGTAGGCGACATCCCCAACTGGTCCTGGAGGATTAAGAGCGCCGGCTTGGTCATCAAATAGAGTCCCGGCAAAAAGGTTGTCGCTGTCGCCGCCGTTATCGGTCGTTAGGGTGACTATGGTTCCTGAGGGGGAGGTAAGCGTAATTTCCAAGTCAGCAGAAAAGGTGTGGGGTACATTGACTGTAACGTCCACATCAGTAATAAAGCCCAGAACGCCGGACATCGGCATGGACGACGATATTGTGGTGTTATCAGTAATGGGAGTGCCAGGCGCAATAGAGATTGTGTTTGTAACCCCGCTACAACCGATAGGATCCACAAAAGCAGCGTAGGACGGAAGCGTTGCGCTAAAAGCAAGCGTGAGGGCGCAGATATATTTTATCATGATTTAGAACTCCTTAAGCCTTAAGCGATCGAACCGATAATCTTCCTGCCAATCTTCTGAGCAGAGGCCTTACCGGCGCTGTTGCCTCGCAGCACTTTATTAATGGCGCTGCTAAATCTCGAGATGTTAGACCCCAAATTAAAGCCCGATTTTGTAATAATGATAAACCCGGAACTTTGTTGAACCTTGTTCTTAAGGGCGGACAAGAGTTTTTTGACTTGCCTTCCCTTGGAGGAATTACCCTGGCCGCTACCAAGTGTTCGCACTTTCTTAATAAGGGTTTGCACCTGAGCCTTAACCTCGGGGCCCGCCAAGCAATCAGCTATCTGGTTTGAGTTCGAGTCAGCGTCGGAAACTCCGCATCCGCAGGTGCCTGGCGAGGTCTTACCGGCGTCTGCCGGGCAGGCATCGTTACAGTTGGCTGCGCCATCTGCGTCTGAGTCCAAGTCTGACGTGCCGCATCCACAAGCGCCCGGGGTCAGCTTAAGAGGATCTTCCGAACAGTTATCGCAGGCGTTGCCGACATTATCTAAATCGTTATCTTCCTGGGCGGGATTGGAGAAGCTTCTACAGTTATCGCAGTCGTTAACGATGGCGTCAGCGTCGTCATCTCCGTTGCAAGTTGTCCCCACACCAGAAAAATATCCTTCGCAGTTTACGTTAGATTTAAGATTGCAAACCCCACCGACGCAACAAGCGCCTGTGAGAGGTGTATCGCCATCGACCAACACCACCAGATCGTAGGCTTGGTCAAAACCGCCTAGTTTCTGAATACGCACATAAAACGTGCCTGTGCTAGGGGCAACAATTGCTCCTGCCGCATTGCGGTCGGAGTTGTAGTTGTGTGCAGTAACGCTGCCACTGTCTGAAACTATGGTTGTGCCATCCGGAGCAAACACATCGATCTCTGACTGAAACCTAATCGGCACAGGCGTGGGATCGGCAGTCACGTCATCGCGATTGATAGGATCGTTATCAACCATCACCACAATTTTTTCGCCCGTGTTGGCATGAAACGCATAATAATCCGGATCGACCGAACCGTTTCCGCGCATAACTGGAGCATTAATGGCGGTGGCCGCGCCGACTGAGTCGTTGGGTTCAATCTCCGCCCCGAATTCATTCGAGCGCGCAAGCAGTGAAAATAGTTCGTAAGTGCCAGTGGAGCTGCCAAAGCCATCAAGCTTTGCAAACAACGAGCCGTTACGTTTAGCTGCACGACCGACAATTAGCGAATCGCTGAAGGCGGAGGCTGGTGGCCCACCATCATCGTTGTATTCAATGGTTTCATCAGTTTGATCTGTCAAGGTCAGCACTGGATCCACGGCGGATGGTGGTTGTGGCTCTGCCGAATAAAGCATGTAAAGCTTCTCTCCCGAATGCACGTTCGGAATCTGCCACATGTCGAAGTCTGCGCCGGTACTAATATTACCTACGCCAGTATGGCCTCTAAAGAGCTGGGTAGCGGAGGTCTTAGAATCGTTAGGCTCAAGTTCGCCGACTGGGTCGGCAAAGGAGACTCCCACGTTAATGATTATAGATAGTAAGCTGATGACTGCATAACGCGTAATAATATTCATGTTACAAGTGCCTCCAAAGATTAGGATAAAGATCTTTCTTATTCCCTAGTACGACCGCCCAGGATAGTACTCGAACTGGGTTTTCAAGTCTAATTAAGGTACGGTAGCCTGTAATAGTTTTAGGCAGTGCTTTTGCAATTCTTAGAAGGAGACCCTGGGGGCTTGCAAGTTTCGGAAAATCGACAAAGAATTTGAGCGGTTAGATGTTTTTTTTGTAATTGCTCATAAACTCAGGGTGGTTTCCCCCTCCGTGTAACTCCGTGTCCTCCGTGGTAAAAATCCTGAATGGTTTCACCACTGAGGACACGGAGTTACACGGAGGGGGCCAATTCATATATGGAGTTACCCGGGGTTAATGAGTAGTTACTTTTTTTTGTAATTCCTCAAAAACCCCGGGCGAAGCAGGGATATTAAGTAGCGCCGACGACTCGTCGGCCGGTGGTTATAGTGGCACTGCTTGTTAGGGCGACAGCCACCATCCGTTCGCACCTATTGCTGCCTGTCGGCCTATCACGCAGTGCCTTTGTGACTTTGTGCCTTGGTGGTGAAAAGACTTCCCATCAAGATAGTCATTATTTCCCATTACACGGATTTGAAGCTATCCAATAATTTGTCTATGATGAGCGTGATGAAACTAGTCGTGAAAAAATTCGGCGGTACCTCAGTTGGGGACATTGATAGGATTCGGGGCGTTGCTAAGCTAGTATCCGAGTATAGGGGCCGTCATCCCGACACCCAACTAGTGGTAATCGTCTCCGCCATGGCGGGCGAAACTAATCGCCTAATTGCGCTAGCCAAAAGCTGCGTAGCGGAGCCAGACCCGCGCGAGCTGGATGCGCTGCTTGCTACAGGTGAGCAAGCCTCAACCGCACTACTATCGATGGCTTTAAATTGCGTGGGCCTTCCCGCGAAAAGTATGGACGCCCAGCAAGCTAGGATCTTTACCGATGAAAAGCATCTGAATGCCTGCATCGAAGAGATCGATAGTTCAGCACTGCGCTCTGTCCTCTCATCGGGAAAGATTCCGGTAATCGCAGGATTCCAAGGGGTCGACCCTGAAGGCGATATCACTACGCTCGGACGCGGAGGTTCGGACATCACCGCTGTAGCCGTTGCCGCCGCGCTTAAGGCCGATGCTTGTTACATTTACACCGACGTCGAAGGGGTCTATTCAACCGACCCTAGAATCTGCAAGCAAGCCAAGCGTTTGGCGCGAGTTTGTCACGAAGAGATGCTTGAGATGGCAAGCCTTGGTGCAAAAGTCCTGCATGCGCGCTCAGTATACTTTGCAATGCGCTACGAAGTACCGCTGGTTGTGCTTTCGACATTTAATCCAAAACCAGAAACCTGGATTGTAAAAGAGGAGGAGCTTATGGAAAAGCCCATTGTTACCGGGGTTACTTACAGAGTTGATGAGGCGAAACTTACCGTTCTTCGGCTGCCCTCGAATGTGCGCGCGCTTGAATTAATATTCTCGACCCTTGCAAAGGAAAATATTTTTATCGATATGATCACGCAGAGCGGCGCTGACAAAGGTATTACAAACCTAAGTTTTACAGTGCCGGATGAGAGCAGCTCCAGAGCGCTAACTCTAGTACAATCCATGTTGCCGCAGTTGAAGGCCGAAGGAGCTTCGCTTGAACGCGATATCGCCAAGGTCTCCGTGGTGGGAATCGGCATGCGTTATCATACCGGCGTAGCAGCCAAAATGTTTGAGGCCCTGGCCTTAGAGGATATAAACCCTGAGATGATCTCCACCTCCGAGATTAAAATCTCCGTAGTCGTCCCGCGCAAATACTGCGAGATTGCAGTGCGTGTATTGCATCAGGCTTTTATCGAGATGGAGCCGCAGATCGCGGCTGAGGTGTGAGAAGGCCTTCAGGCCGGCGGTATGAATTTTTTATTCCAGCGCAATAACACTATCCAGTTTCTTGGCAGTCTTTTCACCAATACCATGCACGAGCTCCAATGATTTCGCGCGTTCATAGCTAATAGCGTGCCGGGCCGAATTAAGGACCTGGACTCGACTTAGTAATATATTTTGAGCCAGCGTGTCGCTCACACCATTTATTAGTTCCAGTTCATACAAGCCCACCGAAGAGAGCTTCAGTTTCTGACCTAGCGCCAATGTGGTCTCATGCAGATCGCCCTGCATCAGCGATTCCGGCCGGTAATCTGGAGTAGGGCCCGGCAAGATCCTTACAACAGCTTTGAAGATAATCGCCATCGAATAAATGGCCATAAATGCGAGATAACTTCGCCTCATAATAATGTATCGTGAAATATTTACGGAAGTTTCCTCGATTTGCGTACTTTCAATGGAATTTTTCAGGCGACCAGATCGATCTTATCTTTGCCGACCGGCGCAGCACTGGCCCGCGTGGTCTTATCCTCTCCCTCGCTTTGCCTTTTGGCTCGGCGACCTTTCTCGTTTCTTTCAACACGGGAGGGTACCTGTATGGTGGGTCTCGATTCGTTTACGCGGCCCTGTTCCCTGATAACCTGGGCCTGAGTAGCTTGCGCAACTTTGGCGGCATCGCTGGCCACGTTGGCCTGGTTCACAACCTGTGGTTGAAGCTGTGGGTTGGGCTGCGCTTTGGCCGCTGCTGCGGATATGATGGCTGTTAATCCTGATGGCATACTTCCTATATGGTTTCTCGGGATTTCTAAGCCGAATACTTAGCCTTTGGGCCTCGAATTCTGCTATACTGTGCGGCACAGGAATCAACTGCCTCGATAAGCTACTGAAATGAAACAGGAAATTAACTTTGATTATAACGCTTCCGCCGGCCTTTTACCCCAAGTAAGAACGGCTCTGTTTGACATAGATCTGGGGCTAAATCCCAGCTCTGTCCATCGCGGCGGTCAGCGAAGTCGGGCGCTGATAGAAAATAGTCGTGACGAGATACTTTGCGCGCTAGGTAGCAACGAGGACTATGAGCTGGTATTTACCTCCGGTGCCACCGAATCCAACAATACCGCGATGCTTTCGCAGTTCTGGGATACTGCTGCCGACCGGTCCACAGACGAAGTTGTAACTTTAGCTGTGGAGCACCCGTCCGTGCTTGAGCCGCTTAGGAGACTTGTACGAAAAGGTCACAAAGTTCATTTTGTCAATCCGAGCTCTGCCACCTGGCTTGAAGAATTATTGGATCGAATCACAGAGCGCACCGCACTTGTCTCAATCATGATCGCCAATAACGAAACTGGAAGAGTTTTTGATCTGGCAGCTATTCTTCCGCTTGTGAGGGCGAGGAATCCAAAGGTTGTGATTCACAGCGACCTGGTACAGGCGCTGGGTAAAATGCCGATCAATTTGGCCACACTCGATCTGGATCTAGCTAGCATTTCCGGACATAAGATCGGCGCGCTGAGCGGCACGGGCGCCTTGATCGTTAGGCGTTCTACCGAGCTTCATCCCTTAATAGTGGGAGGCTCCCAGGAGCTAAAGCGCCGCGCCGGTACTGAAAATGTAATGGGGATAGTGTCGTTTGGGTTGGCGGCCACTTTTGTGACTCAAAGTCTAGTGAATCGAATAAGCCGTATGTCAAAATATAGAGATTTTGTTGAGAACAGCCTTCTCGACACGGTAAGTGACGTGCAGATTCTGGACCGGAACCAGCGCAGAATAGCCAACACTTCCTGTCTTAGGATTCCGGGCGTTATGGCGGACGATCTTATTGTGGCCCTAGACCTTGAAGGAATTCAGGCCTCGTCCGGCGCCGCCTGTTCGTCAGGAAAACCGGAACCCTCTCACGTTTTAATGAGCCTGGGGTTAAATGCGCGCGAAGCCAAGGAGTGTTTGCGAATCAGCGTAGATCCCAGCCTTGACATGGAAGGGGTAGAGTTGGCCTGCCAGAAAATATCGGAGAGTATCATGCGCTTTCGAAGTAACCTGAGAGTCGGCAATGCTTGAGCAGAGCTCTGCAAAAAATTTGGAGCGGCGCGCGGTCGTGGCCATGTCGGGCGGCGTTGATTCCAGTGTGGCAGCGCTTCTTCTCAGGCGAGAGGGCTACGAGTTGGTGGGCATCTCCATGCAGGTTTGGGATTATCGCAAGGGCGGCGGCTCGTGCAGCAAAGGAAGTTGCTGCGCGCCGGATGACTTTACTGACGCGCGCATGGTGGCCAGCAAACTTGAGGTGCCGTACTATGTTTTTGATTTCGAAGAGACCTTTAAGAAAGAGGTGATCGATAAATTTGTGGCGGCCTATTCACAAGGGCTAACGCCCAATCCCTGCATAGATTGCAACAACAAGGTCAAGTTCCGGGAACTTCGTGATCGTGCTCAGGCCTTCGGGTGCGGCCTGCTGGCAACCGGACATTACGCCAAAGTCGAAAAACGCGCGGACGGTTATCACCTCATGCGCCCTAAGGACACCGATAAGGATCAGACCTATTTTTTGTACGGACTAAAACAGTCGGAGTTGGCTCAAACCCTATTCCCATTGGCCGAACTTACCAAACCAGAAGTGCGTGAGATCGCCCGGGAGAACGGTCTGGGTACGGCAGAAAAGGCAGAGAGCCAAGATATCTGCTTTGTGTCTAGTACGGTGGCTGAGTTTATCTCAAAAATTGGGCGAAAATCTCGCGGAGCCGGACCGCTAATGCGTTCGGATGGAACCGTGGTTGGGCAGCACAGCGGAATTGAATCCTTAACGGTTGGGCAGCGCAAGGGGCTCGGCCTTGGAGGACGGGAATCGCCGCTGTATATATTGGAGATCGACCCGGCTCGAAACGCCGCTATTGTTGGTGAAAAAAAGGAGCTCGAACGCGCAGGGTTCCTTATAAAGGAATGCTCATGGGTCTCGCCCGGTTTGTTGAAAGAGATCGGCGAGAGTACGTTGCCCCATCGCTTCGAAGCCTTGGCCCAGGTGCGGCACAGACACGCAGGCGCGCGTGCTTCAGTCGAGATAAATTCCTTTGGCTCTGCCAAAGTTGAATTTCTAGAAAACTGGTGCGTAGTCGCGCCCGGCCAGGCCGCGGTACTTTACGATCTGCAGAATCGTGAAGTTTTGGGTGGCGGGACAATCGTGTAACTTTTACCAAGCCGCATTGTAACAATTACATCCCACTAATACCTTTATTTATAGCTCCAGAAAAAGCGCTGCATTAGCAGACTCTTATAAGATAGGCGCAGCCCGTAAACCTTGGCCCATGCCTTGCTCTATATCTTTGTAGGAGAAGTATATGACGGGCCTTCAATCTGTATTATTTGTCGATGACGAGCCCCATCTGCTCTCTGGTTTGAAGCGCAGTCTTCGGCCATTGCGGAGTGAGTTCAAATTTGAATTTGCCAGCGATGGCATGCAAGCCCTGGATCTCCTAAACCAGAGTAAATTCGATTTGGTGATCTCCGACATGCGCATGCCCGGCATGGACGGTGGTGAATTGCTCGCTCGCGTAAGCGAGAGCTTCCCGGACACCGTTAGAATTATTCTTTCTGGCCAGGCCAGCGCTGAGTCGCTCATCAGAGCTTTGCCCTCAACTCATCAATATCTGCCCAAGCCGTTCAGGCCGGAGAGCTTGAAAGAATTAATGCACAAGTTGAAATCACTTCGCAGCATCATTCCCAATGCGATCATGCGCTCGGCCATATCCAAAGTAACAAGGTTGCCGTGTCGGCGAGAGCTGCTCGAGCAATTCGTAAGCTTGTTAAAGAATAACGATTACAGCGCACGATTATGGCAGGTAGCGCAGGGCGATATAGGTATCTCAGCCCAGATGATGCATCTGGTGGTTTCGACCTCCCGTCGCGAGAGATTTAACTACAATAGTTTGCCTGAGGCCTTCGCCACCTTGGGACATGAAATACTTGAGAAGTTGATGTGGGAGGAGCTTTTTTACCCGGTCGATTCCAAATTTAACGGAATAGACCTTATACAGCTCTCGCACCGCGGAATTCGTCGAGCGCATGCCTTTGCTGAAATCGCAAAAACCAGAACTCCGTTAGCCATCACGGAAGCGTATTGGGCCGGAATATTTTATGAGTTGGGTTCGATCATTAAACCCCCTAGTGGCGTGGACTTTAAGGCTGCCAATGTTATCAACGAGAAATCAAAACGTAAGTCAGGCGCGTATCTGCTAGCGCTTTGGGGATTTCCAGAATCAATTTATCGTGGAATTTTAGAAACCCCTTGGAGGGACGATGGAAAAGATTAGTTCCCAGACCTCCGGGTTAAAAATACTCTGCGTCGACGACGAGCCAAATATCTTGGAAGCCTTTAAGCGATCGTTACGCGGCAAGTTTGAGTTGGAGATTGCGACCTCGGCCGAAAAGGCCCTAGAGATAATCGCAGCCGGGCAGAATTTCGCCGTAATTGTTTCTGATATGCGCATGCCCGGTGTTGATGGTATCGCATTTTTGCAAAAGGTTAGAGAGACCCATCCGCTTACGGTGCGCATAATGCTTACCGGAAACGCCGATCAAGGCACCGCGGTAAAAGCCATCAACGAAGGGAGCATCTTTCGATTTCTGACAAAGCCCTGTTCTTCGCTCGATATGGAGCGCATCCTGACCGATTCCGTGGCGCAATATCGGCTTCAGACCGCCGAGCGAGACCTATTGCAGAATACATTGAGTGGTAGCATTAAAGTCTTAACCGATATTTTAAGCATCAGCGATCCAGAGACTTTTAGCAAAGCCTCCGAGTGTCGTCCGTTAATTCGAAAAATTTGTAGCGCCCTAAAGATCGACTCTGCTTGGGAGATTGAGCTGGCGACCATGTTGTCGGGCTTGGGGTGGGCACTCATACCTGATTCGCTAAGGAACAAGGTCAGAGAAGGGCAGGGCCTGAGTGCGGCAGAGACTAAAATGGTTGAGGAGATCCCCGAGACCTCAAAGGGGCTCATTAATAATATTCCCAGACTGCATGGGGTAGCAGAGCTCGTGTATTACTCAGGCAAAAACTACGATGGCAGCGGCTATCCTTCAACAGATATTAAGGGCGAGAGTATTCCACTGGGCGCCAGAGTCGTAAATCTAGTTCTCGGGATCAGCTCACATTTAGTGGCTGGGGGTGATTTGGCTGCCGCGCTCCTGCGATTGCAAGTCGCACAGGGGCGTTACGATCCCAAACTTTTAGCTTTGTTGAAAGGATTCGAGTCCCCAAGCGCTGACAAGCCGAAGGTGGGGGAGGTTTATGAGATCAAGGCCCGCGAGCTTTGTGTGGGGCAGAGATTAATGGCGGATGTTTTCACGCAGGATGGTCGCTTGTTACTCGGAAGGGGTGTGGTCGTGAGCGAAATTTTGCTAAAGCGCCTGAGTGGATATGCCGCGCTTCAGGCGCTGCGCGAGCCCATTTCGGTAGATTGTCGTTTACCCACTGTTGATAGGGAGTAACACTATGGTCACTGTAATATTAGTTGATGATGATTCCAGATTACTTGAGGGATTATCGAGAGTCTTACACAAGGAGCCCTACCACATAACCACCGTGAATTCTGGCGGAGCATGTCTGGAACTACTCCAAGGTATTAAAGCTGATCTGGTGGTCAGTGACGAACGTATGCCTGGGATAAACGGCACAACTTTGCTTGCTCAGATTCGGGAGAAATATCCGGGAATAGTGCGGATAATGTTAAGCGGCGAAGCTACCTTGCAAACGGCTTTGCGGGCCATAAATTTGGGAGAAGTTTTTCGCTTTCTTACAAAGCCCTGCAATGAGATTGAGTTGGCCATCGCCATTCGGGAAGGGCTAAAACATCGCGCCTTGATGACCCACAGCCAACGCATGCTGGAGGTGATGAAGATGCAATCCAGTTACATCAACGCACTGGAGCGGGAGAATCCGGGCATTTCACATGTTAAGCGTGCCAGTCACGGCGAGATCGTGCTGGAAGATAAAGGCAAAGATTTGGATACTGTTCTCAAAGAGGTAATCAGCGAGCTAGATGCGACAGAGAAACATTTTGGCGTTTCGTAGGAGATAAGGGCGATGAAAGGTGAGATCTTTAATATCTATGAAGATTTTGTCGTAGATCAGTACGGCCGCGACAGTTTTGAAGATCATTTAACGGAATGCAAGGAAGCTTTGGTCACCAAGGAGCCTTTTGTTGGACCGGCAACCTATCCGGACAGTGATCTCTTAGTGATGCTCGAAAAGGGGTGCGCACGATTCCGTTTGAGCCTTCCGATATTGTTAAAAAACCTGGGGCGTTTCACTTTCGCAAAACTAGCCGACAAACTTCCTAATTTTAGAGAACGCTTTCCTGATGCCAAATCAGTCTTAATCGGACTTAACGATATGATTCATGTTGAGGCCAGAAAACTATATCGGGACGCGCAGCCACCGGTGTTTGTTGTGCAAGAAATCAGCGCAAACAAGCTCTCACTAACTTACGTTTCCAAACGCAAGCTCTATGATCTGGTCGATGGATTGCTGCTGGGCTTGGCGGACTATTATGGCATCAAAATTGAAGTAAAAAAAATCTTGCTAGACGAGGCCAGTACAAAGACATGCATGTTCGAGATAGATTTCGGCAGGGCCATATAATGAAGAACCTAGACAGAGCTCTAGCCAGAGAGAGGCACAAAGTGGCACTTTTAGAAGCCATGATGGAGAACAAGACGCGCGAGCTTTACTCCGAGAAGGAGCAGCTTAGAAATATCAACTCATATCTGAAAGGTATTCTGGAAACTCTCGGGGATGCCTTGATTGTGACAGATTCAGCTGGAGTAGTTTCGGTTGTCAATAACACCAGTATCGAAGTACTTGGATACGAAAGAGGAGAGCTGTTAGGCTCGGATCTTGGAAACTATTGTAGCATCGGGGGTAAGGAGATCTACGAAATCGTGCAAGACGTTCCGAGCGCGAGCTTTAAGCGGGAGGTTCAATTTTTGACAAAGGACGGGAACAAGGTGCCCGTACTGATGTCCTGCACTTTGTTAAAAGCCGGGCAAGACGGCGCCGGTGGAATGGTATGCGTAGGGCATGACCTGCGGGAGCAACGCCTGCTTGAGATGCGCTTATTACAGGCGCAAAAGTTGGAATCTATCGGGCATCTGGCGGCAGGTATCGCTCACGAAATCAACACCCCCATTCAGTACGTGGGCGATAATACGAGTTTCTTGGCGGAGGCCTTCGGCTCTATTGGAATATTGTTGGACCAAGTCGACGTGGCCACGGAGAAAGCCGGGGCAGTTCCGCCGGAGTTCAGCGAGGCTTGGAATAAGTCTAAAGAGGAGCTAGATCTAAAGTACATAAGAGAGGAGGTGCCCAAAGCCATTCAGCAGTCGATAGATGGCGTGATGCGCGTGGCCCAAATCGTGAAAGCCATGAAAGAGTTCTCTCACCCTGAGAACAACAATAAATGTAGCACCAATATTAACGACGCCGTTGCAAGTACGGTGACAGTGTCGACCAATGAATGGAAATATGTAGCCGAGTTGGAAATCAATCTAGACCGAAGCTTGCCTGCCGTTCCGCTCTACGCTGGCGAGTTCAACCAAGCGCTATTAAATGTAATCGTCAACGCCGCGCATGCCATAGAGGACGTCACTGGAAAGTGGGCCACGCAAAAAGGTAAAATTACTATCAGCACCAAGAACTGCGGCGACAAAGTTCAGATATGCGTGAGCGATACCGGAAGAGGCATACCCGAAGCCATCCGTTCCAAGATCTTCAATCCCTTCTTCACCACTAAAGAGGTAGGCCGAGGTACCGGCCAAGGACTACCCATGGTAAGGAATTGCATAGAAAAACGTCACGGAGGCTGCGTCAAATTCGAGAGCGAATTAGGCAAAGGCACAACCTTTATCCTAGAGCTGCCCCTAACCCCCGCAAATTCGTAACCCAATATTACGAATCATATCCAAGAAATCCCCCGGATTGATCACGCGCCAGATTTGGACTAATATCTCCCCGATTCCATTAATAGTTTTCAGAATCATGCCTGGGTGGTGGAATTGGTAGACACACAGGACTTAAAATCCTGGGCCTCGAAAGGGGCGTGCCGGTTCGATTCCGGCCCTAGGCACTAATTTTTCTTGTCGTGTGGTTGTAGAATAGCTGTCACCCTGAAGGCGCAGCTCCTTGGCTGCGCTTTCATATCTCGGCTTTCTTCGCCGGGGAGCTTTGTGTGGTTCCCCTCTGGAACATAGCCAGAATCAAGAAAAGTTCAATCGCTTTCTCAAAAATAATTAAGCCAAACCGGCTCGGTGTGTTTCAGCCCACTCCGCTAGTGGAGTGCTCTGAAAAATATCAGTAGGTTAGACGGATGGCCGTCTAATCGCTCAAAACATTCGGAGCACAGGCGACCACGCCTGCCGATGGTGATAAGAGCAGTGCCACACAGGGCGAAGCCCCCCAACACTAATCTTCAGTACTAGTTCGATCCCAAAGCAACTATCAAACACTATTGAGATCGACTTGGACCAGAAAGCGAACTGCAAAAGTAGGGTGGCTCGAGTTGGCTTAATTGCTATCCGTTAGGAGGTGAACTCCAAGAAGTCGGCGTGAATAATTAAGGGATTTATCACTTCTTTCTTCGATAAGTCTTTGGCGCTTGGCGTAATTACTTCGAAACTCGTCGATCATTCGATCAATCTGCTTGTCGATCTGTGCCATGGACCCAGCGTCATTACAAAAGTAATATTGATTACCCCATCCCTTTAGTTTGTTGTGTACACGCTGAAAAACACCAATCAGTGAAGATGTTTCATCGGGATGCGCTGGTGGTTCCGATTTCCCGAATCGTTTGGCGCTCGTTAGCATGGCGTCAACGGCGGACAACAATCTCTTTACTGAATCTTGTGAAGGTCTAAGTTTCGAGCCTTGAATTTCAACGCCCAGGTATTCAAAGGTTCGTTTCGTGTCACCGACGGAAGCTTTCTTAGGATCGGTCTCTGGCTGATATGCGTCAAGGCCGTACTCCTTAAGCTTTGTGAGGGCCCGCTTGAATGCTGCTCGTACGGCTCTTTCATTGGGGCCAAAAATGATGAAATCGTCCAAATATCGTAGGCATCTGATATCGCCTGAATTCATCATCGTATCAAAGTCACTAAGTAGTATGTTGCCAAATAGCGGGGAGAGACAGCATCCCTGCGGCGTGCCAATAGAATCAAAATCAAAGAAGTGCTGAAGCTCCGCTGGAATCGAGCCTAGATTGGAGATCTCAAGATTCGTTGCTCCGTCTAAGAGAGTTACAAATTTTTGATCACCAACAATACGCGCAATTTTTTCTACAACCTCTTTTCGCGGGATCTGCGTAAAGAACTGTTTAATGTCGGATTTAAAGTAATGAGTAGCACCATCGTGAATGGCAGTTGTAGCGGCGGCGATCGCGAGTGGAACT
>CAZVWV010000062.1:0-1226 GCA_964631745.1 uncultured Bdellovibrionales bacterium
TGGTGGCTACGCCCTAAACGATAATGCCACTATAACCACCGGCCGACGAATCGTCCGAATCGTCCGCTCCTTAATACCCCTGCTTCGCCCGGGGTTTTTGAGCAAATACTGTTAAGGGTAACTACTCAAAAGCTCCGGGCAAAATGCAAAGGTGCGATTGAGGGTTCGCCAAGATTGCGCCCTCGTGAGCGGATTCTTATAAGAACACCTACTTTTTGGTTGCTAGAAGGCTATGTATATGTCATTAGGCATGCATATGAAACGCACCACACTGATGCTACCTTCCGTTCTACGTGAAAAGGCGAATGCATACGCTCGCAGCAAGCAGGTGTCGTTTGGAGAGTTGGTAAGGCGCTCACTTGAAAAAATGCTTCAGGAGGAGGAACAGTACGACACCTTTACAAGCGATAAGGCTGTGTTTCGCGGCAAAGTTCCCAGCGATTTAGCAAAAAATCATGATAAGTATCTTTATGGAGAGGACTGATGCTGTTTGTAGATACCGGCGCGTTTATTGCCAGGTATATAACTGTGGATTAATTCTATTTGAAGGCTAAACGTTTGTGGCTTAAAGCTGAGAAACTTAGCCTTTGCACGAGCAACCATATCATGGATGAAACCCTCACTCTACTGGCACGGCGCGCAGACTACTCTTTTGCGGCAGAACGTGGACGAAATTTATTTGGCTCAAAACAGCTCGAGATTATTCGCACCAACCATGATGACGAATTCGAGGCACTCAGTTATTTTGAAAAATATGCGGATCAAAAGATTAGTTTCACAGACTGCCTTTCGTTCGCGATTATGAAAAGAAAGGGATTGGCGAAAGTATTTTCTTTCCACGACCATTTTGCTCGTGCTGGATTTGAGGTGTTCGGTGCTTGATCCAGTGGCGCTTTTGAATTTATTCCGGAATCCTCTCGGGTTTATGGAGGTCTGACTCTAAGGACGTTTTGAGGAATGAGGCGCGGCGCTTCAAGCTTGAAGCCCTACTACTACGCAGCAGCCTGCGTGGTGCCGGCGCTGTCTCTGCTGCCGCCCGCGGCACTTTCGGCTTCTTTAGTCTGCTTCTCGCGCTCTTCCTTGGCTTTTTGCGCCTGCTCTTTCTTACGCTTCTCTTCCTCTTTCTTAAGGCGGGTGTAATCTAGGTAGCACAAATTAGCCTGGATGTTGTCGGTGTTACTGTAGACGTAAGCTAAGAAAAATTCCGTGACGGTGGCTTTTCTAAC
>CAZVWV010000062.1:1271-20551 GCA_964631745.1 uncultured Bdellovibrionales bacterium
TGAAGCTCTTCGGCCAAACGCAGCACCAGAGCCATGCGATGCTTATTCTCATTTTCAAAAGCTTCCCACCACTTACGCGCGCTACCGGTGGTGTTTTCCCAATCCAGATTTTTCTTGACCTCGTCAAGTTTCTTTATGACCTGTTCGTCGGTCCATCCTTTCGTATTGGTGATACCGGCCGGTAAGCCACCAGCGCCCGCGGCAGAAGCAGGGGCGCTTCCAGCCTGCGGCAGTTTTTCCTCATAAGGGATCGGCTCAGTGCGTAAACAAACCTCGACGCTAAGCGCTTCAGATTCCGAGATGCGCTTTCGCATCTCGGCCACTTTAAAGTACGGTGTTAGAAAGCCTTGGAAAACAGGAGTTTTTGGCAAGAAGATCGTGGCGATGTTGTCGGTGGGGCGCCCGATTTCGTCCGGCGTGAGCACGGCCCGCTGCTGCACCTGCTCTTGGGTAGAATCGTTCTTGCTTGCAAACCACTCGATTAGCTTCTTGTTGCTACCGGTCGATAGAGTTTGGAAGCGGATGGTCATCTGACCAGTCTCTTTAGATGCCCACTCGGCGTCTTGCACATCGAGTGAGGGCATTAAGATCTTGGTGTTAAACCCGGCCAAGACCGAGTCGGCATCATCACCGTAGTTGGCCTTCACCTGTGAGATCGACTGAATCGCGCCAACAATGCTAACGTTTCTGGATCGTAAGGTGTTTAGCTTAACATGAATGTCAGGCAAGCGCCCGATCGAACTTGCAAACTCGTCTATCACCAAACTCACAGGACGCGGTAAGGCGTTGTTGGGCATGGTCTCTGCGCGCTTGGTCAGATAGCGCATGATCTCGACTACGATCACGTTGGCCATGGGGCGCAACATCTCGATTTCAGATTCTCTGAACTCAACTATGAATAAAGTTGGGTCCGATATCAGAGTTTCAAGATCGAGCTCGTCCAAATAAGTTGTGGCGCGAATGGCCGTCAGATCCCACGCAGCGATACGCATCGAAAGCTCTGACATTATGGTATCGGCGTTTTGCGAACCCGAGCGCACAAGCTCCACGAAGGTGCGTGTGTTTCTCAAAGCGTGCGGGTGTGACTCGAGCCAATCGCAAAGCGGTCTCATGCCGGACTGTATTAGCTCGTGGATACGGGGCATCGAGAGCTTCTCGTTGGGATCGTGCAAGAGACCGATCATGACTGAGTTTAAAATCGCCAAAGCGTTGTTTCTAAAGAAAGGGCTGTCGGATTTGGCGCTAGGAACGTCGGTGGCTTGAATAATGGTATTAGCGATCAGTTTGCAATCTGTATCGTCTTCGATTTTTCCAAGGATATTCCAGCTCAAACTGCGGGCGCGGTCTAGGGGGTTAAAGAGTAAGATCTTTTTCTTGGGATTATAGCGCGAGCAGAGACCCGCAAGCTTACTCCACATCTCAGGTTTTGAATCTATTACGATGGTGGAGCGATTTGGGCATAAACAATCGCTATACAGTATCGGCAAGATAATTTGAGACGTCTTACCGCTACCGGTTTTGGCAATCGTAAGGATATGCTTGTTACGTTCCTCGGCTGGCAGATAGATATTGGCCGATTTAAAGGCGATACCTTGGGTGCCGCGCAAGTTCTGAACTGGGAAAACAGTATCGTTGGGCTTACCGCTGGGGCGTATCCACTTGGCAATCTGCTCAGTCGAAGCCAGGTCACCGGAGCCAAGTTCGTTCGTGCGAGATCTTTTGGGTCTGCGATGGGGCTCCTTCATCAACTCGGATACTGAGATCTCTTCAACAAGTGTGCCGGTGCGTTTGTACTCCTTCCAGCTGAGAAATGCGAATGAGGCCAGATATAGGAGGACTGAAATTAAAAAACCTTCCTCGTACGGGAAACGCTTTGAAGCCGGGGCTACGAATTTATCAAAAATGGGCTCGAGCCCAAAAGGAATAGGGGAGACTCCACCTTCAAAATTCAGCGCATAAAGCATGCGCTCTATCAGCTTTATGGTTTCGTAAGCGTATCCGTAGTGGGCGGCAGTAACGAAAAGCAAAACGATGCCGATCAAGCCCGGCACCATGGTCTCGCGGCGTTTGTACCACTCGACGATCATCAGTATGGTACCGGCCACACCAAAGGTTAGTAAGCTCCACCAAGGCGGTTGCCTTAGATATTCCTGAGCGATTAAAAGAACTAGCTTTTCTAAACCTTGCAAGTTAATCATTGCGAATCAATCTTACCACAACTACTAAACCTCACTTACATCTTAGTTATGCGCAATATGGGCTCGCTGGTGTACTAATTAATTTCCGCTAAGCCCTGGATATTATTACATCTTTTTAGGGGCGAGTCGCGCTGGCCATGCCTGTCCGGTAGAAAGGTGGAGGTGATGCTGTAATTTCTTGATTTCGAAAGGAAAAACAGGAATTTGTAGTTGCCACGATTTGAATTTAACCACGGAGAACACGGAGGTCACGGAGAGAAAAACCACCCTGAGTTTATCAGCAATTACCTACAAATCACTGGCTTCCGTACGCCGCAATCCCTGTTAGTATAGCGGGAGTTCAAAGGACGCTCATGCAAACATACCTTAAACACTCCGTAATTCTCTGCATCTTAGTGGCACTCATGACGGCCTGTGGGCTTGGCGGAGGGGGTGGCGGTGGCAGCGATACTCCTGATGTGGGCGCAGAGAAGTTACCAGATGTTTTTGTGAACGCCTATCCGAACAAAATTGACAGCGGCGACCGCCTGACGGTTGACGTGCAACTTGACAACGTCACAAGCCAAACCTTTGTCTTAAAAATTAGAGCGCTTAAAGCTTTCTCATATGTAGCGGATAGCTCTTTTTTAATCATCGATGATATCCCTTTTGATACCGCACCAGACCTAAGCCTCTCAGATGATAAGTACACCTATCTGGTTTATTACCTTAATATTGATCAATTTTTGGAGAGCAGCTCCGGCGATGTGGTTGTGCAACTTCAAGCGGCCTCAAATATCGGCCCGACCGATATTGAAGTTGACTTGGATGTTGACGACCCGGAAATTGATAACAGTATAGAATTTGATATCGCAAACCCTCAGTTTAATAGCTTGGTGAACGATGGTGTTAGCGTGGGGGATGCCGCCGATAGCTCGTCATCGTCGTCTTCCTCGTCGTCATCATCTTCTTCCTCCTCATCCTCGAGTTAGCGGCCGCCTAGGAACAATGAAGCTCTTGCCTAAATTGCGGGCTCGCAAAAGTTCCCAAGCCGTCTTAGGCTAACACTGTAAAATGTGTCGCTTAATGCTATTTCCATTTTTGCTTATCGCCACCCTGCGCGCAGGCTGGCCGGGGGCGCCAATTGCGTTAGGGCTCGGTCTTTCCCTTGCAGGCCTTAGTTACTCGCGCTTTAAGCTGCGCGGCGCGCTTTACTTACTGGGAGCCTCTCTGCCGCTCATGCCGCTAATTGGACATGAAGTTTCCCTGGTGGTCGCGCTGGCGTTCTTAACTTTTTACGCATCTGACTCACAGAGCGTCCGTCCTTCTATAGCATGGGCGGGACCTTTTGTTATTTCATTGGCGTGTGCGGGACTTTCGATGGCTGCCGCATCAGCCGACCTGGCCGAACTTCAGGCGCTGGGAATTTCCGAAGCCGTTCCTTTTACAAGTCTTGTTAAACTCAGCCTTTGGGCAAGTTCGGCTGCGCCGGTTTGGTTGTTATCCCTGGAAGCGTTAGCTCGCTGGCTGATGTTTTTCTACCTAATTTCATTTTTTTGGCAGAGCCAAGATTCCCGCAGAAGCTTTCAAAGCGGATTACTGTTGGGATTGTTGTTCGCGCTACTGATCTCTTCGTTGCAGCTCTTTTCCCCCAAGGCCGCGTTGTTTATCAATCAGAATGCATATTGGGACAGCTTGCATCGTCTTACAGGAACTTTTTCGGACCCGAACGCGTTCGGTATATTTGCGGTTTTAACTCTGCCACTTGTCTTGAGTGGCATCGCCGTACGGAGTGGAGCTGGAAAATGGCTAAGTGTAGTAGTGTTTGCGCTCTTGCTTGTCGTCGCCCCCTTTTCGGGCTCCAGAAGTTATTTCGCCGGGATATTCTTTTACGTGATCTTTGTGGCCTTCTCGCATAAGCGCATCTACGTATATTCGGCGGTAACGGCCTTTGCCGTAGCGGTAGCGCTAATTAATTTCTGGCATTTAAACGCTCCGGAGTCTTATGCCAGTGTGCTGTTGTCGCTCCCAACGGGAGTAACGCGAGTGGTTGAGACCTTAGATTTCGAGACCGCCAGGGCTGCCCTCTTTAGTCGGCTAGTATTTTCTAAAATCTCTTGGGCGGTTTTTAACGATCACCCTTTCTTTGGCATCGGACTTTCAACCTATAGAAATTATGTGCCTGAATACGCAAGAGTGCTTCAGCTTGGGACCGGGGCCTGGACAGATAATCCAAATAATTTCTATTTGGGAATTTTAGCAGAGCTTGGGTTTTTTGGAGCGGTGGCTCTGATTCTCACTATTTTGAACTTGCGTCTAAACTCCAGCTCAACCAAGACGGAGCGCGCAAGCGTTTATTGCTTAGGCTTGCTGCTGCTCCTTGGGCCGCATCTGGAATTTAATGAAATTTCAATTTTAGCTGCCGTTTTGATAGGAAGCGCGCTCACGCCTCGTAAATCCAGTTTTCCATTGCGCAGCATCGGATTGACATCCCTGTTTGGGCTAATAGCCGCGATTCACTACTATCACCAGGAGCGCGGCATGTATGCTTGGGAGCCGAATATGGATGGCTCGCTCGCGCGCTGGACTGAGCGAAGTGCGCAGTTTGTGCTTCGCTGCGATGCCGAGCAGTCGGCGCGCCTCCGACTTCAGTTTATGCATCCCGGTCTAGGTGGCGGCGCTGTCACGGCCAAAATTGAGTCACCATACGATCAGCAGCAGGTCTTAACCTTGACAGTCCCGCAGGTCGTGCCTTTGCGATTTAAATGCGTTCCAGAGGGTGGACATGTGAGCGAGCCCAACCGCGCAGGAGAGATTTTGGTTCGGCTCAATCTTGATCGCGCTTTCGTTCCGGAACAGTATAACATGGGAGCCGATAGAAGAATTCTCGGCGCGAGAGAGCTTAGAAATTAAAGGAAGATTATGCGACTACTTTTAGTACGTCACGGACAAGCTGAAGATCTTCGCCCGGGCTCCGAGTGGGGTATGCGCGATGAGTTGCGACCTCTTACAAAAGTCGGCGAGGAGTTGCTTCGCAAATCTGCTCGCACAATTCAACCAATCATAAAACGGATTGATGCAGTAACGTCCAGCGATTACGTCCGAGCTAAACAAACCGCCGAAATTGTCGCGCGGCAATTCAAAATTGCGCTTTCAAATCCCATAGCGGATTTACAATCGGGCGGCGATTTAGAATGCGTGATTGATAAGCTTGGCAACTTTGATCCGGATAGCACCGTTTGCGCCGTGGGGCATGCGCCCTCAATTGCCTTTCTTTGCAGCTTGTTAATTTCTCGGAATACGCACGCTAATCTGAGATTTGGCCGGGGCACCATGGCGCTGGTAAACTTCAGCGCTCAACCAAGGATCGGAATGGGTAGCCTTGTATGGTTGATGAATTCAGAGGCGTTAAGTATGCAAGCTGGGGATGCCCAGTCTCAGCCACGCCAAGAGTGTTAATCTTATGTAGCGGGTGGCGACCTCGCTCAATCATGCTCAATGCAACTGGCGGCCCGGCACAATCTTTTCTAGCTGCTCTGCGGCCTTGGCTTTCTTAGATTTTTCCGCACGAGCAAGCTCTCGATTCTCAATCAATCTCTGCACGCGCTCAACCGATGTCCAAAACTCCTCCCGAAGGCTTGCGCTCTCAAGTTTGGGAGGGCAGTAAGAGAAGATAAATCTTATGCCATCAAGGACTGCCACCCTCTGGCTCTCAAATATCTCCTGATCGATCTGGACAGTGGCCAGCTCAGCTAAGGCGTACCCTAGAACCATCTTTATGCAGGCGGTCGGTCGAATCTCGGAGTAACAAGTTCCACCATATTTCCAATATCTCTGAACCCCAAGTTCTGCGTCTCGTGCATCCAGCCACTCACTATTCTCGATGGGCTTCTTGATATCATCAAGCACCTTGACGATATGTTTAGGATGGTATTTCTCATGCATTCGAAGGTAAGGCTGAACATCCACTCGGATAAAGTAACTGCCCTTAAGCTCTTTCTCGCTCTTAAGCTGATACCCCCTACTTTTTTTCGAGGCCTGAATCATCAAAACGTCCTCGCCGTCTGCCTGAATGCGAATGAGCTTGAGACTTATATGGTTGGCCCAAGTTAACATAAGTTTAAAGATCAGATTCTCAAGATCCGGCGTCTGAGCTACAACTTCCTTTATCTTATCAAACTCTTCCGAATAAATCGGCTCAACAGGGATAGTCACCGCTTCCATGGTCTAAACTCCTAATAATGGCGCTCAAGGGTGCATGCCTAAAGCGCTACTCTAAGAGCTTATCGTGAAAATTAAGAAAAAGTTGTCAAAAATCACGGTCGAAAGTGCTTTTTTTTAAAAATAGTTAAGAATTATTTCTAGTGTAGCGTCGTAAGGCCATCTTACGCCCGCCAACCTTGGCCAGGATTTGCGAAAGATCGGTTCCCGCAAGGTCTCTGAGAGGAGAAGTTAGCGGACCAAAATTGCCGCCGGGTTAGATGTTATTTAAAAAAGCCGCTGCCGTTAACTTAACCGGCCTTTTCTTGCATTGATGTTTTTCTTGTGAGAGCATTATTCGCATGAAACTTACAAACGAAGACCTGATTGCAATACAGTCGCTGCTACGTCCGCTCGAAGATAGAATTTTAAAACTTGAAGAAAGAGTCAATGAACGTTTTGATACTACGGATCAGAACTTCGACGCTTTGTTCAAAAGAGATGAGACCAATCAGCAGGAATATTCGGTCATTTCAAACCAAATTTCACGGTTGGAAGAGAGGGTCTCCTCTCTGGAAGGGGAGAAGCATTAAGTTCGCGCCGTACTCTTCTTGAAAGCGCGCGGGCCAGGCTCGTGGTAGTTCGTCCCTGAGGTGGTAGACGAGCTGCTACGGAGCACTTTCCGTTGGATCCCGGCGGGGCGGTAGTGCTGCAAACTCGACCGGGTGCTGTTCCAGGTCGTGTCGCGGGACACATAGAGCTAAAACTACTGCGGCGCTCAAAACAACGGGCGCCAGAACCCAGAAAAATCCGTCTACACCCCCCCCACCACAATAGCGGCCCCACAACACTTCTGCTATAACACCTCGCTATGTACCAGCTCAGGCCATATCAAAAGGATGCAGTCGAGGCCACCTTGCGGCATTTTAGAAAATCTAAGGACCCGGCAGTTATTGTACTGCCTACGGGGGCGGGCAAGAGCTTGGTGATTGCCGAGCTGGCTAAGATCGCGCGGGGGCGTGTGCTGGTGTTGGCGCATGTTAAAGAGTTGGTTGAGCAGAATTCTTCGAAGTTTACCTCGTATGGATTGAATGCCGGAATCTATTCGGCCGGACTGAATCAGAAAGATATTAGCGGTAAAGTTATCTTTGGCAGTATTCAGTCGGTTGCTCGCGCTGAGGATGAATTTTTTAGCGATTTCTCGCTGCTGGTTATAGACGAGTGTCACCGCGTGCCTGCCGAAATCGACACTCAGTATGCACAAGTGATTCAG
Organism: uncultured Bdellovibrionales bacterium; assembly: GCA_964631745.1. Lineage (GTDB taxonomy): Bacteria > Bdellovibrionota_C > UBA2361 > UBA2361 > JBGSMV01 > CAZVWV01. The sequence continues at coordinate 8,922 of CAZVWV010000062.1, forward strand.
AAAATTAAAAGTGCCAGTCCTGAGATCTGTGTCTTGGGCTTAACGGCCACGCCCTACCGATTAGATACCGGCTGGATTTACCAATTCAATTACAAGGGTTTTATCTGTGCGGTTGAAGCGCGCTTTTTCAAGAAATGCATCTTTGAGATCACCTTAAGGCAGATGATTGAAGGCGGTTTCTTGACCACGCCCGTCCAGATAGATGCGCCTGTGGCCAGTTATGATTTCTCAAGTTTGAAGCTTCAATCCGGAAGTGAATCCTACAGCTTGGCAGAGATTGAAGCTATTTTGAAAGACCAATCCCGCATTACCCCAGTCATTATTGAAAACATCGTGGAGATGGCAAAAAATAGGGAAGGGGTGATGATCTTTACCGCCTCGGTGCGCCATGCCGCTGAGATTTTAAATTATCTGCCCGCCCAAAGCGCCGGATTGGTAGTGGGGGACACGCCCGCAGCTGAGCGTGACGCCATTATCTCTCAGTTCGTCTCCAGGAAGATAAAGTATTTAGTGAATGTCTCGGTATTAACAACGGGATTTGATGCGCCACATGTAGATCTAATAGCAATTTTGCGTCCGACCGAATCCGTGAGTCTATATCAACAGATTGTCGGGAGAGGGCTAAGACTCTTTCCCGGGAAACACGATTGCCTGGTGCTGGATTACACCGGTGTGCCCCACGATATCTATAGCCCCCAGATCCACGAACGAAAGCCCACTTCTGAATCGGTGCCGGTTAAGGTGAGTTGTCCACGCTGTGAGCATGTTAATTCCTTTTGGGGGATTAGGGACGAAGCCGGCGCGCTTCTAGAACATTTTGGTAAAACATGTGTAGGCGCCGTTGAAAATCCAGAGAATGGGGATCTCGTGCCATGCGGATTCCGTTACCGTTTTGTGCTGTGCGACCGCTGTGGTTCCGAAAATGATTATGGCGCCAGCAAATGTGCCAAGTGCGGGGAAATATTAATCGACGATGAAGCCAAGATTAGAGAAGCCATGTCGCTTAAGGATGCCCACGTAATGCAGCCAGATTCGATGACCCTTGAGAAGAAGGTCGACAAACGCGGGGTAGAACGCTTGGAAATACGTTACTATGACCTAAACGCGCAACATCTGAGTGAGATCTATTTTTTTGGCTCATCCCAAGATTTAAAGGTTTTTTATTACAACTTTTTGCGAATGCACAACCGTCTTCCGGAGCGTAAGCTCGAGATCACGAGCATCGACGAGGCTGTTCGACATAGAGAGCTCTTTAGGCTACCGCTGTACGTGATTGCCAGGAAGCAGAAGCAGTACTGGAGAATTCGTGAGAAGGTGTTTCAGTAGTCGTTGAGAAACTTATGTATCCGAAGAAGGTTCTTGCACAAGCTATTTCAAAGAACTAGCCGCGGGGGCAAGCCGGTCCAAAAAAGCGCGCGCTTTCTGTGGATTGCCGGTTCCGTTCAGCGCTTGCTTTTTCCAGGTTTCGTAGGCGATTTTGTTTCCAGGATTTCTGCGAGAGAGAACCGTACCGAAATAATCCTTCTCGTCGCCAGTGGTGATATCTCCGAGCGGTGATTCAATCGTCAAAGTTCTTAGATTTAGGCGCCAAGAACTAGTTGGGTCCATTACGTCAGTAGGTGGGGCAAAGCCGAATCTGGCAAAGCTTGATCCATAAAGCATGTTTTTGCCGACATCTCCTTCTTGGTCTCTTAAAGCTGTTTGGGCTTCGTCGCTAATTCCCCGAATTTCACCAAATCCAGCAACTCTAGCCCATTTTATTGATGCGGCAACAACCGCATCGATTGGCCCGAGGCCACCGAAGTCATGCTTAAATCTTTCGCGCTGCGCATCGAGAGCGGTCCGAGCAGCCGGTTGCAAACTCTCGTAGCTTAGATCTCTAGAGAGATTCAGGGCCTCTGAAATAACCCTGAATCTTTGCGCTAGCCCGAGCTGTTGCGACCTCGCATGGAGACGCATAGCTTCCGTATTACGAAGCTTGACAACTAGGCCGTCCGGCGAGGCTCCTTGCATTATAACAATCTCAAGCACGTTGTTATTTAAGAAATTCAGGCCGACCCGCGCGACCTCACCATCTTCATCGAGTGCGTTAGCATCACTTTCATAAATTCCAATTTGAACACCGGACGCATACTCGTGTTTCCCGCGCTCTAGCACCAACGCCCACTCTGATTGGTCGTCCGGTTTTGGCGCGATTGGTAATACTAGCTTCTCCTTGTTAGAGAGTAAGGAATGGGCGCGATCTCCAAAAAGTTCAGCATACGTTTCTAGATTGGATGTGATTGTACGCAGAAAGTCATCTCCCGAGCGACAGTTGCCGAGGATGAAATGTCTCGAAAGTCTGAATTCCCACAGCATAGGCATGTCGTCTGATTGTAAATCGGGCTGATTGACCACCTTCATATAAGCTGAAACGAGCGCCGGTATCGTGCTAACAGCTAAACCCTGATCTATCAAGTTAAGCCAGTAACAGTTTGAGAGCGCAGTCTTAAACGAAATCGTAACTGTACTCGGGAGGGGAGTATCATGGTGTTGTGCCCAACCTTTGCGTAATTGCCCATCCACCAAATCTTGCAATAAATCACCGAGTTCCCGATATAACCCCATGGGGGTATCCTCGTTAAGTTCTCCCACAACTTGCGCCTCATACTGCCGCTGTAACTTTGTGAATCGGCCCAAAAGATGGCGGTCGACAGAATGCTCCTCAAAGAGTGGGGCAATTACGTTAATCTTCTTTGCAAGTCGCTTAATTACTATGTTGTTCAGCTCGCGAACGGTGTCAGCTTCTTCCGGCTCACGGCGACCCTGTATGCACGCAAGTCGGTGTGCTTGGCATCGCGCAATAATATCTCTTAACCGTGCAGCTTCCTCGCTGTCGATGTAGAGTCCCCGCCTGATTGCGTCGCAGTCATCCTCAACTTGCCTGGGGTGATAATCCCTGGCCCGCCGCCCCCTTGCGCCGGGAATGCCCATTCCTCGTCCCGGTATTTTTAAAGCATCGAAGACACCCTTTAAAGCGGGCGAGATACTTTCAAAGAGCTGGCCCAGCCGCTCCCGCATCCCCGAATCTTTGCCCGTGTTAGCCATATAGCTGTTATGCGGATTTAAGCCCGAATGAGACATTCCTAAAGCGACTATTCGTATCCGATTACAGATTTTCTCCCGCTGAGCAGAAGATATTTAGGGGCATATTATCTTGAAATAACTGAATATAAGCACATGGTTTAGTCGACCAGGGGTATCTGCTCAAAAACCCCGGGCGAAGCAGGGATATTAAGTAGCGCCGACGACTCGTCGGCCGGTGGTTATAGTGGCATTATCGTTTAGGGCGTAGCCACCACCAGCTCGCGCCGGCTGCTGCCTATCGGCCTAAGAACTTGTGCCTTGCGCCGCGTTTGTAATTTACCGGAGGTTTTTGAGCAGCTACGACCAGGGGAGTGATCTTTCAATTCCCCGCCACGATCCCCATAGCAGTACTCTTAGTAAGTTTATAAGCCTCCTCGAAGCGTCCTGACCATTTCGAAATTTGCGCCTCAAAATCTTTCAGGCGATTGTTTCTGGCTTGAAGTAGCCTATCTGTCTCGGCCAAACAGGTTCCGCCGATATGGGTGCGACGCTCCAAGGCAGACTCGATATTTATAGCCTGCTTCAACTCGGCCTGGCCGGCTTCAAGTTTAACCCCTAAAGCTTGCGCCTCCTGGGGAAGGATTGAGATTGCATATTGCATGTCGGCGTTATTCTGAATGGCTTTGTCGACCGCGCTGCCTACCACCTTATACATCTGCCTGTACGGAATCTTAAAACGCTGCGCCAAAAAATCCGCCAGATCGGTGGTGATGGAAAAATTTGAATTCACGATCTCTAAAGCGCGGGCAGCATTTACTTCGAGCGAAGCCGCCACGGTCTTTAGACTTGATAAAGCCGCCAATGTTTTTTCTATGGCTATATAGATAAATTCCTTGACTTCGCGGGAATCGCGGTTATATCCGCTTGGTAATTTCTGTAGCACGCCGGCGATGGCGAAGGTGCAGGCTGACACCTGAGCGCCAGTGCCGCGAATGAGCTCAAGCGCATCCGGATTCCGTTTTTGCGCCATGACGGAGCTTCCGGTGATGGGGTGCAAGCGCTGTGCGACGTTGTCCCCGAGCGTTACCAGTCCGTATTCAAAGGTCGTGTAAAGCATCAGATCGGAGGCAATCTTACCGGTCAAGAGCGTCAATTCCTGCAGCAAATTTGCAAAATTAAGCTGCAAAAACCCGCGTTGAGAGATTGCGTCCAAGGGCATCTCCCAAACTTCTTCAAAACCGAGCAACTTGGCCGAATAGCTTCGATCGATTGGCCACGAGGTCCCATAAGACTCGACCGCGCCAAGTGGTGAGCGGTCGAATCTGTTGAGTAACTGCAAGAGTGCCTGGCCCACCGAAAATAAACTGTCAGTATAGCTCATGCACCAATGACTAAAGCGCGTGGGTTTTGCCGGTTGCATGTGGGTATACCCGGGGAAAGGCGTCTGACGCTCCCTGGCGGCCAGCGCTTGGAAGCCCGCGCAAACGGCCTTTACCTCACCCGCAACTAGTACGACTTGCTCCCTCAGATAAAGTGTTTCGGCGGTCATGACCTGATCGTTTCGGCTGCGCGCAGTGTGAAGCGATAAACCCGCCTCTTGACCGGCAAGTTCCACTACCGACGCTTCAAGGCTAAGCTGGGTGCCTTTGCCAGGATCAAATTTTAGCGCGCCGTTTATGGCGAGCTTCTCAAGTTCCAAGAGAGCGGAGATAATCTTCGCGGCCTTGGCTGCATCGATAATGCAGCATTTTTGAAGCATACAGGCATGCGCTAAGGAGCCCCAGATGTCATATTGCGCCATTACGGTATCAATCTGTAGCTGGGTCTTTGAGACAATTAACTCCTGAATATTAGAGTTTAACATTGCGGGCCTCACTTAAGCTGTTTTGAATTCCAGAGATCTTACAGAATCCGCGCGCATCCGCAGGGCTCCAAAGTTTTGAGCCTTCCCCGTAAGCGGCCCTTGCGTTAATCAGGGAATACTCGCTTCGCACCCCCAGCACTTCAAAATGCCCACCGGCCAAACGCAACTTAGCTTCACCCGTAACAAACTTTTGCGAAGAGTTTAACAAAGCCTCTAAGTCTCGCATGACAGGATTAGACCACTGTCCTTCATGCAGAAACATCCCGTATTGCTCCGCGGCCTGACTTTTAATCATCTGTTGCCACTTTGTAAGGGTAATCTTCTCAAGTTCCCGGTGGGCGTTAATAACCATCAGGAGTCCCGGGGCTTCGAAAGCGATCCTACCTTTAATGCCGAGAATTGTATCTCCGATATGCACTCCCCGGCCAATTCTATGAGCGCCGCCGATCTGATTTAGCTGAGAAAGCAAGAGATGCGCCTCGATTTTTTGATCGTTAAGGGCTACAGGAATGCCGCCATCAAATTTAAGCACTATATCCTCGGCCGCACGCTCAGATTTTGGCTCAGTATAAGCATCGTTTGGCACGGCTTCCCAAGCGTCGTGAATCTGGCCACCACCGATTGTCGTGCCCAAAAGGCCCATATTAATAGAATATTTTTTATGGCTTTTTTCGACCTTAAATCCGCGCTCCTCGATATAAGCAATCTCATGTTCCCTAGATAAGGCTAGATCGCGAATTGGCGCGATAATCTCCATTCCCGGGGCGCTTGCGCCGATTTGAATATCAAAACGCACCTGATCGTTCCCGGCGCCGGTGCAACCGTGCGCCACGCTTGAAGCCTCCCAGCTTTTTGCGATCTTGGTGAGCTCTCTCGCTTGAATCACGCGCTCCGCACCGACGCACAGCGGATAAACACCGCCACGAAGCACGTTCCCCTTGATTATGTAAGCGATGAAATCTCTGAATAGCTCTGCGCGTGCGTCAAGGGTCCAGTGCTTGCTTGAGCCAAGCTCGTATGCGCGCGTTTCGATGGCCGTAAGCTCTTCTGAGCTGAACCCACCGGTATCAACGGTCAAGGTACCGACTTCATACCCCAGCTCCTTTAGGTGCAACAAGCAAAAGCTGGTATCAAGTCCGCCGGAAAATGCGAGCATGGTTTTTTTGCTATTATTCATGAGATTGAGAGTTGCATAGTCGCCCACGAGAATGCAAGTGCTACAAGGGTCAATCTGTCTGCCTGCCGACAGAATTAAACATGGGTGTCCTATATAGGACAAATCTGTCTAGTTACAAATTGACATGCCAAGCCTTTGCATGGAATATATGACCTATGAGCATCACTAGCCAGACTCAGAAGTATATCTCCGAGCACCCCAGTGTGAAGGATAGTTTGCGAAAAGGGATCGTAAACTATTCCGCGCTAGCGCGTGAGATCTGCACGCGCTTGCAAATTAAGAACTTCGACGCGGTCTTGGTGGCTTGCAGACGCTATTCTGGGCGGGTGCGCAGCCAACCTGTGCAAGAAAAGCGCATAACCCAGCTAATTAAAGAAGCGCGCATTCAGCTTCAAAACAAGATGGTGATAGCGATAATCGAAAAGCCCAGGGATTTTGAGCGGCTTTACCATCTGCAAAAGGAGATTAAGCGCGATAAGGGCGATTTCCACCTAATGGAGGGGCAAGACGTTGTCACTGTAATATCAAACGCCGAGTACGAATCGCAAATTCGCGCTGAACTTCGCGGCAAATTGCTCAAATTTCTCGACGATATGGCCCAGATCACAATGGTTTTCGATGAAAAGATAGAAACTACTCCTGGTGTAGTGTCGTTTGTGTACGGACTCCTGGCGGATCACGGGGTCAATGTGCGTGAAGAGATGAGCTGTTGGACTGATTTAATTATTATGTTGGCCGAGGAGGATGCTGCCAAGGCCATGAGGGTTCTGAGTTTACCATGAAGTTACCATGAAGTTACCATGAAAATACGAGCAGATAAAATTTCATCGACGACTAGAAATGTGCGCATACACGAAGAGTTGAGCCTTACGCCCGAAATAATTTGTAAAGAGGGGTATATCTTGGCGGGGCGAGTGTTGAACGAGAAATCGGTGTACAACTCGCTTGAGCTGTTAAACGGCCGCATGAGTCGTATCTGCCAAGGCGATATCATCGTGGGGGTTTTAGGGCAACGCAACGCCCTGCGCGGCTACAGCGGAGTGGTACCGGAGAGTTTAAGAGTCGGGGATACTATACAAGTTCTTAACCTGGGTGGAGTTCTGGGCCGTTGCACCAGTGAAAATCCTACCATCGGCAAACCCACGGACATTGAGGTGCTGGGAGCGGTGCTAGAATTCCCCTCCAATGAACATAGATTAGGTCGACCTGCCAACATCTTTCGCGCGGCGCTGGAGAATTCCGAAGCCTTGGATAGCATGCCCGCACTTATCATAGTTACAGGAACTTGCATGGAGGCAGGCAAAACTCGCGCCGCCTGCGAGATTGTAAAACAACTAACGCGTGCAGGTAAAAAGGTTGTGGCGGCCAAGCTTAGCGGTATCAGTTTAATGCGCGACATACTTGAGATGGCCGACCACGGCGCCGCACATGTTTTGAACTTCACCGATGTGGGGGTTGTTTGCACTACCCCGGCCAACGTTGTGGCTTCTGCTAAGTCTATTGTAGCAAATTTGGCCAAACATAAACCGGACTGTATCGTGCTCGAATTTGGTGACGGCATTATGGGGGAATACGGCGTGATGCAGCTACTCTCCGATCAAGAATTGATGTTGGGGGTGCGGGCGCACGTTTTGGCAGCAAACGATCAGGTAGGGGCATGGGGAGCGGTAAATTTCCTTGAAGATAAGTGCCCACCGATAGATATCATTTGCGGGCCCGTGACCGATAACGACGTGGGCATAAAGTTTATCCGTGAAAAACTGAATCTGGCGGGTCTTAATGCGATAAAACAATCCTATGAGCTTGGTCAAGCAGTGCTGCAGAAAGTTTGGGGGCTGTAATGCAAACCAAGAAAAGTACTGACAAGCTTACCGAAAAACTTAATTGTGCCGTAGTTGGGGCCTCAGGATATGCGGGGCTGGAGCTGATACGCCTACTTCTCGGGCACCCGGGTGTGAGACTCCAGGCGATTTATTCCCGTCAGAGAAGCGTTGAGAAATTCTCAGAGTTATACCCGTCGCTTAGCACATTCTGCGAATTAGAGCTTAAACCCTTTGCTGGAGAGCTTGCGCAGATCGACGTGGTATTTGTAGCGGTGCCACACGGTGAATCTGCTTTAGTGATTAAAGAGATATTAGAAAAAAATCAACCCGCTCCGGTAATTATCGATCTGGGCGCCGATTTAAGAGTTTCGGCGCAGTCTTTTGAAGAAGCTTTCGGTACAGCCCACCCCGCGCCGGAGCTATGCGCCAGAGCAGTTTACGGGACGCCCGAGCTTGATCCACATATATTGAAAACCGCGAACCTCATAGCTAACCCCGGATGTTTTGCACACACTATTATTCTTGCTCTGGCGGAACTAGTACGGGCCGGTGTAACAGATAGCCACTTCCGGGTAGCCGCCATGACCGGCTCTAGCGGCGGCGGAGCCAAGCCTAACCAGAAGGCGCATCATCCTGAGCGAGATGGCAATATCACCGCATATCAGGTCTTTAAGCACAGGCATCTGGCGGAGGTATCACAAACTTTGACAAAACTTGGGCAGGCCCCGGTTGAAATAGAATTTGTACCTCTCTCTGGTCCCTATGTGCGCGGAATTTTCGCCACCTGCTTTGCTGAATTATCTCAAGCTTCGGTAAACGTCAGCGCCTTGTATCAAGATTTTTGTGCGGATAAAAGATTCTTGCGGCTCAGGGCGGAAACTCCACGAATGTCTGAAATTAAGGGATCAAATTTTTGCGACGTAGCTGTGCAGCAGCGTGGAAGTTCTGTGGTGGTACTTGCAAGCTTGGATAATCTGGTGAAAGGCGCGGGCGGCAATGCTATTCAGTGTATGAATATCAGATTCGGCTTACCTGAGAAGTGCGGCTTAGATTTCCCGGCCATATTTCCGTAGGTGTAATTGATGCAGAGAGATTTTATTTCCACCCTAGAGCTAAGCGATTCTGAGTGGACAGAAATTCTGTCCCTGGCTCGTGATGGCAAAGAATGCTCGTGGGCTAAGCAGAGTAGGTCGCTGTGCGGCAAACGTATAGCCCTAGTTTTTTTAAACCCCTCGCTTCGGACCAGAGCTTCCTTCCAGGTTGGCATAGGCATGTTGGGAGGCCAGTCGGTGGTGCTAGAGCCCGGCAAGGAATCCTGGGCGCTTGAGTTTGGCGATGGGGTGAAAATGGACGGCGGCGCGCCCGAGCATATCAAAGAGTTTTGTGGGGTGTTATCGCGCTATTTCGATTTAGTTTGCGTACGGGCCTTCGCCAAGCTGGAAAGTTGGCAAGAGGATAGTCATGATTTTGCCATGGCAGCTTTTAGAAAATACTTAAGCGTGCCTTTAATTAGTATGGAGAGTGCTCTATGGCACCCATGCCAAGGATTAGCTGATGCCTTAACGCTTAAAGAAACGTTTGGCGAATCTCTGAGAGAGAAAACGTTCGTTCTAAGCTGGGCACCGCATGTAAAAGCTTTGCCAATGGCGGTTCCGAACTCGGCCCTTCTAACGGCAGCCAGGCTTGGAATGCAGGTGCGGCTGGCGTGTCCAAGAGGGTTTGAACTGCATCAGGATATTCTTGGGAAGGTGGAGGAGGTTTGCAAGACCCAGGGGCGCTCACTCCAAATTAGCAATGCGCAGTCTCCAGCGCTCGACGGAGCCGACGTGGTCTATGCAAAGAGCTGGGCCCCCGCTTCGTTTCTTGGACGGGATTTCGATCAGGCATCTTTCTCAAATTGGCAACTTGGCAGCGAGGCTCTTCACAAACATCCGAACTTGAGATATATGCACTGCCTGCCTGTTAGAAGAAATGTGGAGTTGTCTGGCGAGGTTCTCGACTCAAAACATAGTCTTCATCTCGATCAGGCTGAAAATCGTTTGCACGCCCAAAATGCATTGATGCTTAAAATCTTTGGACAATAAAGGTAATAAACATGACTGACAAAATAGCGGAATTGACCGAGATCCTACCGTACGTAAGAGAGTTTCAAGGCAAAACCTTCGTTATCAAACTTGGTGGAGAAGTATTGGATGGGTCTTTGCAAGATCTGGCTAAACAGATCAGTCTGATTCATCACATCGGGATTAAGGTTGTGTTGGTGCACGGCGGCGGCCCACAGTTGAACGAGCTTTGCCATAAGCTCGATATCAAAGTGAATATGGTTGAAGGCCGCCGGGTGACGGACGCACAAACGCTTGAGGCCGCAAAGATGTTATATCGCGGTTCTTTGAATATGCAGGTCGTGACGGCGCTTCAGGCGCAGGGCGCTAACGCAGTTGGTCTTTCAGGAGCTGATGGCTTTATTATAAGGGCGCGAAAACGTGTGCCTGTCAGAATCGGACTTGAAAAGAATTCGCCAGAAGTGGATTTCGGATTTGTAGGGGATGTGGAGCGAGTCAACGCAGATTTTTTAACATTGCTGCTTTCCAATGGATACTTACCCATCATCGCTCCATTGGCCATTTCCGAGAAAGGCGAAATCCTAAACGTAAACGCCGATACCATTTCTTCTTCAATTGCGGTCCAGCTCGGAGCCTCAAAATTGATTATGGTAAGTAACGTGCCTGGGATACTTCGAAATAAGGACGAGCCTGCCTCTTTAGTGTCTTACACCGATTCCGGTGCAGTTCAAGAGATGATTTCGGCTGGTACTATCGCCGGTGGCATGAAGCCAAAGGCTCAGGCTTGCTTGGCCGCGCTAAACGGAGGCGTTCCGCGAACCCATATAATTTCAGGCGGCAGACGCGGATCGCTACTTGAGGAGCTTTTCCTAAATCAGGGCACGGGCACAATGATCGTGCTAGAATCCGAGAAGGAACGCTACGAAGCGCTATTCAAGGCAGCTTAGGATTGTGATCATAGCCCTTTAAAGGATTTTGTTTTTAGTCTATATTTCGCTATGCCTACTTTCGGCTCGGAAGTGGGCATAGTTCGGAGTAAATTCCTAATTTGATGACTTTATATTTTATATTTACGTATGAATAGATTGATTAAACTTATCTCCCCTAAGTGTCTTGTCTTAGCTGGTTTTGTGGGCTTAACCGGTTGTGTTGATTTGAATGACCCGTATTCTCCAGGTTACGGTAAATCATACGATAGTGGTTATTACGATGACCGCCATGATAGCGACTGGAACGATCGTCGTGAGCGTCGCGAGATCGAGCGGGAGCGTGAGCGCTTAGATCGGGAACGCGATCGCTTGCGAGAGGAGAGGGAGCGCGAGCGTGAACACGAGCGCAATCGCCGTGAACAAGAGCGCCGCTATCAGCCGCCCCCGCCGGAGCGTTGTCCTTCCGGCTTTTCTCCAAGTGAGCAGAAATGTTCGAACGAGGAACGCAGACGCGGATGCAAAGACATGCGCCTTCCGGGTGGGTTGGGTTGCGTGCGCAGGTGAGCTAGCTCTGTAATTAGTATAGTGCGCCGCATAAGTTACCTTACAACTTGACGGATATGCGGCGCACTGCTTTGCATAATCAGGACCCACGGCCGAGCAAAATGAAAGCATAGCCGATAAACTGGTGAGCAGATTCCGGAGCGC
>CAZVWV010000063.1:0-8502 GCA_964631745.1 uncultured Bdellovibrionales bacterium
TAAGTATAGCCGAACGACGCCGCTAAAGAAGATTAGCAACTGTCGATATGATAGGGTTCTCTTGAGGGCCGTGAAATAAGAGCGTCGAGTACTCGCTCGAACGAGAGACGACAAGCTCCGGGGTCATCGGTAAATTTCAAGGAAGAGACGACGTGCGGGGCTGGGAGCTCTGCGAGCAGCCATCGAGCACGTAGAGTGACAATAAAAATGCGAGCCGGCGAGCATTTTCACATTGCTAATGAACGGAGACTTGAGAAACGAAGGCCAGAAGACTCAATCGGAACGCCTCAACATTCAGCCCGAGAACTGAAACCGTAAGCCTCATACAAAAGTGATAAGTGGCCAAAGCGCGCAGAAGTAGTTTGGGGCTCAGAATACGGGTAGCACTTTACTCACAAGTAAATGTTCCACATAATCCGTAAAACCTTCCCCCGCAAGCTCAACCTAGCCGACGACTCTCGGCCAAGATCTCAAGCGCGCCGCGCTTGATTAGCTGCTCTGCTACCGTCCTCCCGAGTTGCTCGGCACGCTCGCTCGTGTCTTCTAGGCGTTCTTCTATAACTTTGCTGCCATCGGGTAGCATGACCTTTGCGTGCAGGGCTACTTGCAAGCCGGTGCAGCGGGCAAAGATTGACACGGCGGACTTGCAATCGGCGTCTAATAAATTCACGCAAGCGCGCTCCGCCAAGAATTCTGCGTGACAGGTTTCTTCGACTAGGCCACCGCGCAAAATATCGATAAGTTGGAACTGATCTCTTCGCAAATGCGCCGCCAAAACGCCCTGATTTACGGCCGGTAAACATGCGGGGGAGGGCAGTATTTCAAAGCCGATATGGGAGAGCCCTAGACGATTCAAGCCCGCTGCCGCCAGCACGATGCCCATCAACTCTTGGGATTCTTCAAGTTTTTGCACCCGCGTGGTGACATTTCCACGTACTTCTACAATTTTTAAATCGGGACGCATCAGCCTTAGCTGCGCACTGCGCCTTAAACTCGCAGTGCCAACGGCGGCTGCGCTTGGCAGTTCGGCAAATTTTAGGCGTGCGCCCGAGGCCACACTTTTGCCGATAAAAACATCAAAGGGATTCTCGCGTGGCAGCACTGGTAGAAGCATGGTTTGTTCGGAGATTACGGCCGGGACATCCTTGCCGGAATGAATCGCCAAATCGATGCTGCCGTCTAAAAGCGCTAGCTCCAGCTCATGAATCCAATCACGCTTATCGCTATCGGCGGCACGGCTTGTGCCCTGTTTTGCATCGCCGCTTGTCTTTATCTGAATTATCTCAAGCTCTAAAGAGGGCGCATGAGCTCTAAGTTCTGCGGCCAGCATATCTGCCTGCCTCAGCGCCAACTTGCTGCCGCGCGTTCCGATCTTCACTCGCGAGAGAGGGTCCCTTGGATGGTTAAGTTCATCTGTTGATGGTTGATCTGTTTTATCTGCCACTACGCCTGCCCAAGCTACTTAGTTGATCAAAATTTCCGGGCCGGGTGGCTTTGGCGGCACTGAAGTTTTGGACATATACGATGACCACATTTTTGAAAAAGCCCCCTGTTTTTCAATCAGCGAACTCAACGACCCTGACTCGACAATTTCACCCTGCTGAAACACATAGATTGTGTCAAACAACGTCAGCAGATGCAATTTATGAATGGATGAGACCATGCAGCGATCTTTAAAGGTTTTTAACAAGCCTTCATATATCAAAGCTTCGTTTTGGCTATCCACGCTGCTGGTGGGCTCATCCAGCAAAATCATATCGCTATCTTTAGCAGAGAAAATTCCGCGCGCCAGCGCTAGGCGCTGCTTTTCACCACCGCTTAAGTTAATTCCCTTTTGAGAGATATTTGTATCGAAGCCTTCCGGCATTCTGGCGATCACCGATTCGAAGCGCGCCAGCTTTATAGCGTCCATAATTTCCTCATCTTTGGTTTCAACCCCAAAGGTAATGTTAAATCGGATGCTATCTGCAAAAATCTCCGGGTCCTGAGGAATTAAAGTAGTGTGATTCGCCAGATGTAAGAGCTTGTTTTCAAGCTCGACCCCGTCGCACAACACGGTCACGCGTTTGGTAAACTGCAATCCGCGTAAAACGTTCATCATGGTAGATTTGCCGCTTCCGCTTTCACCGACAAAAGCCACTTTAGCGCCACGACGCAGATCTATGGAGACGTTCTTAAGATGATGTACGCGGTTCTCTTGGTCCTCATAGGTAAAGCTGAGATCGTTAATCTTCAATTCCTTCCAATCCTTTGGCAGGAAAGACTGCTGACTCGCGCGACGGATATGCTTGTAGCTGTTGTGAATGGCGTCAGCGCTCTGCACATCGGCCGCATATCGCACAATCGAGCTGTACTTACCGGCGAAATCAAAGAATGAGCCGCCAATGCGGCGTAGGTATTCGAATAAGGTGAAAAACGTACCGGCCAGCATGGGGTCGCCGCTTCCCAAAGTGGAATATGCATACCAGGCCAGGGTAACAACTATTGTGATAGACATGATCATGGTGCCGGCAAACCATTTAATCTCGTTCATGATCACGTTACGTTTATAGAGCGGCAAGGAGTCCAGCATGCGCTTTGCGACTTCGCTGACAACGCGCATCTCAAGCCGCAAAGTAATAACCGTTATGATGTTGGTGACATAGTCATGCACTGCTGAAGCCACCCGATTTTCAAACAGATTTAGATCTTTGTATTGATAGAAAAGGGATTTATCGATAGCAAAAATTAGGGTCAAGGCGAACATAGTCGCGAATAACGAGATGAAGGCCGCTTGAGGCAGAAAGTAAAAAAGGATTAGATGCGAGCCAATTAGCCTTATCAGGGTGTAGACAATCTCAAAGCTTGTTGAAACAAATTCACTCAGCGAGCCTGAAGCTCGATTTATCTTGTCGATACTTTCACCGGAGTGATTGTCTTTATGCCACTTAACCGGGAGCTGAGTTACAAAAGTGAAGAGCTCCTTCTTATAATTGGTGCGAATAGTGAAGGCCAGAAGTCTTTCTAGTATGCGCGCGGGTCCATGACAGCACCAAAAAAGAACTTGCAGGCCTAGATAAAGAAAGAGATACCAAATGACATCGTGAAAGATCTTAGGAGTATTTGCGCCGGTTTGAACTGTGTTTAATAACTGACCAATTATAAAAGGCTCAGCCAGACTGAGACTCTGCGCTAAGCAGAGCATGACGACATAGATCAGAAGTAATTTTCTCTGACCAGAGGCGTACTCCCAAGCCTTCTTCAGCAGATTGAGCACAGCGCTTTGATTCATGGCTTGGGTAAAAAAATACAGTTAGAGCTATTATACTGAATTCCTTACGCTTTTGCAATTTGAGGATAAATTTAATAGCGGTAACACCTTGAATAACCTCACTAAGGTGGTTAAGTTATATCTCCCCAACGACTAGCTGAAAGGTTACGAAGTAATGCCGATCTATGAATACGAGTGCCCGCTGTGCGGACGCTTTGAAACAATCCAGAAAGCGTCAGATAAGCCGCTTAAGGCCCTGCCCGGATGTAGCAATTCCAAATGTCCAAAAAAAGCGAGGCGTCTGGTGTCGGCCTCATCATTTCATTTAAAAGGAAGCGGCTGGTATAAGACTGATTACGCCGCCGGGAAAGATGCGAAATCGAAGTCTTCCGAAACTGGCGCGGCCGATTCAAAAAATTCAAATTCCGAAAGCTCCGCAAAGAGTGCTGAAGCTTCAGCTAACAGCAAGCCCGCAGGAGGTTGCGGTTCAGGATGTGGATGTCACGGGGGCGGCGCCGTGGGGAAAGGCAAGGCCGCTTAGGAATCTTTCTGTTCGAGTCATTTCAGCATGTCGATAGTCATAGATAAGCCTTGACGAGACAGCAATCTTTTCTCCGCCACAGCTTCGACCTGATCCAAGAGTTTATATAACGCATTTGCGCTGGGCGGTGGCAGATTCGGCGTGGAAAGATAGCCGGAATATTTCAGTAAACTTGCAATTCCAAGAAAGCCTGCGCGCAAACATTCGCGGGAATCGAGGGCTTTCGATATGCCCTCAAGGGTTAGGAAGAACATCTCAAAAACTTCGCTGGTATCATCGCTGCCCTCATGAGTTAAAAGGTCAAAACATTCGCAAACTAATGAGGCCACGTTTAACTTGTCCAGGTTTTCTCGGATCTCCTTAAATGAGTCTTTGGGGATAAAGTGATCGAGAGCTGGCATGCTTCCGCGGCCAGTTTTCGTTTCAAATTCCCCACAATCAAAGATATCTATCCCGCCGCTAAACCGGCGTTTACTGGAACGGGCATGTTTAGCGATGATAGAGAGCTTTCCAGCTTCGGCTGAGATGATACGCAAGACCAGATCGGCTTCGCCGTATGGATATGTTCGTATGATGATTCCTCGAAACATTGGGCTAAGTTGCAAAAAACGGTTTTAATGTTTATAGCATAGTCTGATGCTGCGATGGCGGGAAAGCCATCCTAGCCTTTTGTTCAGAAGATAAGCGGTTATTGAGCCATGGCAAACGATAAGAACGACTCCGAAAGGGGACCAGAGATTGAACGGGATGCTGATTTTAGCGTCTTTGATCGCGATCAAAGCGAGGGCGCCCAAGCGGCTGCCGCTAACCAAGCGCAGGGAGAGATTGGAAGTTCGGAGCTACGGGCCGAATTGGAGGAATTCAAAGATAAGTATCTTCGCACCATGGCGGAGCTTGATAACTACCGCAAGCGCACGCTTAAAGAGAGAAGCGAGCTGCTTAAATACCAGGGCGAGAAGGTCTTTTATGATCTTTTAGAGATCGCTGACAACTTCGAGTTGGCGCTTCAGCATGCTGAGGCCGATCCTGCCAAGCTAAAGACGGGCGTCGAGATGATTCACAAGATGCTAAAAGATCTGATGAGCAGGTGGGAGGTTCGAGGCGACTCCGGGGTTGGCCAGAAGTTTGATCCTTTTCGACATAACGCCATCAGCAAAGTTCCGCGTGGCGATAATGATCCTGGAATCGTGGTGAATGAGCTGAAGAAAGCATATTTTTATAAGGACAAGTTGATTCGACCCGCGGAAGTGGTAGTTTCTGACTCAGAGCAATCAGCTTCCGAAAGCCAGGCTGGGGACGGCGAACAGGAGCAGGGGTAAGCGCGTGAATTTGTTGGCCTTGGCCCTTGATAAATCTTGTAGGAGTGTTTAACTATTTGGTTAAGGTGTGGGGCATGGGCCTGTAACCTTTAGATAATATTAAAGATTTTTAAATTGGAGCGCTAAATGGCAAAAACTATTGGGATAGATCTGGGGACCACTAATTCTTGTGTGGCGATAATGGAAGCTGGTTCGCCGGTGGTGATAGCCAACAGCGAAGGAGCCAGAACTACTCCGTCGGTTGTCTCCATGAACGATGCCGGGGAGCGTTTGGTAGGTCAGATTGCAAGACGCCAGGCCGTTACAAACCCGAAGAATACCATTTTTGCCGTTAAGCGCCTAATCGGGCGGCGCTTTGATTCCCCTGAGGTTGAAGCTGCCAAGAAGGTGCTTCCCTACGAAATTACAAAGGCATCAAACGGTGATGCTTGGGTAAAGCTTAAGGGCGATGCCAAGAGTCCTCAAGAAGTCTCCGCCATGGTGCTTACCAAGATGAAGCAAACCGCGGAAGATTATCTGGGTGAGAAGGTGACTGACGCCGTCATTACTGTCCCGGCCTATTTTAACGACGCGCAACGTCAGGCCACTAAAGACGCCGGCAAAATCGCTGGCTTAAATGTACTCAGAATTATTAACGAGCCAACGGCGGCGGCGCTTGCATACGGCTTAGATAAAAAACATGAAAAAACCGTAGCGGTTTTTGACTTAGGTGGCGGAACCTTCGACGTTTCAATCTTAGAGCTGGGCGATGGAGTTTTCGAGGTAAAGTCCACTAACGGTAACACCTATTTGGGTGGTGAAGATTTCGATCATAAGATCGTGGAATGGATCGCGGACGAGTTTAAGAAACAAGAAGGCATCGATCTTAAGCGTGACACCTTGGCGCTTCAGCGCTTAAAAGAAGCGGCAGAAAAAGCTAAACATGAGCTATCAAGCTCTGTGGAAACCGATATAAATCTTCCTTTTATTACGGCTGATAGCAACGGCCCCAAGCATATGAACATGAAGCTCTCACGCTCCAAGCTTGAGCAGCTTTGCGCGGATCTGTTGCAGAAGTTAGTCGAGCCTTGCAAGACAGCCTTAAAAGACGCAGGGCTTGAACCGAAAGACATCGGCGAAGTGATCTTAGTGGGTGGTATGACCCGCATGCCCGCCGTGCAGCAGAAAGTTAAAGAGATCTTCGGCAAAGAGCCTTCAAAGAGCGTAAATCCCGATGAGGCTGTGGCCGTTGGCGCAGCCGTTCAAGCGGGTGTATTGCAGGGTGAAGTTAAAGATGTGCTCTTGTTGGACGTGACCCCGTTAAGTCTTGGAATCGAGACATACGGCGGAGTGGCCACAAAGTTAATTGAAAAGAACACCACCGTCCCTACAAAGAAGTCACAGGTCTTCTCTACTGCCGCCGATAACCAGCCAGCCGTTTCAATTCACGTCATTCAAGGTGAACGCGAGATGGCGGCCGATAATAAGTCTTTGGGACGCTTTGACTTAGTTGGTATTCCGCCGGCACCTAGGGGAATTCCACAGATCGAAGTTACCTTCGATATCGATGCTAACGGTATCGTGCATGTTTCCGCCAAGGATTTAGGCACAAGTAAGGAACAGTCCATAAAGATTACCGCCAGCTCTGGGTTAAATGACGATGAGATTCAGCGCATGGTTAAAGACGCTGAGGCGCATGCCGATGAGGACAAGAAGAAACGCGAAGCCATCGAGGTGAAGAACCAACTTGATTCGTTGATATACGGCACTGAGAAGACTTTGGCCGATCTGGGCGAGAAGCTCTCGGCAGAAGAGAAAGGCAAGGTCAATGTGGCCCTTGAAGACGCCAAGAAGGCGCTTGAAACTGCCGATAAAGATCAGATGGAAAAAGCCATGCAGGCCTTGACCACTGCCAGCCATAAACTCTCGGAAGAGATGTACAAGAAGGCTTCGGCGCAACATGCTGGTGGCGCTGCTAATGGAGGAGCCGCGGGCGCGGATGCCGGGGCTAGTACGAATGGCGGTGGCGCGGGAACTGCTGCAAAAGATGATAATGTAGTCGATGCCGATTTTGAAGAAGTGAATAAGAGTTAGTTCGGACTCTCTTTGCGTTAGTAGGAGGTTTATTTGGCCAAGCGAGACTGTTATGAGGTCCTAGGTGTAGCTCGCACAGCCTCGCTTGATGAAATCAAGAAAGCTTACCGAAAGGCGGCACTTCAATTTCATCCGGATAGAAATCCTGGAGACAAAGCTTCGGAGGAGAAGTTCAAAGAAGCGACCGAGGCCTATTCGCTTCTGAGCGATTCGGATAGTCGCGTTAAATATGACCAGTTCGGCTGGGCTGCCTTTGAGCAAGGGGCCGGATCTGGCTTTGGCGGTTTTCACGCTGATTTTTCAGAGTTTGAAGATATCTTTGGAGATCTTTTCAGCAGCTTTTTCGGAGGAAGTTTTGGCGGCAGTAGTTCACGCCGCACGCGCGGACGTTCTGGTCGGGACCTGCGTTACGATCTCGAGATTGAATTCATCGAAGCCATCCGGGGCTGTGAACGGGAGATCAAAATTACGAAGCGAGTGCATTGCGAGCAATGCTCCGGCAGCGGCGCGGCAGAGGGTAGCTCAGCGGAAACCTGTCAACAATGCCGCGGCAACGGACAGGTCGCGATTCAGCAGGGGTTTTTCACAGTTACACGCACCTGTCATGTCTGTAGCGGTAGCGGCAAAGTCATCAAGAAGCCATGTAAAGCCTGCGCCGGGGCAGGCTTAAAGCCCAAAGAAAGTGTGGTGCAGGTGAAGATCCCCGCCGGTATCAACGACGGACAGCGCCTTAAATTGCGGGGCGAGGGCGAAAGCGGCCAGCTCGGCGGCCCGGCTGGCGATCTATTCGTGCACATCGCCGTGAGCGAGCATCCTTTTTTTAAGCGCCAGGATTCCGAGATAGTGTGCGAGATGCCGATCTCTTACGCCGTAGCGGTCTTAGGCGGCGAAATTGAAGTCCCCACAGTGGACGGCGACGTGAATTTAAAAATTCCCGCCGGAACCGATTCAGGAAAGGTATTCAGGCTAAAAGGAAAAGGCGTGCAAAGCATCGGCGCCTCCCGCAGGGGCGACCAACACGTGCAGATATACGTGCGCGTGCCAAAGAAGATTTCTGAGAAGCAGAAGGCCATATTGGAAAAGCTTCACGAGTTCGAGAAAGAAGATTCAGCGGCAGAGTCGCGCGGGTTCTTCGAGCGTGTGCGCGAGATGTTTAATTAGAAGTTTAGTTAGTGCGTTAATGATTAGCCGCTCTCTAAAAGATCCTCAATAAATATCCCAGAATTATCCCTGGGCCTTAAGCGGGAAAGTATATTCAGAGCGTCCAAGCAAGGCACGATATGCCGTGTAGGCAAGAAATATTCGGAGCGCCGACGACC
>CAZVWV010000063.1:8602-20531 GCA_964631745.1 uncultured Bdellovibrionales bacterium
CCAAGCAAGGCACGATATGCCGTGTAGGCAAGAAATATTCGGAGCGCCGACGACCTCGTCGGCCGGTGTGTGAAGAAGCAGTTGTGTAGAGGGCGAAGCCCAGCACCGGCCCGAACTCCTCACGCCTGTCGGCCAAATACTTTTTGCCAGCTCGTGGCACCGGCAGGCGAGGTCGCCTGGGTTCTGAATATAGTTGTGCAGCTGCCTCGTGCCTTAGCTTTTCAAGCTATGGCAGAGCCGGAACTTAAATTTTTTAGAGTTTGATAGCTGGAAACAGACAGGGGTTTCTCGCAACTGAGAAACCGCAAAAACGGGTGGTAGGAAGGTGGTAAGAAATATAAGCCGGACCCTAGTCGCTCGCGCGATTTCGGGCCCGGCCCCTGTCCATATGGCTTCGTCGGGAAGCTCGCGGGCGGCGTGAGTGGGCATCGAAGTCTCGTGAAGTCTTCAACGCCACTCACCACGCACCCTCAAGTTTGCTACAGACTGCCCTCGCCAAAGTCGTTGTCAACAAAGTCCGACTGTAGATGCGTCGACATTGGCGAGGGGTTAAGGTTTCTCGATGAAAAAGTCGCCCAGATGGATTTCTCCGAGCGACTTGAGCCTGGCGAAGTGTGAGCTAGCCCTCGGTGTTCTAAAGGTTTGCTCGCAAACACCAGGTCTCTCTCTGGGGTGAGTAGCGCAGACAGCGAACTCTTTACCTCGGCGCTACGCCCCAGACCTTACAGAACAGATCGTCACGCGACCTCCAACGGCAAAGACGGCTCTCTAGGAGCAGCCGTCTTCCCCCGGGGGTCGCGGTGTTCGTACGGGGCCTGACTCTGCTCGGGTTTCAGTCCCCGAGCAGTTTGGAGCAACCAATCCCATCGCGCGGGCGATGGTGTTCCGGCCCAGTGGCGCCGAATTCCATCATCCGCGTTGGGACTGGCCCTCCTTGTCCTCCGGGCGGAATCGTCCTGCCCGGATCTGGGAGCGCGATCCAGCCGGATCGCGAAATCCAAAGCAATTTTTATCCTCCCGCGGTCACCTTTTGGGTAAAATCAGGGCTGGGATGACCATTAGTGAACGCCGCACCCTGATTGCTCACCGACTGAGAAATACCGTAGAGGCTGCTCGTGGTCCGGAAGACCAATTAAGACTACGGCGCCCTACCAGTTAACTCCATGATCGAGTGAGCTTGCAGATGCTTGCGAGTGCAAGCAGCACTGGGGCATCTCCAAGCTCACTCGAATAAAAACCTAATATAGTTGCGAGAACACCTGCCTACCTGAAGCGCGAGCTGCGTTATGTTGCTAACTCAACTCCGGCCGCGAACCTCAACTAGGCGGTGAAACTCAAAAATTCTACCCGAGATATTTAGTATGGAAAGAACGAAGTTATTGTTTACCGGAGATATCATTCAGTGGGGAGCGAGTCAATGTTTTGGGGAGAAAAAAGGTGGAAGACTTTTGATGTTTATTTAATTGGGGGAATCCGGATAGTAGACGAGCTGTGCGTGCGAGTTAGGATGCATTTCGTTAACTACTCCTTAACCCCGTGTCCTCAGTGGTGAAACCATTCAGGATTTTCACCACGGAGGACACGGAGTTACACGGAGGGGAAACCACCCTGAGTTTATGAGCAATTACGCATTTCAGTTGGGAACTAGGGGGATGGGTAGGGTAGAAGTTGGTTCAGTATAGAGCGAGTATAGGGAGGTTAGATCAGGTCTAGGTAGTCAGGAACCGAATGCGGGCGCGAACAAGAACTGAAGGGGGGGGCAGCGCTGCAAGGCCGCTATGCAACGACTGCCCCCCTTGTGAGACTCGGAGTTTCTGAAACGCCTGGCGGTGTTCAGAAGTCCGAGTTCACGAAATGTCGGCTCTGGTGCTGTGTGGGAACCAGCCGGGTTTGATCTGGTATCCGGGGTGCCTGGGTGAGTATTTCTCCCCATGGCCGCACCTCACCAAGAGCCGAACATGTAACCCGACGGAAGCGAAGACAGCGGTTAAGTGGCCGAAACACGCTATCAACAGTTCCGCCGGGCGCATCTAGCTGGTGAATCACGCAGCTAGAGAAGTAACCTCAAAGATCTCATGACGGTATGCATCCAAACCGCCACCCATATGCGAACGCATATGCGCCGAACAAACACACACCAGCATGAGATCTCAAAAACCTTAGTCTACCTAGACACTGACCGCCTTAATGGCTCCATCCGTTTTAAATTCCGTCCGTTTGGAATATTAATAGGAATATTATTCGGAGATCTTTAAGGCGGTAGTGTCGAAACTTTACTTCTACATCACTTTCAAAGCAGCTCTTGGCAAACCAAGCTCAAGCTGCGAATTTTAACGAACGACACGCTATAAACTGCAAAAATATTGCAATAATTCAGCGCCCCACACAGTACTCAAATTCAAAACGCTACTCAAGTGATCTGTAAGCCAAAAATGAATAACGCACAACTTCTAGGGGCTTATGTGGCAAAAAAGTGCCCGCCCTATTGAACGTGAGGGCGCTTCCCCCCAGGATCTCCAATATTTCCAACTAATTAAAGCTAGTTTCCCCTGCAATAAAGTCCCGTTAGACTGCATCTTACAACTATGAAGAAATCTATCCAATCGGCCCTGTACATATTGCTCGCAGTCTTCATTTTCGCTTGCTCCGGCGGCAGTAAGCAGAAATATCCGGCAGGCTCTAGTGCGCCTTCTGCATCGCTAAACGGCGGCACCACGCATATGCAGATTGGCACGGATCTCCCTTGGGTGACTTGGCTAGACGGAAAAGATCTAAACGGGGCCGATTTTAATGTGGCCGCTATCCTTAAGGGGGACGAATACTTGCGCTCAAGGCAGTGGGTCTTGGCGCTCAAGGAATTCACGAGTGTGCGCGCTGCTGGTTTAAGTTTCGCTCAGAAGCAGGCTTTGGCGCTTCGGATTTCGACTGCTGAATTGCAACTCGGTCAACCCGCTGGCGCGCTTCGCACCATCAGTGATTTTTATAAAGCCGAGAAGCTTGGAGTGGATAAAGTTGATCTGCCCAGCGCTTTAATTTTTGCTTACGCCTATGGCGCCAGCGCCGATTTTGATCAGAGTCTGGCTTGGTTCTCGCGTTCTAGAACTGTGGCGGAAGCTAGATACGCCAGCGGGGATTACGTGGCGCGTGGCGTTAAGCTTTTGTTGGAGGTTGCCTCCAGCAATCAGTTCGAAACTCTAGCCAAAACTTGGCACAGCGACACCTTTATCAATACCGAGATCGGTCGTGAACGCGCGCGCCGCGCAAGGATTGGGGTTGTGGATTTTTCGGTGCCATCACAGAAGCGTTTCTGGGAGCTACCATCACAGTCGGTATTAGTTGGCGCGGGAAGCTCTGCCGCATCGACACTGACCGGAGTTAACGATACCGCTTTGCAGCTAAAGGTCGGCGTAGTCGTGCCGCTAAGCGGGAAGTACGGCGCCTTCGGCCAGAGCTTAAAGAACGGCATGGAGCTAGCTCTCAAAGCCCAGAAATCCAACGGGGACACCTTGCCCTATTCGATTGTGTACAAAGATTCCGGAATGGATTTAGACACGGCGCGGAAGTCCGCCTTGGATCTGATCACGGTCGACAAAGCCGGGTTTATTTTGGGCGCGCTACTTTCGGAAAACAGCGTGGTGGTGGCGGACTTGGCGCGCGAGAATCGGGTGCCGGTTATTAGTTTCTCCAAGAGCTCGAACTTTGAGACAGGCTCGGGCGTGTTCCGTCTTGGTCCGACCCCCGAGAGCCAGATCGATTCGCTGATAGAGGAGTGTTATCATCGCTTAGGGCTTAGGAAATTTGGCATGGTGTATCCCACCGAACCCGGCGCGCTGGAATTTGTCGATATCTTCAAGGCAAAGCTGCGGGATTTGGGTGTAGGCTTTGAGTATGAGGCCAAGTATTACACCGATGACAGCAACGCGCTTCTGACAATCGCCAAAGAACTAGATCAACAACCTGGAATAGAAGCCATATTTTTCCCGGATGGCCTTGATGCTGCAAGCAAATTCTCAGCCGATCTCTCTCCCAAAGTGCGTGAACGCACCCGGCTAATTGGCACCGCTAGTTGGGATAACTACCAAGAGCTGGCGCGATATCGCACTACAATGTCGGGCGCAATTTTTGTTAGTCCGTTTTTTAGTTTATCCGAGAGAGACATCACAAAATCTTTTGTGGAGTCCTACAAGAAGACTTACAACAAAGCCCCGGACTTCCTGGCGGCGCAAGGGTTCGACGCCGCCACCCTTGTATTGGCGGCCCTCAAGCGACAAGTCGGTGATCATGTGAGCGCGCTTGAAGCTTTTGCAGGTATTGAGAAGTATCAGGGCTTGACCGGAGACATACAGATCGAGCAAGGGGGGGAACTTAGGCGGAAATTTAATGTTGTGCAGCTTGTTGGAGAGAACTTAATATCGCCACCAGAGCTGACTGGCACAGGAACCGGTGAGGATGCGCACCTGGCCTTGGAAAATGTGCGACCGGTAATAACCGGGATCGGCGGCGGTGAGCTTAAGTTTTCTGAACAGAATGAAACGGACTCGAACAAAAACTGAACCCGTAAGATAGTATATGAAGAAGAACAAGAAGACGATTACCAAGACAAAATCACCCAAGTTTGCCCGCAAAGGCAAAAGCGCTAAGGTCGAAGGCGGCAACACTTTTCAAATTCCGGAATACTTGCCGATTCTGCCGGCTCGAGATTTGGTGGCGTTTCCTTCCGTTATGATGTCGCTCTATGTGGGCCGGCCTACTAGCGTCAAGGCCGTGGAACTTGCCTCAAAGGAAGACCAACTCATATTTATCGTAGCGCAGAAGAATTTAGATACCGAGGAGCCCCAAGAAAAAGATCTTTACCGATTGGGAGTTGTGGCGCATATCGTTCGAACCTTGAAGGTCCCGGACGGTCGCTTGAAAGTGCTGCTGCAAGGGATTGTGCGCGCGCGTTTGCACGAAGTCACATCCAGAAATAATGAAGCCTTTGCCAGAATCGAGCCGCTCACGGTTGTGCCGGAGGTGCAGCTTACAGCCGAGGACGAAGCCACTATTAACCGTATTAAAGAAAATCTTCAGGTTTTGGTGCAGTACGAGCATCTGCCAGAGGAGATGTTGCTGGTGACCGAGGAAATTCAAGACCCAGGCACACTTGCGGATGTAATTTTGGCGCACTACAAGTTAGACCCCCAGGTGGCGCAACACGCCTTGGAAGAGCACGATCCCATTAAGCGTCTTAAGATTACAGACGCCATTATCGCAGACGATCTGAATCAGTTTTTGGTTTCGGAAAAGATTAAAGATAAGACCAGAGACGAGATGACCAAAGGGCAGCGCGAATATTATTTGCGCGAGCAGATAAAGCTCATACAAAAAGAGCTTGGAGAGGTGGATACCGGCTCAGAAGAGATTCAGTCTCTTAAGGAATCCTTGAAGAAAGCCAAACTTCCTGCATCTGCCAAGCAGGAAGCAGACAAACAAGTCACGCGGCTGGAACGTATGCCGGTTGAATCAAGTGAGTACGCTTTGCTGCGAACTTATTTGGAGTGGTTGGCGGATCTCCCTTGGGATGTGCGCACACAGGACAGATTAGATATTAAACGGGCCCAAGAGGTTTTGGAGCGAGATCATTTTGGTTTGGAAAAGGTAAAAGACCGAATTTTGGAATATCTGAGCGTTCGGAAATTGAACAAAGACTCCAAAGGTCCGATCCTGTGTTTTGTGGGGCCTCCGGGAGTGGGAAAGACCTCGCTGGGCAAATCGATCGCGGCTGCCCTGGGAAGGAAGTTCTGCCGTATGTCCCTGGGCGGGGTGCGCGATGAAGCCGAGATTCGCGGACACAGGCGCACCTATGTGGGTGCGCTACCCGGCAGAGTCGTGCAGGGCATTAAACAAGCTGGCAGTCGCAATCCGGTCTTTGTATTGGACGAGCTTGATAAGGTGGGCGCGGATTTTAGAGGCGACCCGGCCTCGGCCTTACTTGAAGTTTTAGACCCGCAACAAAATAAAGAGTTTCAGGATCACTATCTAAATCTTCATTTCGATCTCTCTGAGGTGTTGTTCGTGGCCACGGCCAATACCATTGATACGATTCCCGATGCCTTGCTCGATCGCTTAGAGGTGATTTACATCTCGGGCTACACCACCGAGGAAAAGGTAAAGATCTCGGAGCGATTTTTGATCCCGCGCCAAATGGTGGAGAATGGGCTTAAAGATAAGGAGATTAAGTTTACCGAGCCCGCCATTCTGTATCTGGTAGAGCGCTACACGCGCGAGGCCGGAGTTAGAAACTTAGAGCGGGAGATCGGCTCGCTCTTTAGAAAGCTCGCCAGAGAATATGCCGAGTCTAAAAAATTATTGAAGGTAATTACTCCGCCAGTGGTAACGCGCCTACTGGGCGTGACCAAATTCGACCCCGAGCTAGACGAAAGAAAAGACTTAGTTGGCTTGGCGCGCGGCCTGGCCTGGACTATTCACGGCGGTGAAGTAATGCCGGTCGAGGCCTCGGTTGCCAAGGGTACCGGAAATCTAGCGCTGACCGGGCAGCTCGGTTCGGTCATGCAGGAATCAGGGCAGGCGGCGTTATTTTATGCACGCTCTAACGCCGATATTTTGGGGCTCGAACCTGATTTTCATCAGAAGCACGACTTCCATATTCATGTGCCCGGTGGCGCTACTCCAAAGGACGGCCCCTCGGCAGGTATCACTATCGTTACCGCCTTGGTCTCGGCGCTCTCGCATCGCAAAGTTTCAAAAGACTACGCCATGACTGGTGAGATCACTTTGCGCGGCAACGTGTTGCCGATCGGCGGCCTGAAAGAGAAGGCTCTGGCCGCCCTGAGGCACGGAATCCAGAAGATCATTATCCCGTACGAAAATGTGAAGGACCTGGAGGAGATTCCAAAGGAGCAGCGGAAGCTAATTAAATTTATCCCAGTCAAACATATCGGCGAAGTTTTGCAGTTGGCTCTAATCGGTGAGCCTGCCAAGCGAAAAATTAAAGCCCGAAGTAAGAGTAAGACGAGGCCTGCAATCCGTGCCGAAG
This sequence comes from uncultured Bdellovibrionales bacterium, assembly GCA_964631745.1. Taxonomy (GTDB): domain Bacteria; phylum Bdellovibrionota_C; class UBA2361; order UBA2361; family JBGSMV01; genus CAZVWV01. Next base: position 15,639 of record CAZVWV010000063.1, read on the forward strand.
TTTAGCCTTATCGCGAGTAGTTTGTTTTACGGCATGGTAGCGTTTGCTGCGGATAAAGAGCTTTGCATCTTTATCAACGAAAAAGGGGTGATGCAGCAAACTGCCTCCCGAGATCTGGTTCCAGCCCGCTTTAGAAATTCCGCCAAATGTTTTCAAGAGAAGAGCCTAAATAAGGATCTTCCCAAGACAGGAGATACTCTGGCAAAGCCAGAAGAGATCACCTTAAAGGGGAACGTTCGAAAGGATAGTATTGCGACGTCCGTAGGGCGAATAGAGCTGCGCTGGCCGCGCAAGGTCGAGCTGCTTTTTGGCCGTACACCTCAGCGCGCCATGGCAGAGGCCGGTGCTACTTTAAGCCGCGTGCTAAAAAAGCCTGGTTTCCCAAGTGCGCTTCAGAGTCTCGACCTAGATTGGAATGTGGTCTTTCTAGATGAAGAGCTGCCCGATCAGCAAATTCCAGCTTTTCTTGTCTCCAACTGTCATCCGGCTTGGATGACACCACCGGCTAACCTATATGTGGTCGGCCAACGCGTGGCTGCTGGGTGCGGAAATCAAAAGAGCGTCTCAAACCAGGTGGCCGATGCGCAACTGATGCAAGTTTTATTGCATGAGATGGGACACGCCGTGGAATACAAGCTTCTGGAAGGTAAGGGAGCTCTTGATCGGATGCGTGCCGAAGGGTTTGCCTGCTGGTTTGAACAGTACGCCTCGGGCTTTTCTTCGCTGATACCGAGCGGCTCGGTGAAATCTTTTTATACCGCGCTGGCGCGGGAATCGTTTAAGGAGAGTCCCGGAATATTTTTATTCCAAGGGAGCGGATTTGATTATGCTCGTGCGGCGCTTTACTTCAGGTTGGTTGAGGAGCGACGCGGCGTTCCCGGAGTGGTTTCCCTTTATAAGCAGTTCGTGGATCCCTCAACCACGCTGCCGGTTGTAGTGGGGGACGTACTTAATCTTAGGGTAGATAAGCTGCAAAACGAGCTTTTGCGGCTTGTGAAGTAGCACTTGGCCTTAGTGGCTTCCTCCTGCTATTCTCTAGCCCTATGAAGAACTTAATTTTTCTGATCGGAACGGGTCTTTTATCTCTAATACTTTTTTGCAGCGGATGTGGCTCCGGCGCCAAGGATGTATCGTTCGGTGTAGAGACTGATACGTCGGGAGACACCGGTACGACCTCAGATGGCCTAAGCGTTGATATCTCGGGTGGTAATTCCTCTGTCGCAACCTCGACAACCGGCACGGCTAACGGGTCTTCCGGCGATGGGGTAAGTTCTGGCGACTTGTCTACACAAGGTTCAGGGCGGGTGTGGAGTGTGGCAGAGATTACGGCGGAGACCCGTAGCGGCGGCAGTGGTCGCGATTTAAGTTGCGGCGGCGCTGGGGGCTTTCGGCACTGTGTCTGTCCGGAAGACGTGCCAGCTTCGATTCGTTACAGGCCCGCCGTTGCGGAGTGTGATGATAACGCCGGAATCATACTGGATGGCAGGTACACCGAAGCCTTTAGCGTGGTAGTGCGCGACAGCCAAAACCGGGATCGTTGGCCGAGCTCTGGATATAACGGCTGTAGCGTAGCTTTGGCGAACTCAGACTCTCCCCCCAATTCATGCAGCGTCTTTAAGGTTCAAAGTGAGATCTCTTTACTAGAAGGGAAACTTTACTGTCTAGGGGCTTCCGGGTATTCCGACCTGTTTTCGGATGTGACTCGTATTACGATTAAATTAGGTGATGACCCTAACTCCAACAACGATCCGATTGAGCGTTTTTGCATCTTAGGGCCCACGCTGCCGTTAAATTGAAGCGGGCCGCCGAATATTAATATTATGTAGCGCAGGCGAGTCTTCCGCGCTACATAACATTTAGTGTTGCCATCATCCCACTGGCGCTTGGGTGGCCAAACTGCTATGAAGTAAAACATAACTTTTTTTGAGGATCCCTATGTTGAAGATGAACGATAAGAAGGCTCTTGTAATCGCTATTATGTGCTACCTTGTTTTGGGTGCGAGTCATTTCGCGCTCCCTCTAAAAGCACATGCCGCCTCATCAGATTCTCCCATTATTCTTGCCATGAATACCGAGGCAGAAGAGGGCTCTAGCTCTTCTTCCGGTGCTGGCAAAGAGGAAGGCTCTGAGGACGGTGAAGAGGGTGATGAAGGCGAAGAGGACGCAGGCGAATAGTCGTCCGGGTTCTTATCTGACGTAGGTCGACCAAGTCTCGACCTACGTCAGATCGCCATTCTTGTCAGTTCGATACTCTTTCAACCCTGGCCCCATCAATCCCGAGATCGCCAACCCCTTAAAACGCCATTCTAGATAGTTTATCCATCTATCTTTTTCATTACTCCGCTGTTGCCTACACTTAGCTATAATAATCTTACACGGTGCTGTCGATAGAGATTGGGAGGGAGAATCTTAAATGGCCGAAGAACAACTCACGGCGCTTCGAAAAGCGCTACAGATTAATATAGACGAAAGAAAATTCGGAACCTTCGCTGAGATCGGCGCTGGGCAAGAAGTTGCGCGGCAGTTCTTTCAAGCAGGTGGTGCAGCCGGAACAATAGCCAAAACCATGTCGGCTTACGACATGACCTTTAGTGATGAGATCTACGGTAAGACCGGCCGCTATGTTTCCAAGGAGCGGCTGATCAGCATGTTAGATCACGAGTACGCTTTGTTATTGCAGCGCTTATCGGCCAAGCGCGGCGAGAAGACTCAGTTCTTTGTTTTCGCCAATACTGTTTCGGCTAGAAACTTTAGAGGCACCAACGAATGCCACGGCTGGTTAGGTGTACGCTTCCAAAAAGAGCCTCTGGCTCCGCCCAGCGATATCGTTATTCACGTGCGTATGCTGGACCGTTCGAATCAGTTGCAGCAGCAGGCCCTAGGCATCATAGGAGTTAATCTCATACACAGCGCCTTCTTTTGTGAGAACGTGCAGGAAGACTTCGTGCCCTCGCTTCTAGATGATCTTACCGCTGACCGCATCGAAGTTGACATGTTGGAATTGCACGGCCCGAACTTCCAAAATATCGACAATCGCATGATGAGCCTAAAACTCGTGCAGCACGAGCTGACAGATGCGGTTATGTTTGCCCCGGACTGCAAGGTCTTGCAGCCGTCTGAGGTGCTTTACAAAAAAACTGTGCTGGTGGAGCGCGGCAGCTTTAGGCCGGTGACGCATGTTAATTTAGACATGCTGGACTGTGCGAGAAACGCCTTTAATAAAGATCCTTTAGCGAAGGACAAAGATAGCATCGTGCTAGCTGAGATAACCTTGAATAACTTAATGTCGGACGGAGCCTTAGATCCCAGCGATTTTTTGGCGCGGGTAGATACGATCTCGTCTTTGGGGCTGACGGTGCTGATTTCGGACTATCCTGAATTCTATCGTTTGATTTCATTTTTCAGGCGTTACACAAAAGAGATGATTGGGGTAGTCATGGGACTAAATACACTACTCCAAGTCTTTAACGAGAAGCACTACGAAAATCTTGAAGGTGGGATTTTGGAATCTCTTGGTCGGCTCTTTAGGCATCATGTGAAGCTTTATACTTATCCGATGGGATGCGCGGCCTATGAATCGTACTTAAGGACGATTGATGCTCCCGTGGATCATTCTATAAAGTGCGAGGGCGAATTAATTACCGCCAAGGATGCCCCGGTTTTGCCACATCTGAAGTCGTTGTACCGTTATCTGATGGAGCAAGGCTGCATCGTGCCGCTTGAAGGTTACAACAAGAACTTACTGGGAATTCTCTCAAGGGATCTCCTGGCGAAAATCGCTGCAGGTGACGCGGGTTGGGAGGAGCACGTTCCCGCTCCAGCCGCTGCTGTAATTAAGCAGCGCCATCTTATGGGTTGGAAAAATGGTGCTGGTAAGGGTGTTAAGGCAAAGGCGCCAGCGCTTGAAACTAGTGAAAAAACCCATTAGCGGCAGGCATGCAGCTAGAAGCGATTGGATACTTCCATACTGAAATGCAACTTAAGTTTGATTCCCCGCATCAGCCCGATCTTGCGTCCGCGGGCGATGGAGGCCGTGGAAACTATATAGAATTATCCTCCGGGTTGGGGTTTGAGCGAGCCCTAAAGGATCTCGCGGGTTTCGAACGCATTTGGGTAATCTCGTGCTTCCATCTTAATAAGACCTGGCGCCCGATGGTATTGCCGCCCCGCGGACCGCCAAGGCGGCGTGGACTCTTCGCCACAAGGTCGCCGCACCGCCCAAATCCGATCGGACTGAGCGCCGTGACTCTTCTTGGCGTCGATGGCTTAAAGCTAAGAGTCGGAAGCTGCGATCTAGTTGATGGCACCCCAATTTTGGATATCAAGCCGTATATTCCCACAAACGATGCCTTTCCGGCGGCAAAATTTGGCTGGGTGGAGGAGCTTGAACGTGAGTACGCCAAGCCTCCCGGATATTTTGTAGAGCTTAGTGAGCTGGCGCGCGAACAGCTGCTTTGGTTGCAGCGGGAGTGGGGGGTGGATTTTATCTCGCGGGCACGCGAGCTTCTGGCGCGAGATCCCCAGCCGCACCGTACCCGCAGAATTAAGCTTTTGGACTCAGGCGTGTATCGAATGGGGTGCGGCGCGTGGCGCATTTATTTTTCGCTAGATCAGACTCGTGTCCTGGTCCAGTCAGTCGCGCCGGGTTATCCGATGCGCACTCTGCTTGATAAGAGTTTAGACAGGGTTCCCTTTAGAGAAGCGCAAATTGCTTTTGCGAAGCTGTGGTCTGGGGGTGAGGATGTTTAGGGCGTTAGCATCTCATGCCCTAATCACGAAAGAGCCTAGGATAAAAGGCAAATGCGGCGCAGAGTATGAATATTCGGAGCGCCGACGACTCGTCCAATGCCACTTAGCTTAATTGCGTAATAAGGCCCTCTCTGCTTGGCGCGA
>CAZVWV010000064.1:0-20379 GCA_964631745.1 uncultured Bdellovibrionales bacterium
CCGCTCTCTTGCTTTTTGGTATGAGCATTGTGTACGGGCTAAGCGGCGAGATGCGGATTGCGGCCATCACCGCAGCCATTCACCAAAGCCCGGCTCTTTGGTATGCGCTAGCTTTAATCGGTGCAGGCGTGGGTTTCAAACTAGCGCTCTTCCCGTTCCATATGTGGGCACCCGATGTTTATGAAGGAGCCCCAACTCCCGTCACGGCCTATCTCTCTGTAGCCTCCAAAACCGCCGGAGTAGCGCTGGCGGTGGTGCTCTTTGCAAAACTTGCAGGAAACACTCTGAGCGAGTGGAGCTCAATAATCGCACTCCTATCGGCCTTCACCATGACGCTTGGTAACGTTGCGGCGATTTCCCAACGAAACATTAAGCGCTTTATGGCTTACAGCAGCATCTCTCAAGCTGGATATATTATCATGGGCTTTATAGGGGCCGCACCGGAAGGGATCCCAGCCATACTCTATTACCTACTCGGATACCTCCTCACCAACATGGCAGTCTTTGCTGTAATAATACTGTACGCAAACCAGACCGGGCGGGAAGAGATCTCGGACTATGCCGGGCTCTCTCTCACGCGCCCTCTCTTGGCGCTTGTAATGATGGTGGCACTTTTTAGTTTGGCAGGCATTCCGCCACTTGCTGGCTTTACCGGCAAATTCTTTCTCTTCAGCGTAGCCGCAAAAAGTGGCTATTACTGGCTGGTTACGCTAGCAGCGATTAATTCCACCGTATCGCTTTACTACTACTTAAAGATCGTTAGACAGATGTATATCGAGCCGCCAAAGGATTTTCCTGCAAATTTCCAAAGCAACGCGATCTTTAAGTGGACCTTATGCGTGACCTTGGCCGGCACGGTTCTTGTTGGAATCATGCCTGTATTTTACGAAAGCATTAACTCGCAGATCAAAAACGAGCTCCAAGTAGTTAAGTAGTAGAGTAGCGCTTTAAACTACTAATCTTTTGATGCATCTCTCATGACATGGTAAAATTCATGAAGTAACGCGCTATCAGAGATTGCGCGATGCACCTAACCAAAGACCCACGCCGTTTCACCAATTTAAAGATGGTGTAGTTGCGAGATCTAAATTTTTAATTAACGAGAGAATTATGGCATACAAGATAATCGACACCTGCAATAACTGCCGAGCCTGCGAACCGGAATGTCCAAACGGCGCCATCAGCGAAGGGCCGGATATATTTCTAATTGATTCCGAAAAATGCACCGAGTGCGTAGCCTTCAACGCCGCTCCGGCCTGCGCCGCAATCTGTCCGGTGGATGCTTGCATAACGGATGACGGCAAAGTCGAAACCGAAGCAGTATTATTAGAAAGAGTGAAGAAACTCCATCCAGATAAGGCTATTGCAGAGAATTTCCCTTCGCATTTTCGATAGATATTCGATAGATAAATGCTACCGCGCGGGATATTGCACTGATTTTCCCCTTGCGCTATTCTTTTCCCCTCACTTCGGCCGGAGTGGCGGAACTGGCAGACGCGTCGGATTCAAAATCCGATACTCGCAAGGGTGTGGGGGTTCAAGTCCCTTCTTCGGCATGTTTTTTTGGGGGTACCATCGCTAACACTAGTTACAACTTAACTAAGCTCAGCCTCTGTTCTATCGTATTGAGTACGCTATGCGCCTGCTCGCTAAGCTTTAGCTCCCCTGAAACGGAATCCAGCTCCAGTACCATTTCTAGTCCAATTTCTAGCCCAATTTCTAGCCCAATAGTAACAAGCGCCACTGAGAAAGCGTCAACGCAAGTGAGCTCGATCGAGCTCTTCATGTCGCGCGCCTCAGCCAGCACCCAAGATTTTGAGCAGTTAAAATTATCCGGTAATCAACTTTACAAAGAGTGCGGCCCCATAGATCGAGGCCGTTTCGCACCGGTTAGCCAGGGCTTTACCGAGATAAATTCCGCCAAAGCTCAGGACCTTCTGAAGCAAGCCTCGGAGCTGGCAGAGTATCTGGCCGCGCACCCGTCAACTTTCGAGAAGCCCGGCACCAACAGAGGCTTTGCCGATCCTGGGCAGGTGTTTATTACCTTAAACGGCACTCTACAAAACGGCACGGCACAATTTGAGATAAAATCTTCGCTAGATGGCATAAGCAACGCGAAATATCCCGCCGAGAGTAAAGTGAAGAAACTGGTTGAGAAACTAAGAGGCGCAGCCGGAGGCGCGCTGTGCGGCAATCAACAGTTTTATGGGATTGCCTTTTCGGGGTAATTGCTTCGCCCGGGTGCCAATCTAGCGCGTCCGGCACTTCCTTATACAACACGTGTGAACCCCCTCCAGAAACTGCCCGCTAAACTTGATTAGGCCCGGCGGCGGCGAGAGAATCTGGAAAACGTATATCGAGTAGAAGAGCAAGACAGCTCTCCGCAGGTCGGCAGGCGGCCGCCATGCGGAGAGCCAGTCCTAGCTCATCATTGAACAGGCAAGTAGCTTACTGTTATCCCATTGGTGGTAATGCGTAAGAAGTAATCACCACGAAGAGCGCGAAGTTCACGAAGAAGTCACGAAGGAGGAATTAAAGAACAAATCTCTTAATGCCTTTCTTCAATATCTCAACGTTAAAGTTTATCAGTAACCCAACTTTCACTCGGCTCAGCTTCATGTAGGTCAGAATCTGTGCCTCGTGAATCTTGAGCAACTGTTCTAAGCTCTTCAACTCAACCATCAACCGATCGTTTACGAACAGGTCCCACAATCAAGCTTGATCTGTTTTCGTGCCCCCTTCGTGAACTTCGTGCTCTTCGTGTTGATTACTTCTTACCCATTACCACCAATGGAATAATGCTTGGGCAATCTTTTGCATTTGCAAAGCAAATGTCAAATGAATTGCATGGTTATACGCCTAGCCCCACCTAAGTGACGGCTTTCTTTTCTCCAACGCGCAATTGCGAAGAAAAAGGTTTATCAGAACTTGGTATGGAACACCAAAATCGCTCGATAACCGCTTAAAATACTCAATCGTTACGGTATCAAGACGAATGGTAATCTGCTTCTTCAATTTTCTCGCGTAAGGATTCGCGCTAGCCTTAGAGAAGTCATACTCTTTTCTCATAATTCACCTGGATAGAATTGTCGCTCATGCTTCGTAGCCTTTCGAGCTGAGATTATGCGAATCTCCTCGTCGTTCTCTCGATAGCAATGGACCACAACTAAAACCCTAAATTTACTGCTTCTGCCAAACAGGACGAACCTATCATTCCTCAGTAGAATGATCGGGGTCCGGAATAAGCTGAGCATCATCGTCGTAAAATACAGTTTCGGCCTCCTCAAACGATACGCCGTGTTTTTTCCGATTGCCACGGCTCTTCTGGGAATCCCAAACAAAACGAATATTGCTCACATAATTATGATATAATTATATAGGAGGTCGGTCAAGGCTTTTATACGGGGGGCGTAGAACGTTTAGCGCCACCGGGGCGAAACACTCAATAGTGTATCAAAATGCCCAAATAAATCCACGTGTTTCGCCTCCGCGTGCGCGCGTTTGTTATACGCCACAACTTCATTTCTTTCTTTTCCTTTTCGTCGCGCTAGGCTTCTTGGTACTTCCAACTTTCTTTGCTTTACCTTTTATCACTTGGTTACTCGCAGGCAATTTTTCAGGCGTTTTGTCTGGAACAATCGGTGCGCTAGGCGGGACCTGAGTTTTTCTGGCCGTATATTGCGAACTGTGCCAAAGCTCATGAAGTTCCGTTTCGATCCACTCTGTTAGCTGCAAACAGAACTCATACGATTCAAGAAAATAAGGAACATCGACCGGCAAATATTTCCCAGAACTTACACGCGCATGCGAGGCCGCTTTACGCCGGTAAGTGTCATTTGCGACTCCTCTATTGTGAATAACAATGTCCCTAGCGGCTTTGATTTCGATGTATTTATGAAACGCTGGGCAATCTGAAAGATCTACCGAAATGTACTGTTTAAGCGTTTCGGCAAATTCAGCTGGAGATTTATAGGTCAGATCGTTAAGCAGTGACTCAACGCAACGAGTTTTAATTTCATCTAACGTGTGAGCTTCTAATACACCTTGAAGCGAAACCATTCGCTTTTCCCCGAGCTTTTTCGGATACTTCATAAGGACTGATCGCACAATGTCTCCCAACATAGCTTCTACGATGGTGACCAGTTGAATAACTCCATTTATAGAAAGTTGATAATTTGCTAGAGCAGAATATCGTTGGAGTAGATCATTTTTGGTGTATGTTCGATTGGACTGAATTGTGGTTTTATCCGGTTTGTAGCCAATAGGATAAGAAACTTGGATCTCATTTTGTTCGAGCGCGGTAACCTTCTCAGATGCTACGCTGAAGGCACCATAGGTCAGCTGCGCTAATTCACCCTGATTAAATAACGCCGCTCGGGCGTTTCCAACCAATGTGTTTAATATATTTCCTAAGTTTTCTGTTGTCATTCAATTTGGCGTATAACATATTAGTCCCCGTTATCTTCAAAATGATATTGAGAATATCACCCCAAGTCAAAATGCAGCTAAGGCACTAAAATAATTCTCAATTAATTTTACCAATGTTGCGATCCATTCCCCGCCGGTACTGGTATCCAACCTTGGAAGCTCGTTGAGAATAGCAGTACTGGCAAAATTTCATTGACTTGCCTTCTTGACTCCACGTCAACTCCAGTATGGTTCTATATCATAGTGGGATGGACATATTAAGCTCGTTTTCTTATGAAGTTGAGACACGCCCAATAGGGCTTCCGATCAAGTCAAGCAAACTTTCCATAATCTGGAATCTGCCGACACGATCATTACGGGAATAGATCAACATAATAAAACCTCTCCATTAATTCACGGCAATCAGGAAGAAAAATCTAGGTCAACGCTTAATCCATTTCCTACATTAGCGCGATCTTTTGCTTTATTTCTTTCTCTTTGGTTTCAAGGCAGGCGACTCTGCTCCTAACTGATTGAATTTACAGGCACCACTCCACCAGTGGAGTTTATGCACAGTCGTTGGTGGCGGATTCTGATACGCATAGGCACCCGGCGCAGTCTCTCCTGCGGCCATTGAAAGTGCTCCTGCCACAAGCCCTGCGATACCAGTTCTATACAGTCGATTCCTAATCGCTTATGCGATTTTTGCTTGACCGTGTCACAAATAATACATATTATTAGTGACACTTATTTGGTGGCCTTATGCTAAAAGCTGAGTCTAGACAAGTACTTGCAAGAATATATGGATATGGCAGGGGTTATGTCTTTACTCCAAAGGATTTTGTCGATCTGGCCAGCCCTAGCAACATCCGAAAGATACTTACAAGGCTGAAGAAACAAGGCAAAATCCGTCGCTTAGCGCGCGGTATCTATGAATATCCGGCGTACAGCAAATTGCTTAGAGCGCCAGCCAGTCCTGACCCAGATGCTATTGCCAGAGCTTTTGCAAGAGCATATGGATGGAAGATTATTGCTTCTGGTCAGACGGCACTGAATCTGCTCGGTCTATCAACCCAGGTTCCCGCAAAATGGGAATATTTTAGCGATGGCCCGGCCAAAATCTGCAAATGGAGCAACGGTATTCTGGTCTTCAAGCATCGTGCTAATAGAGAGACCACAATTCTTTCGTACAAAACTGCACTTCTTGTTCAGGCGCTAAAAACGCTCGGGGAAGTCAACGTCAGCAAGACGACGATTGCCATTCTCCGGAATCAATTTAACTTGAATGAACGAAAACGAGCTCTGCGGGAAGCGCGATACGCCACATCTTGGGTCTATGAAGTCATAAAGCGTCTGGCCTCAACGGCCAAGGTGAGCAATGCGTAAAGTTGCTCAGTTATCAGAACGGGATCGAAGGGATTTATTCCTGGTCACTGCCCAAGCAATGCAGGTACACCAGTTCTGGAAAAGGAAATCAACAGCCTGGGTAATCTCGGAACCGAAAAGGCTGACCTGTAGAGCTACAAAGTATTTGCCACCTTACTCCCAGCGCCTAAGAAACCACCTCGCCCATCTCAACAACTTCGAAATCCGATCCCTTAATTCCCCGAATCTCTGCCAGCTGCTCATCATCCCAGCGCGAATCGTGTGCGCCTGAGATAAACCAGTTGGAGCCGTTATCCGCCAGAAACATGCCGTATTTCTTAAGGGCTGTTAGGATCACACGCACGGGCTGGGAGAAAGCCGAGATATCAACATTCGACTTTAGTCTTACACGCATGCCCATGGGTGGTAAGTTTGCCGAAGTTTGGCTGCTGGCGAAGTGCCGCGCCGGATACACATACGCCCGTCTGGTGCGCTGGGCGGTGAACCTTAAGGCATGTTTGATTTCGCCAAGGCCGTAAACCTCATCGTATCGCACTAATCCCGGAAATATTGGAAGCCCAGCGGCATCAGCCGAGGTCCAACCCGCGGGCCTTAAGGCATTCGAGTTTAAATTAAATATCGCCCCTGACCCCGCACTCCAATGCCCATTTGAGTAAAAGGCGTAAAAGAGTTCGTAGAGAACCCAGTTGTCGCGATCGATCACCAAAATATGCCGGTCACCGTCGGAGTTCGATCCGCCCTCGATGGGCGCATTACTTGGTAACGGATACGGGCCATCGTCGCTCTCGTCAGCGTAATCAAAGCTGACGGATGATTTCGACTGTGAACTGTCGACCACCACATAATCGAAACCGATCGGCCGCCCCTCCCAAGTAGTGCCAAAATCCGGGTGAAGCCCGGTGCCAAGCCCGATACTTGAAATAAGATTTGCCGAATTGCGATCTACCGGCGCAGACGAGATATCTTGGTTCCAAGGGTTATCGGAGGGAAAAATTTGACGCCCTTCAAGGCTTACGTTTATTCCAGTGCCTGGTGAACCGTTTCCCGGAGGCGACACCGAGTTGCGCTCGGTATTATCGCGCTTGTTTCGACATCCGGGATCGCGCGGGTAATCGATCAATCCATCCCGGTCGTTGTCCTTTCTATCGTTACATTTCGGACGCTTTTTTGCCTTCTTAACTTTGGACTTAATCTTGGCCGCGCTGACGGTAGCCGCATGCCGCAAGTCAGCCGCCCACCCAGCCTCGACAAAAACGCCGCAAATGAGAAGAATTATTAGTAAGCTTTGAACACACCGCATCGCACGTATATATGCAAAAAGTGTACTGAATTAGAATCTTCAATGAAATTACCGGAAACGAGACGTAGATAAAGGAAGTTGGCCGACTACCTTCTACGCAACACGCAACAAAGTCCCAACAGATCGCTATAATTAGTTAGTGCTACTTACACAAATTTAGTCTATTCTAGCACATATTTTTATGCTAATCTTGTAACTATGCAAACCTACAGCATTTCCCGTGAGAAACTACAACTTGCGATGGCGAAGATCGGCCTTCGCTCATTGGCCGAACTAAGCCGCAAGAGTCATCTGCATCGAAATACACTTTATCCGCTTATAAACGGTGAGCGCTCTCCATATTCCAGTTCCTATATCGAGCTTTGTAAAACCCTTCGAGTATCTCCTCAAGATCTTTTGGATAGCGCCACTGAGTCAGTTAGATCAGAGATCTTTTCAATCGCCGAATCTATAATTAGGACATTTAGTGTTTTGAATTCCAACTTAGTTGTATTTCTTTTCGGTTCGCGGGCCTCTGGCACACACAAAACATTCTCAGATTACGATCTTGGACTCACTGGCGGTGAGAATACCATAACAGCCACCCTTTTCTTAAAGATCAAGGAGCATGTGAGCCAGTTGGCGGACGACCTGCCAGTTAAGGTTGACATTTTGAATTTTGATGCTGCGCCGCTGTCGTTCATTCGTGATTTTGATAGCGCACTAGAATTTTTGGCTGGGGATCCTTCATCTTTGCAATTTTTAAGAGGACGTCTAAATGGAATTAAAACGAACTCGTCGGTTTTATGAGGCGGTCAGAGACCTTGGGCGTTGCCTAAGTAGCTATACGCCCTCATCCACCAACTACCGTACGATAGAGTTTATCGCTTTGACAAAGGCATTCGAGATCTGCCTAGAGTATGGTTGGAAAGATATCAAGCGAGAGATTGAAGACCGCGGCCTCGAAGGGAATTCCCCAAAGGATGCCGTGCGAGAGGGTGCCCGCATAGGATTGATTGCAGATCCAGCTCTATGGATAGACGCCATCAATGCGCGCAATCTCAGCGTACACGATTATTTTTCGCTGGGTGAAGCAGACTTTGTCCAGCTAGTGCGACGCTTTTATAATTCGGTAAAAGATTCGAAAAGCAACCAAAGCTAGACCTTCAGTGTTATCTGCGGGGCAACATGCGTCAGCAGCGCTGCACACTCATGGGTATAATCCGACTCACAGCGAACGGAATGACGCCTAGCGATCTCGTAAGAACAGGTAAAGATCCGATAAGCCAGCCCCAGCAGTCAAGTTCTTCAGGCCATAAGTCACGTCTGCCGGTGTGGCCTCTGCGAACTGGTACTGGTAAATTCGCTGAATGGCTGGCACGCGTTCTCTTAAAAACGGCCAAACTTCTTCACCGTAAGCAAGCTGCGAATTGACCCCCTGCGCGCCCGACTCGGTAATCCAGATAGGCTTTGAGAGTCCGTTCAAAAAGTCGGAAACCCCGCCGTTTCGTTTTACGTTTTCATACTGTTTGCCGTAATAGTGCACACCCCACACGTCCACCATCGATTCAGCACCGGCATCGCGCATTCCGCGATTATACTCCAAAGTTTCGGAGTAATTCTGATTAATGGCGCTGGTGGCGCCTGAGACAATTAACTTGCTGGGTGCATTATCTCTTATGACGTTAGCGGCCAAAGTAAGAAGCTCCACATAATTTTCTGGGCTATCCAAAACCTGCATCACTGAGTTGTCCGGAAACAGCTCTGAATTGGGCTCATTCCACACTTCAAAACCCACGACACGCGCGTTATTCCCGTACCGTTTGGCAACTTTCTTCACCCAAGAGTTGGCGAATGTCCCCCTGGGATTCCCATCCGTCCAATTGCCCGAATCGCTCATCCAAGCGGGCACGCCGGTTACCAACACGAGCGCGTCAACGCCGGAGGGGATCGAGCCGATTATATCGTCATAAAACGAAAAATTCGGCGCGGTTCCCGGCGATGGCTGAACGGACTCGTTCCAATCAAGCAGCACCCTAACGTACTTCAGCCTGAGTGTGTCCCGGATTTCAAGAAACTGCGCGCTAATTGACCCGAAACGATCATCGTTCACAAAGGCATTTGTTCCCAAAATAGTGGTATCAATGGGCTTTCTGTCGACCTGATCTGCGAGATCTAAAGCCTCTTTAACTTTGGAGCTATTACATGCAACAATAGCAAATAAGCAAAACGCGGCGATAATTTTTCTCATAATCCCCCTTTGTTAATAGTTGGGTTAATAGTTGGGTTAATAGTTTTTATCGGTGCCAAAAGCATTCGTGATTATTCACTGTAAAGACTTGAATATATATGCTTAGAATTTTTTGCACAATTTTACTTATTTTGAGCTTATCAAGTTGCGCTAGCTCGGCCAAACTCGCCGACCCCTTAGTGCAACGCTTAAACAATCGTGGCCCTGTGGCGCTCTCACCCGATAATCCTTTTTTAGCGGCTAATCTGCTAGTTTCAAGAGAAATTGAGCGTAGCCCCGAAGTCAAAGGATTTGTCGAACATAAGGGCGGACCGCGCGCGCTTGAAGTGACCAAGGAATCATTCGAACCGCTGATTCTGCGCTTTTACTACCCCGAGAGTCACGAATTCTTCACCCTCGAAGAGATGGACGAATCTTGGTTGATAACAGGTCCCGCAGCTATCCCACAAGATAAGATGCGAACGGTTGCGGCGCTTACTCGCAACTTCGAAGGAGAGCCTAAGCTTGGGAGCGAAGCGGCTAGGCCCGCTCCGCATGCGACCGCTGCCCCACTCGCGCCCCCCACTTCCACTTCTGAGGATGCTCCAAGTAGCACCCCTCCCACTAACGCCCTACAACAGATCATTGATTCAGAGCCCGGGGTTAAGGCCGAACTAACTTCCCGGGGTGACCTCGTGCACTTCGTAAGTTTTTCCGGCGAAACCCTCTCGCTGATATCCCGTTGGTACACCGGTGACCGAGACAACGCCGGGCGCATCGCACGAATCAACGAAATTAAGAACCCGGCCGCCTTATCGATCGGCGACCAGGTCGTGATCCCTAGCTATGTATTAAAAAACACAAAACGCTTGACGGAGCCAGCGCTTAAGAGACTTTCCCAACTGGCCGCCTCCGAACACTAGCGAGGTAAGTATGTTAACCAACTCTCATGCTCAATTTTCGAACCGCGCCGCCGCTGCGCGCGTGCAGCTCGGAAATACGCCGGTGCAGGTCTCAAGATTTAGCTTCGGTGGCGCCACATTGACGCATCTCTCAGAGCGAGACGCCCAGGATCTATTGCACAAGGCAGTCCAGGCCGGCGTAACGCACATTGACACCTCCCCTAAGTACGGCTTAGGTAAAAGTGAAAATGATATCGGCAAGTTTCTAAGATCTGGGGGTGTGGCGCGCGATAAGATTACTATATCGAGCAAATTTGGTTACGACATCGTAAATGGCACCGAAGAAGTCGATAAAGTCCTCATGGATTTTAGCCGCGATGGAATCTTACGAGCGGTCGACGCCAGCTTGAAGCGGCTCGGCACCGACTATCTTGATATCGGCTTTGTGCACGATCCTGACCAAGGCATCAGTTGGTGGAGAGAGCCTAATCCTTATAGGTTGAGTCATTTTAATAAGGTGCTGGATCAGACCTATCCGACTTTTGTAGAACTCAAAGAGCAAGGAGTCTTCAGAGCGATCGGCGTGGGCATGAACGGCTGTGAAATGTTATTAGATTTTGCGCGCAGCCAAGCTATCTTTGATTGTTTTATCGCAGCTACACGCTTTTCTCTGATTACCCAGGAAGCTACTCAGGAGCTGTTACCGCTTTGTAAGGAGCGCGGCATCGCAGTATTACTGGCAAGCGTTTTTCATAACGGTTTCATGCACAGGGCCGCCGGATATCATGGTCTATCCGAGACCCCGCCCGAGGTGCTCGCCAAAAGAGAGCAGGTGCTTAAACTTTGCAGCCAACATAATGTGAACTTCGAAGCAGCCTCGATTCAGCTAGCATTAGCGCAACCGGCCGTGGCCTCAATCCTAGTGGGCGTCAACTCTGGAGAGCATCTAGAGACAGATTTACGCGCTTTCGATCTAAATGTTCCACCAGAATTTTGGCAGCTACTAAGGCAAAGCGGACTGATTTCTGAAAATGTGCAGCTCCCGGGGTAATCGTTCACCGCCCGCCATGGCGACCAACGGCCAAACTCGCAGAGTTTTGAAGTTAAATGGCAGTCCAATACCCCGATTTTGTACCTACTCATTAATCCCGGGGAATGCCGGGTGTGAATTGGCCCACTCCGTGTTCCTCCGTGACCTCAGTGGTGAAATTATTCAGAATCTTTTACCACTGAGATCACGGAGATCCACGGAGCAAGCCCCCCCCCTGAGTTTATGAGCAATTGCCCGATTTTCGACAAACCCCTTCTTATTCCATCAAAAGTCAGCGCAAAATGGTCACCAAACTGCATCAAATCCAAGGTGATTCGATGATATTTATCTTCAAATCCAAGGTGATTTAATCTATATTATCCCCATGATATACCGCAACCTATTGAATTACTTAGATGAATGGCGAACCAAGGACAACCGAAAACCTCTGGTTCTTCGAGGGGCACGACAAGTTGGCAAATCATGGCTAGTTAAAGAGCTCGGTCGAAGACACTTCGAGAACGTCGCGGAGCTTAACTTAGAGGAAAACCCGCAAGACGCAGAGTTTGTTACCAATGTATCTTCGCCAAAAGACAGTCTAAAATTACTATCCGCTAAGCTTAAAACAGAGATTGTTCCCGGAAAGACTTTACTCTTTATCGATGAAATTCATAAAAGCCCTGAGGCATTGGCAGCCTTAAGGTACTGGTATGAAAAATTACCAGGACTTCATGTTATCGCGGCCGGTTCGTTATTAGACCTCACTCTCCGTAAACTTGAGTTCTCGATGCCGGTGGGCCGTATCGAGTATTGTTATGTGGGACCACTTTGCTTCAGTGAATTTTTGTGCGCCCTTGGTGACAGCGAACTAGCCTCGCTTCTTCACGACTACCAACTTGATCAAACCTGGCCTGAAGCTATTCATTTGCAGCTCATGCATCGCCTTAAAGATTTTTGGATCGTCGGGGGAATGCCCGAAGCAGTTGATATTTTTTGTAAAACATATTCCTATGCCACCACTGAACAGGCTAAACATTCCATCACGTCAACCTATCGTGATGATTTTGGTAAATACGGAACAAAATTCAACATTGATCTATTAAGACAGGTGTATGCGCGAGTTCCTACTCTCATTGGTCAGCGAGCAAAATACGTGAGCTACTCTCGCGATCACAGTGCAAAAGACATAGCTGAAGCGCTGCATATCCTTTCACTGGCGAGGGTTATTACCAAGGTGCAACACAGCTCTGGGAACGGCATTCCCTTAGGAGCCGAAGTTGACCACAAATTGTCGAAACATATCTTTGTGGATATCGGCCTGCAGCTTTCACTTTGCGATCTTGATCCTATTCAGTTAGAAAAAGCTGAGGATCTTCTCTTAGTAAACAACGGGGCCTTGGCCGAGCAATTTATCGGGCAACACTTACTCTATCTCCGCGAACCGTACTATGAGCCAGAGCTTTTCTATTGGGAACGCAGCCAACGAAATGCCCAAGCGGAGTTAGATTACCTTATTGCTGCCGGAGGTAGGGTAGTTCCAATTGAAGTAAAAGCCGGGGCCGCAGGTCATATGAAATCACTTCACATTTTTTGTGAGGCACGAAAAAGCAAAGTAGCTGTCCGATTTTCCAGTATGCCGCCACGTAGGGAGATGCTCCCGAACGGGACTAAACTTCTTTCACTACCGATGTATTTAGTAGAGCAGGTGCCGCGCTTGTTGAGAAACGAGTGAAGGTGGTGATTACCTAAACGTCATGTGGCATAATTCGCTGCTGTCACATTCTATGCGCCCGCACCAAGTGCCAAAGCGAAAGCGCCCCAAAGCGCAGTTTCATAGCCTAAGCTGCTAAGCTTAATTGCGGGCAGCGGCACGATCTTTAGATTAGCCTGGACAACTTCCCGAGCGACTCTTAGCAAACGCTCGCCCCCGCCCAGGGCCACACCGCCACCCAAAATGATCGCCTGAGGGGCGTAAATGGCCGCCAAATTTCTGAGCCCCTGCCCCAGATTATACCCCACCATATTCCACTCCTCATCTGTAAGATCTTCTGCGGCTTTACCAAACACTTTGCGAATCCCATTTCCAGAAACAAGTGCCTCTAAACAATCCCGAGCGCCGCATGGGCACTCGACCGAACCCGAATTAGGACCGCGATAGCAAACCGCCTGATGCCCCACCTCGGGATGACTACCATTTACGCCGCGGTAGATCTCCCCACCAAAAATTAATCCACCGCCCATTCCGGTGCTTAAAGTGAGATACAAAAGCGGATCAGCCGCGTGACCGCCAAATTTATATTCAGCCAAGGCGGCCGCGTTAGTGTCCACATCAACCGCAAAAGGCACCCCAAACTCCGCCTCCATAATCTCTTTAAGAGGCACGTCCCGCCACTCCGGACAATGCAAAGGCGAAATTCTCCCGCTAACATAATCCAAAGGTCCGCCAGCGCTACAACCGATCGAGAGCAGCCCATGCCCACCCCTAACAGCCCTCACCAGATCCTTCAAAACTTTAAGTCCGGCATCAAACGAAGCCGGAGTATCCACACGTTCCCGCCGCAACACTTCCCGCGCCGGAGTAATGGCAGCAGCCATACATTTTGTACCGCCGAAGTCTAGGGCTATGTGGATGTGTTTGGTGTGCGTTGGCATGGGGAAAGTTTAGGGCGGATTGGAGAATTAAGAAACGCGTCAAATGCCACTATTCGTCCATCGCCGTTGCGGGCTCGTGCTCTAGCTCGCGGTCCTGGCAATTTTCAGCGGTGAGGCTTCAACTTTCCCCCTCAGAGACCTTGCGCGACAGACGAGCGCGTTTCTTCAATCACACCCGCCCAGCCAAAATCCCCGCTGCCAGCTGGAGGTCCTGGGCGCAGGTAATCTTGATATTCTCAACATCGCCCATCACCACTTTAACGGGCAGCGTGCCTTCCAGCAGTCCGACATCGTCGCTGGCTGCAAAGTTCCCTGCTTTGGCGGCGCGCTCGTGGGCGCTGTATAACAGCCCAAAATCAAAGCCTTGCGGGGTTTGCATGGCCCAGAGTGAATCCCGCGCTACGGTTTCTACTACTATGCCTTGGCGGACACTCTTTAGCGTATCGTAGACTGGGATTCCTAGGGTGGCTGCGGAACTAGCATGCAGCTCTTTCACGAAATTCGAAAGTAGCGCGGGGGTGATTAAGCAGCGCGCGCCATCGTGAATGATGACTTTGTCGGTGGCCGATGCCCCCGTCTGCTTTAGAAACTCAAGGGCGTGCCATACCGATTCCTGTCTGCTCTCCCCGCCTGCAATAAAATCGAGGCGATCATGGCCTACGAGCGCCTTGGTATCGAGACGGAATTGCTCCAGATTCTTGGCCGGGCACGGAACTACGACTCTTACAATCTCGGTAGAGGATAAAATACTCTCTAGTGTGCGATTTAATACGGAAGCACCGCAAAGCTCTAGCGATAATTTCGACTGAGCGCGTCCCATGCGGCTAGACTTTCCAGCCGCTGGAACAATGGCAAAGATTCTAAGCTGATTTGCATTCAACTCTGAAATCGACCCGATAATCGAAACAACAATTCACTTCTGTAAGAGCCCTTAAAAGGCCTCGCACAAAGAAACTACACGAATAACGAGCTAATCTCTCCCAGGACCTTTTCCTGCGGGCGAGCTTTAGCCAACGCGATCTCCGAGACTAACAAGGCCCGCGCGGTGTCCAGCATCTTTTTTTCGCCAAATGAGAGCTGCTTCTCTACGCTCAAGACCGAAAGGTCTCTCATAACTTCGGCGATTTCAAAAACCGAACCGGTTTTTATCTTCTGGGTATATTCTCTAAAGCGTCTGTTCCAGGTCTGGGTATCGATCTTCGATTTTCTGTCTCTCAAGATCGAAAAGACCCGATCGATGGCCTTTTTGTCACAAATCTTTCGCAGTCCCACGCTATCGGCTTGATGGGTGGGAACCATGATTTTCATCCCTGTCTCAGTAATAGCGATATCATAGAAACTGTGATTCGCTCCGGCGATAATTTTGGTCTTGATGGAGGTTATCTGCCCCACTCCATGGCCCGGATAAACTATTTTATCCCCTAATTTGAACGATTTCTTATCCGCCAAGATTTTTTCAGCCACGGTCTTTTCAGCCAAGTTTTTTTCAGCCATAGGTCTCCTGTATTAAATTTTTCCAAGTGAATAGGCACCAATGAGCGGCGCAAACCTGAGGTCTAAGAAAGAGTGAAATCGAAGCGAAGGTATGTGATTCTAACATCATCATGTAAACTTCAGAGCGATCGAAAGGGCGAATAAGTTCGCACCTCGTGCTACCGACTTCGGGATTATAGCGCATTTAAGGATTGGGAGCAAACTTACGGGCACGAAAAACTACTTTATTTTCCCGATAAAATCACGATTTTGTTGCGTCAGTGCCTATAGCCTCGGTGATAGAGGTGAGACCGCGCTGCCTAAGATTTTGCGCTAGTCCTTGTTTTATTTTCTTGACAAGCATTGGGCCCTCGTAAACAAGCGCCGTATAAATCTGAACCAAACTTGCGCCAGCTTTGAACATGTTCCAGGCATCGGCAGCGGTAAAAATTCCGCCGCATCCGACTATGGGAAGTTCCCCGGAAGTTTGTTTATAAATATGTCTGACGGTCTTTAGGGCGCGCTCATACAATGGCGTTCCACTAAGCCCGCCAGCTTCATCAATTTTGGTAGCAATGCCAGCACGAGATGTGGTCGTGTTGACTGCCACGATTCCGTTCACTTTATTATTGATCAGAACGGGCAAAAGCTGGTCGATCTCCTGCAATGAAAGATCGGAGGTAATTTTCACTAGTAAAGGTTTCTCGCCCTTGTTCTCACTTTGTAATCCACTAAGTAGCTCGCTAAGCCTGGCGGGTTCCTGTAATTTCCTTAGCTCTGGCGTGTTGGGGGAGGAAACATTCACGACAAAGTAATCTGCTAACTCCTTTAGTTTTCGGAAGCTCGCGAGATAATCATCTAAGGCGCGCTCTAAAGGGGTATCTTTCGCCTTACCTAAATTAATCCCACAGATTCCAAGTCGCCGCCTGACTAAGAACTGCCGTAAGCGTTCGGCAACCACATCGGCGCCGAGGGACGGGAATCCCATCCGATTAATCAAAGCCTGGTCTATGGGAAGTCTGAAAATACGCGGCTTGGGATTCCCCGGTTGGGGCTCAGGGGTCACCGCCGCAATTTCCGCAAATCCAAAACCTAGGGCGAAAATCAGATCAGGTGCGCTGCAGTCCTTATCAAAGCCCGCTGCTAAGCCGACCGGATTTAGGAAGTCAGTGCCAAACAAACGACTGCGTAAACACGGATTTTCAAAGGTAAAAAAGGATTTCAAAAAGGCATCCACTACGGCGTTCTGCGCTAAGGCGCCAAGCACCAGCATCCTGCCATGCACAACCTCTGGATCCATCTTGAACAGCAAGGGGCGAATCAATTTCTTATAAATCATTGCACTTGTGTCTTAAGTAGTCCTTGGGTCAGGGCTTGCGAGTTATAAATACCCTGCAAGCTTGCGCGCATGAGTAAGGCGTCTTCCCCGTTATCAGTGTAATACTTCTGTCTTACTCCAGCCTCATAAAAACCCAGAGCTTTATAAAGGCCAAGAGCAGCTAAATTACTTCGGCGAACTTCTAAGGTCACCCAACGCACAGCGTTGGCGCTGAGGTCCTTTAGCACCTCAGAAATTAAAGCCTTACCAAGCCCCATTCCACGAGAGGCCTGGCGCACTCCGAAATTTACGATATGTGCCTCGTCCAATACTATGTGACATACCAGAAAGCCAACCAAGCGGCCTGTGCTTCGTACGCCAAAAATTACAGTGTGTTCATTCTTGAATTCACGCTCAAAAAGCGCTTGGTTCCACGGCGGCCTATTAGATTCTGCTTCAATCTCTGCAATCTCTCCGGCTGACGATGCGCTCAAGCGGCACACTACCGGAAATGGCTTAGCGCTCATAGCTTTTATTTCTCCTTCAGTTCCCATACCGCTGACCAATTTGCCGTTAGAGTCCCCTGCTCGCGCTCGATCCGATTCAGGTAAGCCGCCGAGAGATTATCAGGCAACTCGCTGAACAGTCGCTTGGCTTCTACTAAGTCGCGTGCCTCAAATGCTCTAAGCGCTCGCAAATATACTTCCAAATTTTTTGGATCGCAAAAGAATGTTCCCGGTAGCACGGGTTCATAAACTCTAAGCGCTTCGCGGCGCCCTACCACGCGGATACTACCAACTGGTCTGATGGGAATATCATCAACCAGTCCGTCGACGGTGGCCTGCGACACAAGCATACCCGTGCCAAAATGCTTATTGGCGCCTTCCAAACGTGAAGCCAAGTTCGCGGCGTCCCCGATAATGGTATAATTAAAACGATCTTGCGATCCAAAGTTGCCGACACTAACAAGCCCCGTATGCATTCCAACGCGACTATGAAGTTCGACACCGTATTCTCGTTGAAAGTCCTCCCGCATATCAGCTAACTTGACCTGGCATTCGATCGCAGCTTTAACGGCAACATTCGCGTGATGCAGCACTGCCAGAGGCGCGTTCCAAAAAGCGATAATGGCATCGCCCTCGTATTTATCGAGCGTTCCCCCGCTTTTTAAAATTATGTCGGTCATGGCGGTAAGGTATTGATTTAGCAATTTTACTAAACTGACCGGATCCATGCGTTCAGAAATTGAAGTAAACCCGCCAATATCACTAAAAAAAATGGTAAGCTCGCGCCGGTCTCCGCCTAAGGCAAGCGCGTTAGGGTCTCGCACGATTTTTTCGATCACGTCGGGGCTTACGTACCTTCCAAAAGCCCCACGCAGGAACTTTAAGTTTCGACCCTCGAGCTGATATTGCAAAGCGAAGCTCGAAATCAATGTGATTAAATATACCCCGATGGCCGAGGCCAGTGGCATCCAAATCGCCAGAGAAGCAAAGTAGATTGCTGAAGCGAACATACCGCCGAGCACGCCAACTAACACGAGCGTGTGGCTTATTACCCCTTCGGTGTAAAAGGATAAAAACGCCGCAAGCACTAAAAAGAACGATCCGAAAGCGAGTGCGCTAAGTTTTCCCGGTCTTCCTACAAAATCACTATGAATCAAATTATCCAAGACCGCTGCGTTATATTCCACTCCTCGGTAAACTGAATCTAGGGGTGTCGGCCTCAGATCAAGCAGCCCGGGCGCCCACACCCCCAAGAATACATAGGCATCTTTGAACTGAGCTGGATCAACACGAGGGGAGCGCCCCTCCTGGATATCCAGGTAGCTATTGAGTATGTCCACCATATTTTGAGTATGGTAAGTGTTGCTTGCTCCGTGAAAATTGACCGCCAATCGCCCGTCTCTGCTTTGCCGCCTGGCCGCAACAGAGAAATCTTGTGCGGGATTAGTGGCGTGGTAAAGCGCAAACGGCAGGCCCAAGATCGGTAGATCTTGAACGTGCGCTGCCGGTTGATAGTGCCTAAAGACACCGTCGATATCCGGCGCGGCATTAACGGCGCCGATTTCATCCGAGCCCTGCACAATCTCTGGGATCGGTAGAGTCACATTAGAGTACTTCGGCGCAACCAATTGCTCGGTAATGCGCTCCAGATCGTGCTGGGCTTGAAGCGCTCTAAAGATCTCGAATTTCTCCGGCTCAACCAGGGTTGGATCTTTGTTCAACGAGGCCGCATTTACAATCGGGAATTTAACTTTGAGACCCGCAGCGAACTCCTGATCGTCTGCGACTCCATGCACAGACGATTCTGAAAAGATCATGTCAAAGGCCAGCCCCTTGGCACCTGCGATTTCAAGATATTTGATGACGGGCACATACAAGGCGCGCGGCCATGGCCAGGTTATATTTTGCTGCCGCGCAAAATAGTCGAGCGATGCCTGATCAATAACGATCAGCTGTATGCTTTTATCAGCCTGTTTTGAATCTGCTACCAGGCGAAGCCTAAAATCCCAACTGCGGTCCTCAAGTCCGGCAAAGAGATTAAATTGATGCAGCACGGATAGTAGGAGACACGATGCTATGCTAGTTAGCAGGAATGCCCGAAATTTCTTGGTCCGTAATCCGTAACCGTTACTCACGGGGGCACACTATTAGCAAATCATCAGCCGAACTCTACAGCATTTGCAGCAGCAAATCGGGGCAGAGATAAAGTGTAAGCGTGCTAAGCCGCTACACCCAAGGCAGCTTTGGCCTGTTCTGCTACAACTTTAAACGAAGCCGGATTATTAAAAGCTAAGTCCGCTAAAGCTTTTCGATCCAGTTCCACCTTAGCTCTTTTGAGCCCGTTCATCAGTCTACCGTATGAAATCCCACACTCACGCGAAGCAGCGTTTATACGCACGATCCAAAGGGCACGATAAGAGCGCTTCTTAACTTTACGATCACGGTAAGCGTACTTCAGAGCTTTCTGTAACCCACGTTTAGCAAGCTTGTAACAGTTGCCCTTGCGGCCACGGAACCCTTCGGTTTGTTTTAATAATCGTGCTCTCTTGCGGCGGCGGGCGAACCCTCTTTTAACTCTCATCTTCTTCTCCTAATCCTCTCTGATCTCTTATATTTTTGTACCGGTAAATACCCGATTTAGATCACCTATATCTCAATGCCCGTATTTCAATGCCCAGATTTTCGCAGATAAGGGATCTGGCGTTTGATTGCTTTCATATTTGTCTTATCTGTAGTTGTCATATGCCTAAGCTGACGCATGCGACTCTCAGATTTTTTCCCAGTGTTGTGACTGGTAGCGGCACGCGCATGCTTAACAACTTTCCCTTTCCGACTTATGCGCAATTTCTTTAGCGCCAGTCTGTTACTCTTCATTTTTGGCATACATTATCCTTACAGCGAAATCTATTACTACTCCCGAGTACCCATCACACTCGCATTCAAGAAAGACTGGTAGGCGCGAACAGGCTCGAACTGTTGACCTCTTGCCTGTCAAGCAAGCGCTCTAACCAACTGAGCTACGCGCCTACTTCAATAGAGCCTACTCAGCGAGAAGTAGAGGGTGAGTTTTATCAGAAAAACCTAGTGCCAGTCAATAAGTGCCTAAAAAATCTAAGGAATTAGTGCTGGTCGGGTTGATAAGCACTGCTGTCCGGTAAGACATTGTAATTTGGGTCTTTAACCACGGAGGCCACGG
>CAZVWV010000065.1:0-20364 GCA_964631745.1 uncultured Bdellovibrionales bacterium
AAAGGAGCCGCCATACAGAGCAATGCGAGCCATATCTATCTCTTCAACTCCAATTCGGAAAGTTCTGTTTCAAAGTTACCAGACAATATAGGAAAGCGACACCAAGTCTTGGGATCGAGACTTTCATCGTCAAGATGAAAGGCAGGCGCATAACGTTCGCGCTTCCACTGGTTTTGGGACCAAAGTCGATAGAATTTTTTTACCCAGGTTAAAATTTGCGCTCTTTTGTGACGCTTGCCGAACTGTCTGAGCATTGCCGCATAGACTGAACTGACTGGCAGTCGATCTCGAATAGCAGCCCGTTCAATAGCATCCAACAACTCATACGGCATCAAGTCACTCTCGTCCGCTTGGCTCATTGAGGGCGGACGCAATTCGGCCGTGGGTGCCTGCGAGTTTACCTGCCGAAGTTCGCCGACAGGACCAAGCCCGTGCGGGCCAACCTTCTCCAACCACCTCAACCACTCTCTTATGAAAGATTTATCAACTCCAGCAATAGGACTAAGCCCTCCACATGTGTCACCGTCCATGGTTGCGTATCCGACCGCGGCCTCGCTGCGATTGCTGGTACAAAGCAGAATGGCCTGCTTCAAATTCGCTAGTAACCAAACGCCCGGGGCGCGACTTCGGGCCTGAACGTTTTGCAAAGCCAAATCGTCACGAGCCCAATTTAACGTTCGCCCAAAAATATCAGAAACAGTAGCCACATATTGGCTGACTATACCGTCGAGCTTGATTTGAAAGAACTGTGCGCCCGTTCCTCGTGCCACCTCTTTGGCGGCATGCAAAGTTACCTTGCCGCTATTTTGCGTAGCTTGATAAACACAGCTTAGCAAAGCGCTAAGAGTTTCGTGCAATGATTTTCCCTGAATCTCTGCGATATGAGAGAGGCGTTCTTGAAAGGCCCGCGCTCCGAGCTCGCATACACCAAGCTGCACCATTAAATACACCAAGGCTGCAACTGTGGCCGAGTCTGCTCCCCCACTTAGTGAAACCACGTAGCCCTTGGCTTTACTTTTTCGAAGATAATCGAATAAGCCCAGCGCGCTAGCGCGGGCGAACTCCTCTGCTTTTCTAAATTTTCCAGCTTCCCAAACATGATTAGGCCCTGCCTGCACAGCAGTTAGAGCATCTCCTGGTTGGGTATGAACTGAATAGCTAGCGCCTCGCTTCTCAATCTCCAGCCCTGCCATTCGCACGCAACCTGCGTCTTGAATCTTCCTTACGGCTGGGAGTTTAAGCACCGCATAAATCAGATTCATATTTTTAAAAGAGAACTTAGGACTCTCACGAACGATGCCGCGTTTGTCCGCCAAGATCACGTCACCATCAAAGATTAATTTCCCACTTTCTAGCCCCAGATGGTTGGCAAAGATGTACCCGAGCCTCTCACCGCGCGAGGCTCTCCGTACAAGTTGCTCTCGCACTCTTCCTTTTCCGAATGAAAAATGGCTGGCGCTTGGGTTTAGTATTAAGTTTACCCCTCGCTTCTTAAGTCGCT
Source organism: uncultured Bdellovibrionales bacterium (assembly GCA_964631745.1). GTDB lineage: Bacteria > Bdellovibrionota_C > UBA2361 > UBA2361 > JBGSMV01 > CAZVWV01. Next base: position 1,502 of record CAZVWV010000065.1, read on the forward strand.
TCAAAGGACGGTCTTGAACCCAGGCATCCTCACAAATTTCAAAACCGATTTTCAATTCTCCGGAATCAAATGTCAGGTCTCCAATTGGGTATACTTTCCCTAAGAGCCGCAGCTTGCCGGTTTTACCTCTTGGCCAAGCCTTGAACCAACGCTGTTCGTAGTACACCCCGGAATTCGCCAAATTTTGTTTAGCATAAAATCCCAGGATCTTTCTGTTGCATATTAGCGCGGCGCAGTTGTATAGCTCTCCCTCAAATTGAAGCGGCACCCCGACCGCAACAATCATTCTGCCTACATTTTTTGCAACGCCGACCAACAACTCCGCCGAACGCTGCACTACTCCCATTCCTAAGAAGGCGTCTTCACATCCGTAACCCGGAAGACATAGTTCGGGTAAGCACAACACCTTAACCCCTTTCCCCTGGGCTTCCTCTATAGCTTGCAAAATGTTGTCAAAGTTATTCTTCCAGTCGAGCGGAGTTTGATTGAGCGCGGCGCCTGCCACACAAACTTCGATATGAGCATCTCTTACCATTTAGCTTATTTTGTACACCACTTCGGCCGCATCTACCAGATTTCTTGCAAGTAAGGCATGCGAGCCAAAGTGATTATAAGCCAGCGTACATAAAGACTGCGCGCTAGGCGAATACCCCTCCTGAACGGCAGGACTTCCGGATTGCGCTCTTCGCAAGACCTTGGTGATGGTCCCCTCTTCAGAGATACGCCAATGGTCCAATACCATGCCGCGCACCATCAAGTTCCCGGTTCCAAGGACACAGTCCTCGATTAAATTCGATTCGCAAATAGTGACTTGATTTGGGGACTGATGCGCCACCAATGGTAGCAAACCCAGTCCCGGAACGAATTCATTTGACCCAACCAGTTTAAATCGCCGACATAGATAGACTGTGCCCGTGCCCTCCGAATACAGCACACCGCCTTGTTGCACAAACTCCTTTAGAGAACGCCGCATACTTTCGTTCCGTGCGAGCTCCCAAGCATACTCGGCCAAATAAGCGCCGCACATATAGACGCAACCGATATCTCGGGGAAGCTCGGCATCTGCCAGCGGTGAAAACGGCACTATTTCTGCTCCGTAATAACGAAGTAACTCAAGATTATCCTGGAACACAATGCTAAAGCAGCTATCATCACTAACGGCGATGCGTGTGCGTCTTCCAAAGGGCGCGTGTTGCCAGTCCGCCAAACGCACGGCACGAACTTCGGTTGCGCGTTGGACGAGCATGTCCACGTCGACATTCTGTGCCACTAGATCAGCCAACTCTACCAAAAACGATAACGAAAGAGAGACAGGCTTGTCATAGGCGCTCCTTGATCCAAGAATGGGAGCATCGGGAATTTCCGGCAAGGAGCCCAAAATAGGCGGTCCGCCAACAAGGTCAAAACCTTTTCGAAAGCGCTCCTTATCATGAAAGGCCTCGTGCAGACGGTTAAAAATGACCCCAGCCAAGTTGCATTCCTCTATAGACGCGACTCCTTGCAGCAGGGCGCCAAGTGTTTGGCCGAAACCTCTGGCATCAACCACCAACAAGGCAGGCGTCTTGGTCAGCCGCGCTAATTCAAAGTCCGACCCCGAGAGATCACCCATGCGAAGACCATCCAAGAGTCCTGTCCTGCCCGCAATCATGACAAGATTTGCCCCAACGCTAGCGCCGAACAGCGCCTGCAAGATCTGTCCACTACTCAAAAGTCGATGGTCTAGAGTTCTGACGAAACGACCGGAGGCTCGCCTAAGTAGGGCCGCTAACGGAAGATTAATTCCAGAAAGGGCGCACGACGCGCTCAAGCCTCGGCGACGCAGCTCGTGCGCCAACCCAAGCGAAAACAAGCTTCGACCGGCCTCACTCCGTATTCCGGAGATAAGCACTCTTGGAACCGCTAGAATTTCCATGGAGGTATCGGGTAATTTAACGCCTTTTTATCACCAGGTAGCGCTGCGCTTTGTTCACATCACGCCCTTTGGTTCCGTGAGCGCGCTCGAGCGCGGTCCCGCGCGCTTCATATACGAAGGCGCATTCTGGCTGCCAATAGCGCGCTAAATTTGCGTTAACGAGAGCAACCAGCTCTTGGTCCAGATAGATCTCATCCTTTCCGTTAACTTCGATTCCAAGTTCAAGCACCGCTCTAGCGCCAGGCTTGCAAACCCGAGCCATTTCAAGCAAGGATTCATTCATAAAATCGCGCCAACTCTCAACGCCCGCCAATTGTTGCCTGAGATGTTGCTCTTGTTTAAAGGACTCTCGATTCAATCCGGCAAACCAGGACTGCAACCACAGGCCGCTATTATCAAGCTCTTTCTGAGTCGATTTAGCGTTCGCCACAATGTTCTGCCTGTTGTTCTCCCCGTCTGAATTTGAAAAACATCTCGGCCTGGGAGGAGTGGTCATAATCATATCAACCGAAGCGGTTGGAACGAAGCCTATCGATCGCGAGTCGCTAGCGGCAAAACGATTCTTAAAGCTCACGTTGCGCATAGCCGAGGGAAGACCGTCTCGTAATATTGATGAGACTTTACGTAAAATTCTTGGGATCACGGCGCGATAATCAGGAGTCTGACCACGCTTAAGATTCATCTCCTCCTGCTCTCGTGGAGAGAGTGAAAGTTGCGGAAACGTATAGACAGAGAAATATCCAGCGCTATGCCCGTGCAAGAGACTAAGGGCAGCTAATTCAATAAAACGGGAGACGCGGTCGTAATTTTGTTGCAGAAACGTTCTCAGGTTATAGATCTCTCTAAAAGTATTGAGATCGTAAAAAGGCGAAAATATCTCATCAAAAAGTTTTGCATTTATAGGTCGCCGCAAATTCACCTGCTGCACCCGCAAAGTAACTTCTGTCAGATCGGCAGGCTCAATCTTGGCCCTTGCAATCTTAACCCCCAAGGGGTCGACGTCAGAAAAGTAAGCAATGCGCCCCATCAAATTGGCCTGCAGGGCGGTTGTACCAGCGGAGCAAAACGGGTCAAAGACCACCTCATCCTTTGCGGTATATCGATCTATGAATGAGGCAACCACATCTGGGTTCAGCGCACCGTGGGAAGGAATAACATAATGCAGCGAATGGCCACCCTTTTCGGAGCCGGGCTGATAACCCTTCTGCGAACCACTTAGGGTTCGCAACTCCAAGTCTCTGACCTGAAATTCGCTTTCGACAACTCTAAGGGCGACCTTACCCATGGATTAAATACCTAACTGAATGTTTAGTTCGGTCTATCTTAAAATCGCCAAGTGTTTCGCGCTATATCAAATATTTCAACCCACCGCTGTCCGGTAAAACATTGTAATTTGGGTCTTTAACCACGGAGGCCACGGGGAACACGGAGAAAACATTGAAGATTTCTTCCTCCGTGCTCTCCGTGTTCTCCGTGGTTAAATTCAAATCGCAGCAACTACAAATTCCTGTTTTTCCTTTTGAAATCAAGAACTTACAGTAGCGCCGCCACCTTTCTACCGAACACGTATGTTTGCAATCGCTCAGCGGGTAATAAAGCCGGGTTAGATCAGCTAGTTATACTCATCCCTAACGAGTTAACTGGCCTCGCCAAACTTTGCAGCGTTTCTCTGGGCCTCATTTAGCTCCGGATTAAGGCGCAATGCGGTCTCAAATTCACGTCTGGCTTCCTCGGTTTTCCCAAGACGTTGGTACAGCACACCCAAGTTGTTGTGAGCAGAAGCGTTCATGGCGTCCAAACTAACGGCCTTCTCTAACGATTCCTGGGCCTCTTTATACTTACCAAGTTCAAGCTGCGCCCAACCTTTAACGCTAAAGGCCCTGGCGTTGCCAGGATCGAGGCTAACTGCTTGACGCAGTAGCTGCTCGGCTAAATTTTCTTGATGCTTATTAATCAAGATCACCCCTAGATTTATGCGTGAAACGATATCGCCATCGTCTAACGAGACGGCCTTCCTAAGGGCCAACTCCGCTTTGTCGAGATCTTTAAGGGATTCGTACACAACGCCCAAGGCCTTATGAACATCGGCAACTTCTGGCCTAAGCTGTGCCGCGCGAGATAGCGTGCGCGCGCTCTCGCTTAGCTGACCGAGACGTCTGTAAATCAATCCTAGATGGAAACTGGCGTCAAAATGATTGGAATCGAGCGAGATAACTTTTTCGTAAGAGCTGGTGGCTTGCACAAGATTATCTAGACGTTCATACATCACCCCAAGGTTGTAATTGCTAACCACATTGGAGGGATCGATCTCTAGCGCTCTTTTTAACACCTCGACAGCTTTGTCGATTTTGGCCGATCTATCGTAAGCCACACTCAAGCCTTGCAGGCACTTAAGATTTTTCTTGTCACTTTCTAAAACATTTTCGTAAAGCCGAATAGCGCCCTCAAAATCCCCCTTTTGCACCGAAAGCGTGGCCTCAACAACCTTAAAACTGAGGTCAGCCTTAAGCTCAAAAGCCTTTCTGATAGACGCAAGCGCATCTTCCAAACGTCCCTGCTTGGATAAAGCCAGCGCCAAATTATGATGAGCTTCCGCCATACCGGGACATAGTTGAATGGCGTCTCGATAAAGCTTCTCTTCCTGCACAGTGCCGTCGCCAAGCTCGGCTCCTTGGCGCAAAGACCTACTTGCTTGAGTACAATCTTGCTGTGCGTGGGCACTCAGGGCCACACAAAAAGTCACTATTAATGGGAGAACTCTAAACGGAACCAAGCCACTTATTCCACAACTCATCATCCACGCCCTTTCATGTTAGCCAACTTATCAAGCGCGCAACACAACTTTTCTCTTTCCTGCACCATTGCAAACCTAACCCAGTTTTCATACTCTGCCCCGAACAGCTCCCCGGGCATAGCGAAGACACCGGCTTCCAACATCATCTGTGAAATGGACTGCCCCTGTGCAAAACCTCCACCAGGATCTTTGGTAGCTGGGCCAAGCGTTACCCACAAGGAAGCGCCCGCACAGGGCATACGCACTTGAAATCCGAGTTTTCGGAGCCCCTCGCTAAACATCAGCACGCGACTATGATATTCGCTTCGCGCCTCGCTTACTAGATCTACATTTAGGGACAGGGCGTAAGCTGCCGCATACTGCAACGGTAAGAACAGTCCGTAATCTAAATACCCTTTAAGACTTGCGATCCGACTCACTATATCTTTTGCTCCTAACATGGCCGCCACTCGCCATCCTGGAATGCCGTATGCTTTGGACATGCTGTAACATTCGATTAAGCAATCGGCGATAGGCGCGGAAGCGCTTGGCTGGGCCAGCGCGCTGGCCGCCGATCCCGCACCAAAGTGCATCTCTCCATAAACAAAATCATTTAGAACTACGGAATTTGTACGCGTTGCCAAGTCACAAACCCTTGACCAAAATGTGGCACTCACGGAAACCCCAGTGGGATTGTTGGGGAAGTTAAGTAACAATAGGCGCCCGGGCATGGCCGAAAGTTTTTGCTGAAGCTCCGCATACATTTCGTCCTCTGAGGCTGATAGATCGAAAAAATCCACCGATAAACCAGCTAGGGCGGCAGAACCCAAATACGCCGGATATGTTGGCCGACCGACCAGCACGCTCTTGGCCAGCCCCAACTCTTTAACAGCAAGCATGGCGCAGTAAACGCCATCTTTGGCTCCCATAGTGACGCAGATCTCGCTTTCAGGATCGAGTGTTACGCCAAAGGCTTTTTGATACTTTGATTGAAACCCCTCGCGAAGTTTTCTGACTCCACGAGAGACCGCATAGCGGTGATTCTGGGGCTTAATCGTGGCTTCGACCAACTTATCAAGTAAGATTCTGGGCGGCGGGAGGTCGGGGTTGATCATGCAAAGATCGATGACCTCCTCTCCACGCGTAACCAAGGCAGCTCGTATCTGATTTAGTTTGCTTAACAAGCCTTTTTGCGAGGGCGTCATGGAGTAACTTTATTAGTAACCGATTAGTACATAGGTGCCACAAGGTTAAAAAAGTAAACTGCCAAATTCAATTTACCTTCAACGTGAATTTTATCCGAGAGCATGGCAACTTGCGGATTCAGCTCGCCGTTAGCGACGCGCAAAAGTTCAATCTCGCTAAGTGTAATGGAGCATTCGCCCTTTGAACTCGCCTCTGCCTCCTTAATAACAGGACGGGACGAGGTCGGCGTAAACATGAACCGCTTCTTGCCTCGTAAGTCGATCAAGACCGTCCCAGTAAGTTGCGCCTTCAAGCGCTCATTAGCACGCACATATCTTTGCTCTAGTTCATCAAGTAAAACCTCGTTAGCATCGCGGAACTTCCCACCTCTTCTGCGTTCCCGAACCTCCGCTTCTGGAGCCTCCTCGGGAGCTTCGTCCTCTGCAATGGCGCCACGCTGAGAATAAATCTCATCTAACTCTTCTTCGCCACGTAATCCGGCAGGCTCCGCATCTACAAGATCTTCCCCCTCATGATCCTCAGCGAGATCGTCTCCAAGCTCGTTTCCCGGGTTTCTTGTAGGGTTGCCGAGCTGCTTATCCATCTGAGTCTCCAACTGAGTCTCCAGCTGACTGTCCTTCTTACGGTTTGGGCCCAGACCATCGCCTAAATCCTTGCAACTCACATCAACAGCACTACTGCGACGCTCCTGGGGCTTTGGGATATCCTTTTTCTCTTCGACCATATAAAATCATCCTTACAACCTGAGCTCCATGTGGGAGCCCTCGGTTTTCAACTCAGTTTGACAGCTTAGCTTATTTAACCACAAATCGGAACAGAGATCGTGAGACTATTTGCGATAACGGGCTCAATCGGCTCAGGCAAGTCGAGCGTGGCCCAGATACTTGAAGACTTAGGCGCCATCATCATCGACGCAGACGTTTTAGCTCGAGAGCTAGTTGTGCCTAATAGCCCCACACTCAAAGCAATCGTCGCTCGTTTTGGCAGCGAGGTGCTAACTACAAGCGGCTCTCTCGACAGGAAGGCTTTGGGAGATTTGGTCTTTCGGGACGCCTCACTGCGCTTGGCTCTTGAAGAGATCATGCATCCGCCAATTCAAGCTCTGTTTCAATTGAAGCTTCAGGTGTTGTCCTCTAATCCGACGACACAGCAAGCTTTGGTGTTTTATATCGTGCCGCTGTACTTTGAATCGCGCTATAGCTTTCCGCATTTCGAAAAGGTAATTGTGGTTAGCGCACCTGAGTCAGAGATGCTTAGCCGAATTTGCGCACGCGATGTTTGCGCCCCTGCCCACGCGCAGCTCAGAATGGCAACTCAGTTGCCTCAACCAGAAAAGATACTCCGAGCAGATCTAGTGATCCCGAATGATGGCACCTTGGAGCAGCTGCGCCACGAGGTTACGAAATTATACAGGGCCCTACTTGTTGCATCTTGAGAAACTCGACCAAAAAGGCTATTTTAGCAGAGAAACTGGCAGAACAAAGATCTCTTCGGTGTTAACGAAGAGTTAAAGGGAAGCATGGCTGAAACGAGTACAACAATCGACGGATTTTCTTATGATGCAAGACAACAGCCTAGCGGCGCTGTTGAGCGAGCTCGCCATCCAAAATCCGAAAGGAGATTCCTACCGGTCAGCTCTGCGGAGCGTTTAACTAGCTTGACAATTTGGATTTGCCTGTTGTTTATGCCCATTCTCTTTGGCAGCGTACATAACCGCACGGAAGTTTCTTTTCAGCTACTTGTGCTGGGCGCGTTTTTCTATTGCCTCGCTAAGGAACGCAAGGCCATATTCGACTTGCTAACGAATTGCAAGTACACCCAAAAGGTTTTTGGCTTACTAATTTTTTTCTTAATTTACTCCGCGGCTCAATACCTGTTTCTTAAAACTCAAAAAGTGCCGCATCCGATTCTCGGCATGGTTTCAGGAGCTTATAACACCGAAGCCTTTTTCCGTTCCTTTAAGGCCACCCTGTTTTTTACTGCTAGTTTTTTACTCATTTGCTACTATCTACAGCGAGCCAAGAGCAATATCAACGCTTTAATCGCGCGTGGATTGTGGTGCTTTGCCCTAGTCGGAGCGGTCGGGCTAATGCATTGGCTGTACGACAATGGCAAGCTGTTTTGGGTGTTTGCTCCCGACTTTGCCGAACCCTCAACCAGAGCGCGCTGGCCGTTCGTAAGCCCTAACAACTTCGGACACTTTACCCTTTTGGGGGTATTTTTGTGTATCGGCGTTTTTATAAATCAACTAAGAGCGATCCTGATTGCTATCCGCGACGAGCCCATGAGCGTAAGCAGCTACGTGGCGAGTAGTAGCTTTCAACGTAGTGTTTTTCGTCTGGCCCTCTTTGGCCTTGGCATGATCGTGCTTGGTAGCGGGCTGCTTGGCTCTCTCTCGCGCGGTAGTTGGCTTGGAGGCTCGTTAGGGCTTATTTTTTTCCTGGTATGCGGCACCCTGATAACGGAAGTCACACAACCAGACTCCACCCCCGACAATTTGCGCCACTTGCATGACTACTCTAGAAGGAAGCGTCATCCTTCCCGGTTTCGACGGCTGCTTCAGTCAAGCTTTGTTAGCTCAACCATTCGGCACTCCCGTATGTTAGTCTTGCTCGCAAGCTTTTTGTTGATCTACATGTTTTTGAGTGATCGCGGGGCAGAGTTACTGACCGAGCGCCTTGACTACGGTCTCCTGTCATCCAAATACGACATGCGGTGGCAACTTTTCAGCGATACTTTGCAAATGATCTCGGACCACACCTTCTGGGGTGTTGGGCTGGGAGCCTGGGCCAGCGCCTATCCACCTTACATGAATTCACTTTTGGCGGGCATAAATCCGATCTACTTACACTCCGACCCGTTGCAATTACTTGCCGAAGTTGGCGCTGTTGGATTCCTGCCCATGTTCGTGCTGGTCTTGATTACCTGTACACACGCGATTCGCTATTTACGGTCATATGTAACCCACGAAGATAAGGTTCTAGTTTTGTCCTTATCGAGCGCTCTTTTTGCGCTTTGCGTTGCTTCCTTCCTCGATTTTCCGTTCAAAATTCCGGCTATAAGTTTTTATGTTGCTTTTCTCTTAGCAATCTTAGCTAGCAAACTGGATGGCAGGATCAGCGAGCATCGTAATTAGCTCGCGATCGTGGATTTAAGCGTTCGCGAAAAACCATGCCACAGTTTTTCGGACACCTTCCTCAAAATTCACCAATACGCGATAGCCCAGTTCGTCTTGGGCGCGTGAAATGTCCGCAAGGGAATGTCGAATATCGCCGTCACGAAAAGGTTTGTAACTCGCCTTTTCGGGAAAGGGCCTACCCGACAACTTCGAAAGCGCAGCTTGAATCTCCCTGTAAAGAGTATTCAGCGAACTGCTTCCAGCACAGGCGATATTGTAAACAGATGCGCTGGCGGTGGTGGAGCTGACCGTAGCGGACAGAATGTTGGCTTGCACGACGTTATCAACATAACAAAAGTCACGCGAAGTTTCCCCGTCTCCAAACACCAGGCACTCCTCCCCCTTCAGTAAAGACCCGATCCAGCGCGGAATTACTGCGGCATAAGCTCCGTTCGGATCCTGCCTAGGTCCAAATACATTAAAGTACCTTAACCCCACCGAAGACAACCCGTAACAAGTTTCAAAAACTCCGGCATAGATCTCATTAATCTTCTTGGTGGCAGCGTAAGGCGAGAGTAGTTTTCCTGTCCGCTGTTCAAGCTTGGGAGATTCCACAAGGTCCCCATATACGGAGCTTGAGGATGCGTAGACTAGGCGCTTTACCTGAGAGGCGTGCGCGGCCTTCAACATATTCAGCATTCCGGTAACGTTGGAAACATGCGAGCTGAGGGGATCCTCGATAGATCTCGGAACTGAGCCCAGGGCTGCTTGGTGAAGGACATAGTCGACTCCCGCACAGGCCTCTAAACATTGGGGATAATCAACGATGTCTCCCTTAATAAACCGGAAGTTCTTATCTTCAATAAACGGCGATAAGTTAGCTTGCTTGCCTGTGCTTAGATTATCCAGCCCCACTACTCGTTGCTTCTGTGAAAGAAGCAGCTCGACCAAATTGGAGCCAATAAATCCTGCCGCCCCTGTGACTAGCCAACTCCGGGGCGAAGCTCGCAGAGCACTTAACCTATCTTCCCAAATAGTCATTTTCACCTAACCAAAATACAGATTATACAGTACAATATTACAATGGTCAGCCTAAAGACTCAATTTTACGGAAACTTGACACTAGCAGCCAAAATTCTTTTTGCCCTCTGTGTAGTTCGAGGCATCACCATTTTAGCAGGATATGGCGGAAACATCCCGGTCATAGATAACATAGTCGTAGGGATAATGAACTTTTTCTTTAATGTTTCCGGTTCGATGGCGAGCCGCTACCACGTTAATTTATGAGAAGCCCGATTTTCATTCGCGCGCCACGGGCCGCACTTCAGCAGCTTATCCGGCCTTGGCTCTTTTCTTGGTCACACGCAAAATTTTCGCAAAGGTTCTTAAGTCACTAACCGCGTCATATTCATCAACTATCTCGCGGCCGACTAGCTCCTCCAAGATATCCTCCAGGGTAACAATCCCCGCTAGGCCCCCGTGCTCGTCCACCACTGCGCAGATATGCTCTCGCTGATCAAACATCCTTTTCAAGAGTTTGTCAGCCTGCATTAGTTCTGGCACGGTCTCAAGCTTTCGGGAGAGCTCGCTTAGCTTTATACCCTTGTTGCCCTTTAGGAGCTCTCGGTAAATGTCTCGCTGAGTCACGTAAGAGTTCAAATGATCTGGATCATCCTCGCTATAAAGAGGAATTCTGGAAAACTGCCAATTTGCGATGTCTTCGGCTAGTTCCTCTAAACTTGAGCTTTCAACTAAGCGGAAGACCACCACCCGCGGGGTTAGAATGTCCTTAACCAAGATTTCGTCCAGTCCAATAACGTTTTGAATCACCTCTCCTTCAAAATCGTCCAAAACACCTTCTTCGGTCCCCATTTCTGCCATGGTAAGCACCTCATGATGAGACATGGAAGGCTCTTCCTTTCGATGACGTTCTAGGATGCTCTGAATCTTCTTTGACAAGGCAATTAAAGGGCCAAATAGCCGTATAAGCCAAAAAATGGGCAAGGCCACGGCCTTAGAGATACCTTTAGCGTAAACTGCTCCGGCGGTTTTGGGAACGATCTCTCCCACCACCAAAATTAGGGCGGCAAAGCATAGCGAAAAGCTGGACACGACCCAAAGATTATTTCCGGAAATCTCGGCTATCGCCCATCCTGCAACCAGTGGCCCCAGAGAATTCGACAACGTATTCAGAACGAGGATTAACGAGATTGGTTTACCAATATCCTCTTTGAAATCAACTAGAATCTTGCCGACTTTAGTCCCCTCCTGTTCCAGATGTCTAACGTAAGTCAATGGAACTGAATAGATGGCGGCTTCGGAGATTGAGCAAGCAAAGCTCATGATCACACAAAAGATAACCGCGCCGACTAAGACAATTACCATAATTCCTTCACGCTAAAGATCTTTATCGGAACGACCATCGCTCAGATTTCCCAAATATTTCAACCACGGCGAAGCTGCCCCATTATTCTCGAAAGAGCAGTTGAACTTCTTTGAATCTAACCGTACTGTTAGAGAAAGAGAAGTGCAATTATGAACAACCAAAAGAGTCACTCAGCTTGGATTCTGAACCTGTTTTCAGTGAAAGGCATACCGCTACGGATTCATTTTACCTTTTTTCTGCTGCTGGCTTGGGTGGGCTTTGAAGCTCAGCAAGCCGGAGAAAGCGCCTTATTAGAGATAGCCTTCGTGCTCTCTATTTTTGTCTGTGTTTTGCTGCACGAACTTGGTCACGCGCTGACTGCCAAACGCTACGGTATTCGTACCCGTGACATCGTGCTATACCCTTTCGGCGGCGTGGCGATGCTCAACCACGAACCGCGCGCTTGGGCCGAATTGGTAATCGCGCTCGCGGGTCCAGCGGTCAATTTGTTAATCGCTTTACTGATTTTGCCTTTTGTTCCCGTCGATTTTATTAATTTAAAGCTTCCGATAACCGGGACACTGACACAAGCCTTCTTGGGAAACTTGCTGCTTAGTAATATTTTCCTTTTGGTCTTCAACATGATTCCAGCGCTTCCCATGGACGGCGGACGAGTACTAAGAGCAACTTTGGCTATTCTTAAGGTAAAGCAGGCTACCGTCATCGCGGGACGACTTTCGCAATTAATCAGCGCCGTAATGGGACTCTACGCAATTTATTCCGGTAATCCCGTATTGATGATTATTTCGGCGCTGGTTTTTACAAGTGCCTTTAAAGAGGTCTTTCACTTTAAAGCTAAAAATACCTTTCAAGCCCAACGAGCCGCCGATTTTATGATTGCAGCGGATAAGATACACTCCCTGGTGCACGGCACAACCCTAAGCGAGGCTCTAAGAGTTTCCTTGAGATCGTTGCAATCCTCATTCCCCGTAATATATGCGGGAGAGGTAATCGGTATGGTTGGAAAGGAGGATTTACTTAACGCGGCAAGTCAGGGTGACGAGCAATACATATCAGGGTTAATGTCGCGTGATTTTCCCGCATGCTTTCTGAACGCTACTCTAAGTGAGGTTTTGGCGAAATTGGAACATGCGATCTACCCCCTGGTGGTTTCAGACGCAGGACAATTTAGAGGGATGATTATCAAAGACAAGCTCACGGAGCTCCTAATGCTTGAGGGGTTGCGCGATTCTATTGGACGCATTGACGAACATGAAGCTGATTAGCAATTTTTTAGTAACTACTTTGGGGGCCTTGCCACTGCCTCTCAGGCGCTGGCTTGGGTTCATATTTGGGCTTTTAGTTGGACAACTGCCCTGGCGGGAGACACGTATCGCCGCACTACAGTTAGAGCTTTTTTTGGGAAAGGACTGCGGTTCTTACGCCTCAAGAATCTTTGCAAATCTGGGGATGTCTTTGTTCGAGGCCCTTAACCTATCCCCCTTTCTGAGACAGCGTGATTACTGGATCGAATGCCCCAACGTGGATCTGATTGCTAAGAACCGTTCGAGCGGCAAAGGCTTGGTTTTGCTATCAGCTCACACCGGCAATTGGGATCTCTTGGCGGCCTATGGAATTTCGTTGGGCTTGAAACTCGGTGTGGTTGGAAGAGAAACACGCAATAAGATTTTACATCACATTTTGACCAGACTTCGGGCAGCCTATGGGGCCGAGACGCTTTGGCGAGAAGGTGGAGAGATTAGAAGAATTATCTCCAAATTGAATTCCGGCGAAGCCGTGGGAGCACTGATCGATCAGGACACCAATGTGGGTGGGATGTTTGTGCCTTTTTTTGGAAAACCTGTGGCCACCCCGCGTACCCTTGTTGATATTGCCAAGCGCTTAGAGGTTGATATTATCTCGGCTTTTATTTTTCGAACTGCGAGTGGAAAGTTTATAGTTGAGCTCCAGCCGTTTGAGCATGATTTAAGCACTGAGCAAATTCTGACACAGTTCAACCAGCGCTTAGAATTTCATATTCGCCAATATCCCGCGCAATGGGTTTGGTTTCACAAACGTTGGCGCAGTCTGCCGGATCGGGAGCGGTTGGGGACGCGCGCTTACCTTGAATACTTGTCCCGCACGATTCAAGAGCAGCACGGTAGAACCATTGAGGGAACGAAATGAGAAGGGTCTATTTCATACTAATTCTATCTTTGGTTAGCTCTTGTAGGTTAATAACACACGGATTCGGTCACGAAGATTCTTTGCAAAAGGCGGAGGAGTTTTTGCGTCAAGAAAGGTTCGACGAGGCCATCGCCGCTTATCATAGACATATTGATTTCCGACTCTCTATTAAGAATAGACCTGAATGGGAGAATCCAAACTTTTATCTGCTCATGATTGGAGATGTCCAACTAAATCAAGGCAAGATTGAAGAGGCGATATCCACATATCAAGAAGCAGAAAAGAATGGAATCGAACAGACCTTCATCAGCGATCGTTACCGCAGCGTGGCCGCTTGGCTCGAAAAGCGGGACCGCTTAAAGGAGGCCGTCGATATTCTTTCGAAACGGCGAGACCTTGACCCTATTCTGATAGATTCGGTTTTGGATCGACTCTCCAAAGAGTTGGTTCTAAGGGAGGACTCACAATCTCAATCCTTTACGGGCGGTAACAATAACCATGCGAAATAGCCCCTTTTTAGTTAATACCGGTACGATTCGGCCATTTTGGACGGTCATCCCTTTCCAGCCGGTCGAGATGTCGGCAATCGAGCTCTACTCTTCATTGCCCCGGTTTGATTCCGTTCATATGGTTGCCAATTACGAGGAGCGCTTTCCTGCCGCCTTTCGCCTACTTAGATTGGGAGGCGTTCACCCCGTAGAGCTTTGTCCAATCCATAATCCTTATATCGGCCAACTCAATTCGGACGATTTTAGAAACGTCGGGCAACATTGCGTGAGCGTGGCCTTCGCAGCTGGCGTGATTGCGGGTGAATTGCTGTCGGAAGGCGCCATCAGCACGACTCAGCGCGACGAAATAATTCTTAGGGCCCTTTTGCACGATCTTGGTAAGCGCTTCGAGGTTCTTCGTAGGATGGCAGGCTTCTCGGCCTATCTGATTCCCGGACCGGAGTTGGTAACGGAACTTTCACGGTTGAATGTTCACCCAGATCTCGTAGCTGCTTTAGCCGATTATGGAACCGAGGCCGGAGCTGAAACCTTCTCCAAATTCTTTAGCGCAGACAAGCAAGGGCTATTGGACCTGCGGGAAGGCAGTCTGATTATCAAGGTCGTGCGCCTTGCTGACGACATGACCGCGACCGAGATTCCGCAAGCGGGCGAGACTGCGCGCAGCGCATTCTTGCCTTTTAAATCTCGTGTGGCTGCTTGCGAATTTGAGCACCGAAATCCGACTGTTTTCAGCTCGGGCTGGGGCGTGGATATAGATGGGGACTTGGTGAAGATTAACGATATAGCGTCCCCTCCCGCACGAGTCAGATTGGTGGGAAACATGGCGGCACTCGAAACCATGCTGGCTCATGAGCTAGCGCTACAAATTTGCAAATTGCTACGCTTAAAAACGGAGGAGCCGGAACTGGCGCTCCAGGAGCTTATTTATGCTCACCTGGAAGAAGCGCATTAAATCTAGCGCGATAAAATCAGCGCATTCATTCCATGCATTGATTCCGTGCACTACAACAAACAAAGAGCGTCCCCAGTGGGATTCGAACCCACGTTACCGCCGTGAAAGGGCGGTGTCCTGGACCGGGCTAGACGATGGGGACCAATTACGACTTATTAAGATTCCAAAATCAAAATTTGCCGACGAGCTAGACTATACGCAGAGGGCACCGCTGGTCAAGCGCTCGGAAACCGAGCTGCCTCTTAGAATTTAGCCCAAGGTGATGTCAAAACCCTCAAAAATACGGCGGCCGTTCCAGGACGAGCCATCTCGCCGATCATTAAGGAAATAAACGCGGCAGCAAAGAAAGGCAGGCCAGAAATTAAGGCCAGAAACATAGCCGAAACCGAATGCATTTGCCCAAGAAAACGCACACAATAAAAGAAAACAATTAATACATTCAATCCGGCAATCAGAGCGATAATGGGTACTATATTAATGAAACGATCGCTCATATCGAGATTGCCGCTGAGCAAAAACTGCACGATCGAGAGCCGGCCCGTCATTAAATAGTTAAATAAATACACAAGCCAGAGACAGAGCAAAACTGGTGCGAGACAATACGAGACCGACGCAAATAGCTCATTGATTCCGATCTCGATTCGTAGGAGGCGCAAAAAAAGGCTCTCCAACAATATAAACAGTAAGAAGCAGGCCACTTCAACTAGAAAGAAGCTCAAGACCACTTCGATTCGATAAATTGCATCGCCATACTTAAGGTACTGCGACATAATCGGGATGGAAAACGTTAGAACCAAGCAGCATACTAGAGTCCAGGCGTAAGGCTTCTTTTCATACGACAGAAGGGATTCGGAAGTTTCGCCAGGTTGAAGCATTAACCCAAACAGGGCTTCCAAAAAGTTTAACTCTCGATCTCGATTTACACTCATTAATGTTCCGATCTATCTTGGCCTTGTCTGTATTAAAATAAGGATGCTGTTATCAATCGAGTAACTGATTCTAAAAATTTAGCTAAAACCACATGAACAAGGCCATCCAAATCAGTGAAATTACGAATCTTGCCTCCGAGGTAGGTTTGAATTTACTCGGCATCACTGATCTATCACCTCTTAATCACGACGAAAAGTCCCTAAAAACTTGGCAAGCTGCGGGCTACGCTGGTGAGATGGCGTATATGCTACGCGATTCCGCCTTGCTTTCAAATCCCTCTCGGCTAATTAATGCCCGCACCGCCATCGCTTTTGCCGTTCGATATTCCAGTGAGCCGCATCCCCCACTACCGCCCGGATTTGGGCGGGTCGCTCGCTATGCATGGGGAGCGGATTATCATGCCGTACTAAGATCTCGACTAGGACTCTTGACCAAGCGTTTGAGTGCATACTTGGGGCGCGATATCTCCGCTAGGTATTTTAGCGACGCTGTTCCCCTATTGGAACGGGCCCTGGCGACACGCGCCGGATTGGGATTTATCGGTAAGAATACCATGCTAATTAAACCCGGCCTGGGGAGCTTTTTTTTTATCGCTGAGCTGCTTTGCGACCTTGAAGTCGAGCCGCTCGCAACGCCTTTAACCGGAACTTGCGGCACCTGTTCCCGCTGCCAAGACGCCTGCCCAACAGCTGCCTTCACCGCGGATTTCCAGCTTGATGCTAGACGTTGCATCTCATACTTGACGATAGAGAAGCGCGGCCTCTTAGAGACTAAGCAACGCAGGGATATAGGCGAATGGGTATTTGGATGTGATCTTTGCCAGGACACCTGTCCCTTTAATTACGTAGCTCTTAAAAAAAGAGCGCCTCCGGATCTGCCAGAACTCGGCAGCTCCCATGGCGTTGGGCCACTGCTGAATTTGGAGCACACGCTGGGGATCAGAACAGATTCCGAATTTAAAGCACGATTTTCGAGGTCTGCGCTGACGCGCTCCGGCAGAATTGGACTAATCAGAAATTCAATAATTGTCGCCGCAAATACTAGCGCGCTCGCCCTTACCCCTGCTATAGTTAAAACGTTTGAGGATGCAAGTCCGATAATCAGGGCCAGCGCGCTTTGGGCGATATTCAAACTTCACGGCGCCGAATCTTTGGTTTTTAAAAATTGTTGCGAGCGTGCCCGTAAAGATGAAGACTTGTTAGTAAGGAATGAATGCGCAGATTTAGAACCATAATAATAGCGGTCTCAATGGGAATGCTCTGTGTACAGGCCTGTGCGCCTGGCCTAGAGCGAGATATTAGCGTTAGACAGATTGTCTCTCCTGAGTCGAGCGTCATTACGGAAGTGAACGATCTTAAAATTTCCGTCGGTGAGATCCAGGATCTTAGGCAGGATCCCTCGATTGGGATGATTGGCGATACAAAATTGATGCCGCGTGAGAAGCCTGCCCAATCTGTGCAGATCGCCCTGGAGCAGAAATTGAAGGCGCGTGGATTTTCGCTTAAACATTTCAATGCGCCCGTTTTAGTGGGCGATCTCTACGATTGGCGTGTTAATGTATCTCAAAATTTCCCGTTAGCTGAGGTCCAAGCCAGCGCCAAAGTTAAGCTTCGTTTAGCGGCCCCAAACAGCTCGTCGTTTTATGAAGCCACATACGAAGGTGAAAGTTCCGGCAAGAGCCCAATCTTTTCCCAGGGTAAGATTGAGGAGATGTTAGGCGCAGCTATGAGCGTGGCGCTTGATGAGGCTTTGCGTGACGATAAACTTCTAGCTAAAATCTCCGAGGCGCAGCTGCGATGAACGCGCCGACCGAAACTAACTCTGAACCGACACTCAGAGACAAATTCCTGCTGCTTGCCCACAATAATGCGGGCCTTAAAGCCGTCGAGCGCTTAATTCAGACAAAGTTTGAGTCAGAGGCGAAGCTACTCAACGAGATTCCAAGCTATCTCTTATCCTTGGGCGGCAAACGGATCCGACCGTTGTTATGTCTTATCTGCGCAAGAGCCCTGGGCATGTCATCTCCCAACCAGGCCCTGCTCGAAGTCTCTGCCGGAATTGAATTAATTCACATGGCAACCCTCTTGCATGACGACATAATCGACAAATCCCCAGTCCGGCGGCATAAGCAATCTGCTTTTCTAAAATTTGGTATTCCAAATACTCTCTTGGCGGGAGATTTTCTATTGGTAAGAGCGTTTAGTTTATGTGCCAAGTTAGATAAGTTTATTATTGAAGCCACCGAGAAAGCTTGCATAGAGCTAACCGAAGGAGAAATTGAGGAGCTTCCTCTGAGTCAAGCTATCTTGACCCCGGAACAAGTTTTAGAGATCGCCCGTAAAAAGACTGCGGCCCTGTTTAGGCTCTCATGTGAGTCCGCCGCTTTTATTGCGACTGGCAACACGGCCCTAGTGGAGCGGTTTGCCCGGTTCGGAGAGAACCTAGGCGTAGCCTTTCAGATACTTGACGATATCTTGGATGTAGTCTCTGACGAAGAAACGTT
Organism: uncultured Bdellovibrionales bacterium; assembly: GCA_964631745.1. Taxonomy (GTDB): domain Bacteria; phylum Bdellovibrionota_C; class UBA2361; order UBA2361; family JBGSMV01; genus CAZVWV01. Next base: position 19,957 of record CAZVWV010000065.1, read on the forward strand.
AGGGAAAAAAGCCGGCCAAGACATAAGGGAACAAAAACCCTCTATAGTTAACGCGCTCTGGATAAGATCCGGCTCCCCCACCTCCAAAAAACTAGCCCAAGCCGGCGCAACAGATTCCGATCATTACGTAGCTACCGCGATCCAAGAGCTAAAAGAAAGCGGCATCATCCATGAAGCACGCACCCTGGCCTTGCAATTTGTGACTCGAGCCAGAGAAGCAATCAGCACCCCCCTACCAAAAAACAACCCAGCAAACCTGAAAGAGCTCGAAACAATACTAGATTATACAGTCTCCCGACTAGAATAGCGGATTTACACCCCGCAAATAACTTCTCAAAAAAAACTACCGCATAACTTTTTTGCTCAGAGACCATGCGCAACAAAAAATCAAAATAAATCAAAAAACTT
>CAZVWV010000066.1:0-8565 GCA_964631745.1 uncultured Bdellovibrionales bacterium
TAGGCCGATAGGCAGCACTAGGCGCGAGCAGGTGGTGGCTTCGCCCTCAACTGTAGTGCCACTATAACCATCGGCGGACGAGTCGTCCGCGCTACGTAATATCACTCAAAAAACTGCAGCTCCGCGATAGACCAATCAAAAATCGAATGGCTCCCGGTCTCGCGTAAAATTACCTGCTTTACTAAGACTGGGCTAAAGTAAAATGATACTTTGGGATCCGAGTTAATATGATATCTAATTGCTTCGTATTTATCGGGGTTAAAGAGCGGACGACGCTCGCCATTTGCCAATATCAGATCGATCTGAAGTCCGCGCGGGTAATCTTGCATCCAGTTCCCGAGCGCATAAGTTAAACTTCTCAGTCTACGCGCCTCCCGGAAACTGACCCGGAATTCCATATCAGATGTTTGAGGGTGCGCGCTGCCCCAGCGTGTCTTTAGATCTCCATCCAGGGCCGCAGGAGCGCTCTTCAAATTGTAATTTGACTCCGGCTCTTGTGCCGAACTTGGTATTAGCTTCAGATCTTGCTCCTTGGGGGTCAAATTATAAAGCACCAGATATCCGGAGAGGATCTTGCGCTCGTAAGAATAGCCTAGCTCCTTTAGCGCGCTCTCAATTAAGGCTGATTGGCTCGGCACTAACACTAAGGGGATATCCCCGGCGTAGTTCTGTCCCGCGTCGATGTATTCATCAATACGGTGCTGATACGGCTCTTTGGTAACTAAAAACCGCACCCTTTCCGCGGTCTCGAAGGCTAGGCGGTAACCGATCCAGTAGTTGGTGTAGACAAACGGATAACCCCTTTCTATGAGCCAATTCTGAAGTGCGCTCTGGTCCATAGAAACGCGCTCGCCCTTAAAGACAAGCGGTTCTCCTGGGATAGCGCGCCCGCCGTAATAAAAGGATGACAAATTAATAAATAAAATGGCCGGGACACATACGGCCCCAAGCCAAGGCAGTCTTTCTCTTAACTCCGAAATTGCGTATCCCGTTAGAGCAAAAAGCCCCACGTAAGCGGGCAGCAGATATCTCGGGGCCTGCACTAGATACCCAAACGAGCTAAGAACGAATACCGAAATGGCTGCAACGATTAGTAAGGCGAAGATCTCAAGCGGCTTATCGCGCTCGATCTTTAAAATCAGAAGGTTCACTAATTTACCGGCCCTAAGAACCAGATACGTGACTACCAAAATTATATAAATGCTCCAAACCAGCACGCTTGCGTATGGGAAGATATCTTTCTCTTGCCAGAAGCGCTTGGCACCAAGCAAGATCGGGAGGGCCTGCCTGAAAACTCCTGAGAGATGCTGTAGCACCCCCTCCGACTCTGAGGCTCGCAGCATTCCAAATGACTCGAAGTTATTCTGAAGGTTATAGATCCAAAACGGGAGCCCACCCATCAAAAAGGCCACCATAAAAAGTAGTGCGGCGGCAAAAATTTCGCGCACGCTCACCCGTGGAAGGCGCAGCGCTTTGGCTAATAGAGAGTACCCGGCGGGCAGAATGAAATACACGATCTGATTGTTAGTCCACCACCCAAAGCCAAGCACGGCCCCAAGTGCCACTAGGGGCCAATCAATTAGCCTTTTGGAGCGTATCACTTTGGCAAGCAATATGAAGCTGAGCGCGCCCAGAACTAAGATCTCGATAAAACCACCGCGGGCTCTTAGCCCCCACTCAAGCAGAGCAGAGGGCGGCAAGGCTGCAAACATGGCTGCCACTAAACTGGCGTAATGATCGGCGCTGACTTTCAAAGTCATATAAAATATGAGGACTATAAGCAGCATTGAAAAGAAAAAGGGCACGCATTTCAGCACCACACTGGAGATGCCAAAACATTTAAACGCCAAAGCGGCCACGATAGCCTCGAAGCTCCCCATATAGGGCTGCCCGTAATAAAAAGTTGGAATGCCCTTCCCGTCCAAAATATGTTTGGCCATGAGCCCTACAATGGCCTCATCAGAATCAATCACGAAATTAGACGAATACAGATAATCGAGCCGGTAAAAAAAACCCAGCAGTAAGATAACAATCAGAGTTGGAAGCCAGATAACCTTTCGTGTCATCGCAGTTAAGACCTAAATTCCTGATAGCTCGCCAGAGTAGCCTCCCCAGTTTTGTCCCAGGTGAATTTGCTGGCTTGTTCCTTTCCTTTGCCTCTCAATGTTGCCGCCAGATTCGGATCGTTGAGGATGGCTTCTGCCGCTTCAGCCATTGCACCGGCATCTGTGGGGTCAAAAAGCATGGCGGCACTCTCTAATACCTCGGGCATACAAGAGGTGTTCGAACTCACCACCGGAATCCCGGAGGCCATTGCCTCAAGCGGGGGCAGGCCAAACCCCTCGTACAAACTGGGGTACAAAAACAGATCGCTGCCGGCATAAATTTCTAACAAGCGCTGATCATCCACAAACCCAGGCATTATTATATCGTTTTGTAGTCCTAATCTGGAAATGGCACTGACAAGGTTCGGGTATTGCCGGTCCTGGGCGATTCTTCCGACCATAAGTAACTTAGCCGCGCTCTTGCCGACCGACCTGCGTCTATCATTTAACCGATGCACCACTTGCAGTAAGACCTCAACATTTTTTCGCTGATCGATACCGCCCACATACAGCACCAAGGGCGCTTGATCCTCAATGCCTAGCCCTCGCTTCAATTCCAGTTTAGCCTCGGGAACGATCTCTGCCGTAAAAAACTTCTGCTCTACCCCCAGATGAGTTACCCGTATACGTTCGGGCGGCACCCCCAGCAAACGCTCCACGTCACGAGCGGTATTATGACTTATTGCAAGCACCAGAGCGGCGTTCTTTATGGCGCGAATCTCAAGCCACCTGGCGAAATGGAATCTCAAACTCGGCTGCGCGGCTTTATACATATCAGCCAGCACTAAAGGGATTAAATCCAGGACTGTCACGATATATTTTTTAGGGTTCCAAGCGGGTGCATCCATGTGGGCCGGGAAGTGTACGACGTCGCATTTTTGTGTAAGCCCAGTCGCCAATCGAAAAGGGTAAAAGCACTGCTGACTCAAGGTTCTGCGGCCAAGCGGTAAGCTTTCAATCAGATTTCCGGCAAACCCACCGCGCACTAGGTCCACTTGATTAAAGTTAAAAACGGTAGTGTCGGCGGGCGAGCAGCGTGCGAAGTACCCGCACAGCTCGCGCACATACCTTCCGATTCCACGCGTGGCGTGTTCCTTGAAATCTGGCAACAAGGCGCTGGCATCTAAAGCAACTGAGAGTGACATTGGTATTTCAACATTGACAATTCAGTATAGTTTCCCTACTGCCCCATGGCAGCTTTTGAGGCAGCGGGTTTAAGCAATAACTCCCGAGCTAATTTGGCAAAGTTTTCATAGGAGAGCTCAGCCACTCGCTGTTTCCCTGCAGCGATCAGCTCACTTCGCAGCGAGGAATCAAGGCAGACTCGCTTAACCAGCTCAGCCACCTGTATATGTTCCTTGTTGTGAACCAACACTCCCGCGCCGCCTACGGTATCAGGCAGAGCCGACGAAGCGTAAGCCACTACAGGCAAGCCAAACTCCATCGCCTCAACTACTGGGCAACAAAAACCCTCATGCTCGCTCATGCAAAGATATATGGACGCCGAAAGATACAGCGCCTTAATCTCTTGATCAGCCATTCGCCCGGTGAATTCAACCACCTCCATCAGATCAAGTTCCCGCACCAAACGCTTGAGAGAGAAAGAATACAGCTCCGTGTCGATGTCGTGACCCACCAACCAGAGCTTGCAGGGCAACTCCAGGTACTTGTGCAAAAAATATGTGATCTTGATTAGGTCTTCGATACATTTATTGGGCGCGACGCGGCCGACATGCAAGAGATGCTTCCTACTATCTGCCTTAAGCAGATTTAAAATCCCGGAGTTGGGTTCCAGGCCCCAGCGCTTGGGATCGACCGGCAACGGCAAAACCTCAGAGTGAAAACCGAGCGCGCCCAACTCTGAGGCGTTATACTTTGAGTCAGAGATCAACAGATCGCTGATTTTGCAAAGCTCCGGAAGCTCTTTAAGTCCCTGCTCGATGTCTCTCGTAATTCTGGGATTAATTCCGGCAAACCACTTGGCCGGGGTTAAATTGTGATACACCAGAATTCGGTGGGCACAATTTAGATCTGTATACCTCTGATTAAGAGGCGATCCTAAGGAGTAGTGTAATATTACAGTGCCCTTAAATTCTGTGGGAAAATGTGAAATATCTCTGGCTGCTGATTTGTAGCGCGGGTCTATGTTTAGCGCAAAGATCTCAGAGTTAGAGCCCGCGGCTCTTAAGACATCCTGTAAAGCAAAGACCTCCCCTGAAATCGCATCGCCAAAAGTAAGCGTGTGTACTAACTGATGAATCTCTTCCATGGCTATAACAACTCAGCAAAGCTCTCGCGGTAATAGTTATAAACATAGTTTCCAAGCAATAGTGCCAGCCCAGAAAACGCGAAGAGGTAAATAACACTATGAGTTTCCGGCATAACGCCGTCAAGAATGACCTTTTGATAAAACTGAGTAATAAGAGCCACGGGGTTTAGCTCCATGGTGAACTTAAAGCGCGCCGGCACGACTGTGCTGGGATACACTATGGGACAGAGAAAAAATAGAAAGGTGAGCAGGTTTAGAACTATGTGCTGCGTGTCTCTGAAGTGCACGTTCAAAGCAGAGAGCGCCAGTGAGAGTCCGAACATGAATATCAGTTGGAGAAGAAGCAAAATCGGAACAAAGACCAAGCTAGCGTGAAAGCTAATCCCCGCCAGATACATAAATACGAAAAGTAACGGCAACGACAGAACGAAATTGAACATGGCGGTCAGAGTTGCCACCGCCGGTAAGATATGCGCGGGGAACATCGATTTTGTAATCAGGTGTCCGGATGAGACGATTGAACTCACTCCCTCGCTCAGCCCACTTGAAAAACAGATCCAAGGTAATAGTCCGCAAAAGAGAAAGATTACATAGTTGTCGACCTGGCTAAAGCGGATGTAGTACTTAAACACCAGGGTATATACCAGCATCAAGCAGAGCGGATTTAGAAATGACCACAAAAATCCCAAGATTGATCCGCGATAGCGCATGGCTAAGTGCCTGAGTGTCAGTGCCCATACTAAGCTTCTGTAGCGGTAAAGATCTTTTATGTTCGGAAGTATTCCGCCTTTCATACGCTCTTAAGTAATCTTACGCTTCCCGAATAAACTGCCAAGTATGTACAGGTTCAAACACCCCAACCTGAGGCGAATTCGAACGCACCTTAAAATTTACGGCTCCCTTATGGTAATCAAAAGGATATCCGTCTTCTCTATGCACTGCGATGTCCAATGAGTATTGGCCCTCCAATAGCCCCAAACGCTCAATACTATACAGTATAGTTCCACGTTGCCCAAGCACAGGTTGTGGCACCCTTTCTATCTGAGTATTACTGCCGTGTACCACTAGTCCGTCGATACGATTAATTCCGATGCCAAAGACAAAATCATTAACAGCCTGGCGCACTGAATATTTAATCTCAAGCACTACTTTACTTTGCGGATTAAAGACCAGATGCTCGTCTCCATTTTCGTCACGCATTGAAACTGAGGTTATCTCGATCTCACGACTCCCCCAACGTTGCTTCTGGTTTGGATCCTTGGAAGCGCCGGGATCCGAAGCAAGCTCCGTTTTTTCGGCGGCGCGATCTTGCATCAATTCAAGATCCTCGCCTTTCTCTATGAACTGTAAGTAATGATCGATCACGCGACGCGGCTCGCCACGATCTCGCACTTTTCCGGACTCAAGCCAAAGCACCTCATCGCACCAGCGTTCCACAGCCTCAAGATCGTGCGTCACTAACAAAAGGGTCTTCCCTGCCCTTCGCAATGCCGCGATCTTATCCTTGCATTTTGCGACAAAGGCGGCGTCACCGACTGCCAGGACTTCATCCACTAAGAGCACGTCCGGGTCGGTGTGCACAGCCAAACTAAAACCGAGCCGCATAAACATGCCGGACGAATAGGTGCGCACAGGATCGTCAATCACCTCTGAAAGCTCAGCGAAATCCACGATCTCGTCAAAGCGCTCCTCAATCTCCTTTTTTGAAAGACCATGCAACACGCCGCCAAGCTGCAGGTTTTCTCTTCCCGTAAAATCCGGGTGGAACCCGGCGCCCAACTCGATCAAGGCCGCCACACGTCCTTTAACCGTAACGCTGCCTGAGTCCGGGGTGTAAATACCGCTAATTAACTTTAGGAGCGTAGACTTACCGGTGCCGTTTTTGCCGATAATTCCAACTGAGGCCCCGCGCGGTATGCGCAGCGTAATGTCGTTGATGGCTCGGGTTACACGGCGCTCCTTCGCTTCTCTCTTGAAGAGCCACGCCAAAAAAAAACTTTTAAAGGTAGTGTAGCCCTGCTTAGTTAGAGTCTGCCGCTTAAACTGTTTTGAAAGGTTGACGATATCGAGCGCATACTCAACTTCCTTTGGCTGAGAGGACCTACCTTCAAAAGTATCTTCAAGTGCAAATGCCACCGCCCGCTCCAAATTAATTATGAGGGGTTTACGATATAAATATCGGGTAAGTTTCTGAAACGCTCTCTATCATCCATGCCGTACCCTATGAACCATTCAGGCCCCTTATAACGCAGCGCTACCCAACTCGGTTCAAAACTTGGGCGGTCTAATTCCCGTTTAATCAAAACGGTCGAGCGCACTTCGCGCGCACCCTTTTCTTGTAGGGAATGACAAAGCGCCTCCAACGTCTTTCCGGAGTCGCAGATGTCGTCCACCACCAACACAGACCTTCCCTTGACTTCGGCATCTTCGATGCTGATGGAGATCTGCGCTTTAGGGACGGCATTCATATTAGCTTCGTAGCCCCAAGTGCGTATGGGAGCCACTTCAAGCGAACAGGAGATATGTCGCACAACATCTGCAAAAAAGAAGAGTCCTCCGCGCAGTATCGGCAACCCCAAAACATCTTTTCCGGTCTCGGCCCGCACCGTGTTGGCCCAAGGTGAAATTTCACGCCCCACGCGCCGCGTGGCCTCGGCGATCTCTTGGGCTCTATATTTTAATTTAAACGAATCTGGTATAATCGTGAGGTTCTCTTCTCTGGTGCTCATTTTTATTTGATATTATGCTAATTAAAACTTTACAAGAGCTGTAACTGTTCACGGGGGGCAAAAAAGAACGCAAGGCACTAATAGATCTGTACAGCCCCTATTAAGGGGCCGATTTGTACTCAAATCGGGGGTGGAAAAAACTAACCGTTCAGAAAAACAGTAAACCCGATTAGGGTTTTCCATCTGAAGCGGCAGAATTACCGCGTTGAAACTAACTGATCTCACCCCATTTTACCCCCCCCTGAACGGTTACCAAGCACTATCATAAGCGACTTAAAATGGCAAAAACACTCCAAATTTTTAAGGCAGTCCTGCTTCTGACCTTGATCGTGAATTTGACAAATATTCTAGGCGGCTGTGACTCCGACCCCTCCAAGTCCATTTCAAAATTTATAGATCAGGCTTCAAGTAAGGTTAGCCAGGTAGCGCCAGACCCTGGCAAGGTCAGTGAATTAACCCAGGACGAGATCTCAAAGCTTTTTACCTTTGAATACAAGGTAGTGGAGCTCGATGCAGCTCTTAGTTCTAAAGAACTCGAGCTAAAGCTTAGCGAGCTTGGGAAAGAGATGTGGGAATGCTTCTCTGTCGCACCTGTCGATTCGACCCTTAAAGTGTTTTGTAAGCGGCGCCCGAAAACTTATCTACGGTACATTCCAAGATGGTTTTAAGATTCATCCTTAGCTCGATTTTATTACTGTGCGTCGGCTGCGCTTCTGCAAGGAAACCCGTGCCAATTGGCACTGTTCCTGAACCACGTCAGGTGAACTCCGCCGATGAAGTTTATGGACACCAAGTCCTCTCGGGCCTTAGCGAAGAGTTTAAGCTAGATCAAAACGATGTCCATGTCCGTCGGGTCAGAGACATAGTGGATAAGTTAACAGAGGCAGCGCATGCCGCTAGCTCGCCTTGGCACGTGTATGTTTTTGATGACCCAACCTTTAAGAACGCGGCTGCCACAAAAGGGAACTACATATTTGTTTGGTCTGGGATACTCGACGCCGTTCAGAGCGACGATGAGCTGGCGACCATATTGGCACACGAGCTCGGACACGTTCTGGCAAATCACACCGAGCCTGAGCCCCAAGAAGAGATAGGCAATATCTTATCGGGCACCGCCGGTCAGATCGCAAAAGAGATCGCCTATCAGCAAGGCGGCGGCTGGGGGCTAGCGGCGGGATTGGCCGAGATGGTAGTGAGCGAAGGTATCAAAGCCGCCTTGGTAAATCCTGAAAGCCGCCGGAAGGAGCTCGAAGCCGATCAGATCGGGTTTTTTCTGATGTCCGATGCTGGGTACAACCCCGAAGACGCTTTGAATTTTTGGAAACGCGCCGAAACCGATCCGGAGTTTTCCGGCATGCCGATTCAGTTTCTTTCATCGCACCCCTCATCTGCAGATAGATACAACGAGCTCTTAAAATATCTGCCTGAAGCGAGCGCGCGCTATGAAGCGGCGCGGCAGCCT
>CAZVWV010000066.1:8575-19957 GCA_964631745.1 uncultured Bdellovibrionales bacterium
CGCGAAGAAAGGTCGGGCCGGAAAAGGTATCTTTTCTGGTGGACAGCAACATGGCAATGCAAACATCTCCGGGCCAGCCGCTGTTCCGCAGCGCTCGCAGTGGTTTGTCTCATCAGAGTGGGCCACGATTTATGAGTCGCCCAACAAGCAGAGTGCGGAAGTGATAGATCTACCGAAGAACGCCAGCATTACCGCCGAGGAAGAGGATAAGAGCTGGCTTCGGGTGGTTAAGCCCGTAAAGGGCTTTGTGGTGCGACGGGATTTTTTGCGGGCTTGGTAGCGGCGGCTCACCATCGACAGTGATCAGAATGGGTAAGACGGCTCAGAAAGAGGCAGGATTTCTGTGAGCGATTCGAGTTCAGCCGGTGAAAGCTTAGGTGCTGTCGCGCTTTGAAGTTTTGCCCACATTTTAGCACTTGCATCACTATTGCAACCTGAAATCGCAGCCTCCATCCTCAGTCTATTTTCTAATACGATCTGCGCAAACCGCTTCGAAACGAATGGCGTAAGCGGCAGGAGTGTAATTAATTCGTCCAAAATTTCAGCGGCCACAGTTGCCATTTTCTGTTGACTCCCGTTGCCACTTTTCCAAAGTGACATCGCGTAACCATACAGAAGGCAAAGCTTAGTCCGATCAATGGCCAAGTTGTGGTCATCGTACAGGGCCAGGGCCTCCTGAAACCTGATCACCGAATTATTAGGCGCCCGGCGGGAAAATTCCACCACCCCTCGCAAAAGTCCCAACTCAAGCGTCAGTCTCCATCTAACTGAGTCGTGAGGCAGCCCATCGACATCACGTTGCGTTCGCTCTAATTCGTACAAATTCGAACGGCCCGTCATAGTGAGCTCGAACCTATGCAGGAGAACACGGCCCGCTAAATAAAGAGGGGACCTCTCATAACCACCAGGCCGAACCTGTCTCAAGTAGTCTTCTACAGAATCCTTTATTCGGGCAAAGCCGGCACTTGTATTACGTTCATTATGAACTCGAACAACAACCCGAGCGAATTGATATTCCATCCAAAGCCGTTCATCCGTCGCTCTTAATGAATCTAACCGGTCCGGGCTACGTGCTAGGCCTATAGCGATGATTTGCGAAGCTAGCGACCACAGTCCGAGCTTCGAAAGTCCACGCAGCAGAACAAGTTTTTTTTGCAGCCATTTACTAGAATCATCAGGGGATTGTAACAAAAATTCAATTTCGGAATCGAATGCCTTCGCTAACTCGAGTACTTTGCTGTCTTTTGCCCCATAAGTAGAGACCAGAATAAATTGACGCTGGGAGAATTCCAATCGTTCCAAATCCGGCGTCGGATGCTGAGAAAATGCAATTTGTTTCGCTATTTTAAGGCATTGCTCGGCATGTGTTCTCTGACCAGCGGCTGAGTACCGAAGAGCGCAGTCTTCCCAAACCTTAAAATCGGTGGGACCCGGCGAGAATCGACTCCGGGCCGCTGCGAAAGCTTTCTCGTCTATCGATGTATCAATTGCGACATGACGGTCATTCGATACTCCCTCCCTTACTGGCGAGTTGAGCAAGAAGCTTGCAATACATACCTGGTCGTCCTCTAAGAACTGGCGATGTGCATTGATGACCCACCTTCCGCATCGCGCCTGCAAAGCCATTCCAACTGCCTGTTGGAAGCCTTTGCCATTTGGCCCTTCAAGCGCAAGAAATATTGCAGCAGCACTTTCGGCCAAGACGCCGACCTGTCGCCGTGCCTCAGCGTCCCAGGGCCGATCGTCAAAGATGGACATCACACCGCGCGCCGCGCCCAAGCATCCCAACGCAAAATCGTAACTCCTGCGCGGAGCTTGCTCGCTAGGCAATTCGCAAGCTTTAAGGTACTCCCGCCGCGCAGCGGCGTAATCGTCAATCGAGGGGCCAACTACTGCTTCGCCGCGCTCTATGTTACAGAAGTTTTGCCGAGCTAAGTCGTAGGCTGCCGAATCAGAAATATCAGGCACAAGCGCGCGAGCCCTGGCGACGGCCTCATCGCCCAAAGTAAGCTGAAGATCCCCTGTTGCTGTTGCCGAAACTAAAGTCAAAACAAGCACTCCATACCAGCTATGAACTTGCGGCTTTCCGCGCCGGTAGAATAGCAGGCTCATATTCGCTACTCAACTCTCTTCGCTTCGCCCAGAGTAACGCATTTTCGACCAGCCCAAATTATCCGCAAGCGCTTCTAGACATACCGGCAAAATTAAGCTATAGTCCGCCTCTAAATAATTATCCGACCCTTTCTCGGTAAGACTGATCATTTAAGACTAATCATTTGAGACTGATCATAAACGACGGGCCTTACCATTCTTGCGAGAACATCGCGAACAATCAGGGATATCAGGTCGAAATTGTTTTTTAATTGAGTTTAGTACGCTGTGATTTTGCAAGGTGATTTTGCAAGGTGTTTTTGCAAAACTGTGCTTTTGCAAAACTATGCGCGCTAGCTCTGCATTTTAGGCTTGATATATGTCTTTTGACCAACTTGGACTCGATCCTGTAATTTGCCGTGCCGTTAGTGACGCCGGTTACAAAACCCCCACCAATATTCAGTCGCTTGCCATCCCGGAAGTCATGGCTGGGCGTGACGTATTGGCCTCTGCCGATACGGGCACCGGAAAAACCGCCGCATTTATGCTGCCAGCCCTACACCGGCTGATGAAACCTAGTACCAGCACTAGCCGCGGTCCTAGAATACTTGTGTTGACCCCTACTCGCGAGCTTGCAGCACAGATCACAAACTCTGCACGCGTTTACGGAAAGCACTTAAAACGTTTACGCACGGTTAGTATTTTGGGGGGCATGCCCTTTGAACCGCAGCGCCGAGATCTTCGAGATCATGTAGATATTATGGTGGCAACGCCTGGCCGTTTGCTTGATCATCACCGCGAAGGCCGCGTTGATTTTAGCCGTGTCCAGATACTGGTCTTAGATGAGGCAGATCGCATGCTCGACATGGGTTTTTACGAAGATGTGCAAACTATTTCGAAAGCCGCGGCCAAAGATAGACAGACAATTCTTTTTAGCGCCACGTTCTGTAAACGTATACTCTCGTTGGCGAGCGACGTGACCAAGGATGCCAAACGCATCGAGTCCGTACGTTCTGTGGTTACGCACGATAGCATCACTCAGAGTGTTATCGGCGCTGATGGTCCGGAACACAAATTTGAGATGCTTAAAGCGCTTATTAAGCAGCAAACCGAGGGCCAGGTGATCGTATTTAGCGCAACCAAACGCGGGGCCGATCGCTTAGCTGACGCCCTGTATGATAATGATTTTTCAGCATTGGCGCTTCACGGCGACATGCGCCAGAACAAACGTATGCAGGCCATAAGGAAGATTCGTGAAAACCGCTTCCAGGTTTTAGTGGCCACAGATGTGGCCGCGCGCGGGATCGACATTCAGACTATCGGGTTAGTAGTCAATTACGACATGCCCAGAACCGCAGATGATTACACTCATCGTATCGGTCGAACAGGACGAGCCGGAGCAAGCGGAAGAGCCGTAACTTTTGTTTCGCGGCATGAACGCAGAGATCTTGCTCAGATGCAGAAGAGCTTAGGACATCAGATCGCGGTCGAGAGTGTGGCTGGACTGGAAGCCAAATTTTCGCTAAGCGAGCGTGACATGCATCAGGTCCGCGGCGGCAGCGATCGGGCGCGCCCCAGAAACGGCGGTCGCGGACAGCCGCGTCGGTTCTTTGATAAGAGAAATAAGAATAATAATAACAAGCGGCGATTTAGTCAGACTCACTGAAGTTTGGCTTAGAAAGAGCGGGGGGATTTTGCGACGGTGGTGGCTACGCCCAACACGGCATTGCCACAATAACCCCCGGCAGGCGAGGTCGCCTGCGCTACCCAAGGCTATTCGGCCCCACTACGACTCGCCTCTCACGGGTGGCTCAATCTGCTTTTTAGCCCTCGGTACTCCTCAAGCAAACGAGCCCGCAGCGGCCGGGACTTATCATGCAGCGCGCGCTGCAGCTTTACATATTCCTCACGACCAGCCTGCTCCTCGATCTTAATCGGGGCGAATCCAAACTGGCTTAGATCATACGGACTCGCGCGCATATCAAGTACGCGCGCTTCGCATGCCAATAAGAACGCATCAATCAGAATGGATGAGGCGATAAAGGGGCTAAACTTAAAAGCATATCTATAAAGATCCATGGCCACGTGCACACAGCCGGGCTGATCGTTATCGATTACGGTAGCTCTGCTAAGGAGTGTGCTGTTTTTGGGGCGAGTCGAATCTGTAAAAAATCGAAAAGCGTCAAAATGGCTGCAACGCAGCGCCAGGGAATCAATTGTGCTAACAATCTGCGCGCGAGAAAGTCGCAGAGGCACCTCGTGCCGAACTTCGCCGTCGTCATTCAGCATGGCCCATTCATGCAACCCAAAGCATGAAAAAACCGGGGGGCGGATCGACGTACGCTCTAAATAATCTACGATCCAATGAAATGACTCCAAGCGTTGCATGGGAAAACGCTCAAGACCGATCCTAAGTTGCCCGCCTATATCTTCATAATAATCAGCCCAATCCAAATCCTCCCGGCGCGCGTCCAACAACACGCGCGAATGCCCCGGAGACCAGCGTAAAAGATATGCAGGCTTGTATGAATAGTATGTGAAAAGGAAATCAAAGACCGGGTGCTTAGCTGCGCGAGCACTTCTCTCTAAATAGTCATTCACCCAGGGACGAAGTCGGGCGCGGTATCGCTCCCGCTCCTCTCGCCATCCAGAGGGCGAACAACCTTCTCCAGACCAATCAGCGTGCGCTTGGCTTTCGATATTTGATTGGGGATCTGACATGTTGGTGAAATTATCTCTGGTGCGCTGGGGCTTGTCAGTCGGTGTGCTTTAAACTCATGCCCGGCCCTCCCCCTACGAAACCCGCTTAACTCGTAACTTCCAGGATACGCCGGTTTGCCCAGTGTAGGTGTAGCCGCTGCCGTCAAAGAGAAGTATCTTGCTGGGAGACACATCGTTTTCGAATCTCACCACCAATGATTTTCCAACTTTTAATTTCTTTAATTTTTTGTCGACGTCTACGCTTGGCTTACCCGGCAAGATATTCGAATTGCTTATCAGCAGAAACGGATAACGGTAATCGACTAGGTCTTGCGCCGGATTGTTGGGGGGAAAACTTGGACCGCAATTTGTAGGAAATAATACCCCTATAGGGAGAGCATAGCTCGATGGATTAAACCCTGCGGGCAAATTTACTCCGGGCGGGATCGCGCCCAGGTCAGCGATGTTTAATGATTCAATCGTGAATGTCCCGAATTGATATGCAAGCTTCACATTTGCGGTGTCGAGACTGTGTCCACAGCCAGACTTTAGCGTATTCTGGTCCGGCGGTGCCGGGCAATTCCCTGAGCAGGAATAGTTGGTAATGTTGGTGTTGGTTATATCCGCTTTTAACTTTGGATATTTGTCGATGCCTTTGCCAGTAGTCGTTCCGATAAGGCCTACGCCCGGCTTCTTTTTAAAGATCATGGTGGCGGGTTTAACGGAATCGTAATCTACAAACTCCGTGCCTTCTTGTGAAAGATCTGACCTATAACCACCTCCCGCGCTTGTGTCCTCTTTTAAATGGAAAGTCCAATCGATATCGTGCGTGCCAGCGATCGTGACTTTATACTTGAGTGGCGCCGCAGCGGCTGTAACCGCGCTTATCAATCCAAGCCCGATCGTGAGCAAAATATATTTATTAGAGATCATAGGAACCGCTCATTTATTTAGAAAATAAAAACAGAGCTGGACTCTAGGAGAGCTACAGTTCAGCGCGGGAATACCGATGCATTTAAGTACCTCAGGAAGTGTGCATTTGCAACCAAGGCCAATGTGATGCGGCAGGATGGCTTCAGGCGCATGCGGCGTCCGTTCTTCCTAGTAGATTATGTAGTCAGCGGCACTTGAGAGGTGATTCTCTGCGAATCTTCCCCCGAAATCCCCCCGACTCCACCAACCATCGATGGCAGTGAACGCTCAGCCAAAATTTACTCGACATTGGTCTTTATCCTGTGTTACAGAAGCACTTACCTGAAAAACCCGGATACGGATAAGAAGACAGAGCTTCTTTAAATGCGTAACTACAAGATAACACTAATATTATTAACAATGGCGTTGGCCCTTAGCACTGCCGCATTTGCCGCTCCGAGCACCTGCGGCAGCGCTAGTACTAAACTTACGCGGACTCTTGTCAAGCTAGATCAAGCCAAAGCTGCCGTGAAAAAAGCAAAACGCCGAGGGGGCGCAACACTTCGGGCAGCTAAGTTAAAAAAGAGCAAAGCCCAGAAAGCTTACAATCAAGCTCGGACTTTGAAGATTTCACTTTGCGATAGCGGCTCCCCTACTCCCGTTCCCACGCTTGACCCTGGGGCAATTTTTCGGTCTCACTTTCAACCCACAAGCTCTCAGGCGCTTCAAACCGGCGTCTGGGGCCGCGCTGAAACTACCGCTGGCTGGGCCGGGGCGCTTGCAGTTTATGGCGTAAACTCTGCGGGCTGGACTTACCTTGACCCTACCGTGGCGCAAGGTTACGCATCAGAGGATAAATTGCGGATTCGCTTTGAGATGCAAGGTAATTCGTGCGCTTTAAATGTCGGCCTCTTTCATTACTGGATTCTGGCTGGATATGGCGACCGCTGTTATGAAGGCTCGTTCACTACATTTTTTAACTGCACATTGCGTGACGGATATTATTTAGACTTTACCATAACCGCTTCCAACGTGGTTAACGATCTGTATGGCTACTCCTCAAGTTATCCGCAATTTGTGCCCGGTCAAATTGGCGCCAGCGGCACTCTGCTGGTTGGGCAAGGGTTTGACGGCACGTTGGCGATTAGCGGGTATGCTGCTGGATTGGGGCATACTTGGAACGACGATGTTTGCGGTTAGACGCTACTTTGGACTCTCCGAGTTAAAGTGCGCTCCTATTAAAATTGTTCCAAGCACCAAATTAGACTTAATCACGCCTTTGGCGTTGAATTTAATTAATCTCTGATTATCAACTTCACCGTTTGCGTATACAAAAGCGTAGAAATTTTTCTGGTCAGGTGTGAGCATAGTGTGTCCCTGACCAACGCGAGTGATGTTCGCCAGTGCCGCTTCGCACTTCGCCACGCCTTTTAGACTAAGCTTACAAACGCTAACTTCAGTCTGCGCCATGTTTGATGCCAGACAGACAAAGTTCTTGCGCGATGCATTTGGCTTAAGATGATCACAACGAACAGGGCTTCCAGCCCCGTCTAACACCTCGCTAATACGAACATTTCCCCCGTTCGTCTTAAATCTTAGCAGTCGCCGTTGTGTCGAATCGATTTCGGGTTTTGCTAACAAATAATAGAATCCGTTAAATTCTGTAATCGCGCCCGGTAACGGCTCCAGATCTAAAGTTGAGAGATCTCTGACAAGCGTAGTAACCCCTGTTTTTGGAGCGATTTTATACAGCCCGGCTGTGCCTGCGCCACTATCGTAAAATATTCCGAAGAGCTTATTGCCTTTAAAAAATAGAGCCCGTACAGAATCGTTGCGATCTAAATCGATATGCGTTAGAGATTTTGTTTTGAGGGTGGAGATATAAAGCGCGTTTTCAGAGGAGCCCCCTGGGACCACCACATAATACAACTTTCCTCCCTTCTGCGCGGTAGCGCCAAGATTAAAAGCTGAGTAAGCCTCGTTTGTGATAGGTGTGAGCTCTGCAGTTTTTCTATTTACCTGATAAACGATACCATTCGTATCCAGACCGGCGATATCGCTTTGAGCCTCGCTCAAAGAAGGAGACAATTCGAAGATGAGGATCAAAAAGCAAACCAGAAATTCTAAAGTGTTTTTCATAGCGATAGTATAAAAGAGAAATCCGATTGCAAAAAGATGGGATTCGCTCGTACTATTAAGCCGCCAAACTAGTGCCGCGCTGAAACCTTAGTTTGTTCTCAAGCGGGACAAAGATTACGCGATCTAGAAATAATCCGATCGCTAAAATCACGAACATAACTCCAAGCACCTGGTCCATTGCGTGAAGTTCTCTGCCAAAATGAAGTAGCTGCCCAAGTCCAAGATTCCCCATTACGGATACATAGATTTCAGCCGCCATCAAGGAACGCCAAGCAAAAGCCCAGCCCTGTTTCATCCCCGAAAAAAGCTGTGGGAGTGCGGCGGGAAAGACAATGAAGAAAGTCGTGTGAAATCGATTGGAGCCCATGGTGCGCGCCAATTCGATGAAGCTGCGAGGCACATTTCTAAAACTGCTCTCGGCAGCCAGAGTGATTGAACCTACCGATCCCATCACTACCACAAAAAGCATGGCACCCTCGCTCTGACCAAGCGCCAAGAGTGCAAATGGCACCCAACAAACGCTTGGTAGCGCCTGGGCTGAGAGCGCCAGCAAACCTAAGGAGCTCGAAAGTGTGCGTGAGCGCCAACACATCCATCCCATGGGAAGTCCGATCAGGATTGAGATCAAATATCCCAGCACGAGTCGTTTCATGGTTACAACGATGGCGGTAATGATGGAATTATCGCTCAAAGCCTGAACAAGATAGGCTACGACCTCTTGCGGAGCCGGAAGCAATAACGGAGAAACAAGTCTAAGTGAGGCAGCTTCATACCACACCATTACTAGGCTAACGAAAAATAGGGCTGGAATTAGGAAGCGCCTCAGTTTCATGTGTGGCTCCTCAAAGCGGCGTTGATTTCTGAGGCAACTTCGGCAAGCTCGGCGTTGTTTATATCACGCGGCCTGCGTAAGCCAATTCTAAAATCCGCACAGACTCGACCTGGATGGGAAGAAAACACCAGCACGCGATCACCAAGGCAGGCTGCTTCACGCACATTGTGCGTCACTAACACTATAGTCTTTCCGCATGCGGCCCATATCTCTTGCAGATCCGAGTAGAGCTGTTCGCGAGTAAGCGCGTCCAAGGCCGCAAAGGGTTCATCCATTAGCAACATGCGTGGGCTCGGGGCCAGCGCGCGTGCCAACGCTACTCGCTGCTTCATGCCACCAGAAAGCTGATGAACTCTGTGTTTGGCAAAATTCTTAAGCCCCACAAGCTCAAGGTGTTTCTCGGCGATTTCCCGAACTTCAGTGCGGGAGAGTCCTGCTTTCAGGCGCAGTCCAAATTCGATATTCTGGAGGGCGTTAAGCCAAGGGAAGAGAGTCGCTTCCTGAAACATGACCATGCGATCAGGGCCCGGAGATTTAATGGGAACACCATCTACAAAAATCTCTCCTTTGGTAGGTTTCTCAAGTCCAGCAATTAAACGAAGTAAGGTGGTTTTGCCGCAGCCGCTTGCACCCACTAAGCCTACGAAGCTCCCGCTTGAGATCTCTAATGAGATCTCCTGAAGCGCTAGGGTGCTCTGATACCCTGCGCCGAACTGTTTAGAGACATTCTTGATTAGAAGTTTGGGCTGTGCCTCCGACAGGATTTCAGTTGCAAGTACTGTGTTACTTCGTTTCATGCATCTGCTCATTAAGTGATGGCAATTTCAGTCCGCCTTCGCTCACCACTCCGATCATCGGCAATGGTTTCAATGAGCTACGGCGAGACGTAATTGCTCAATGGAGGGCTTCGCCCCTACTTTCTGAGCAATTAAGGATCTTTGAGATTTCAGCCACCTCTTTAAGAAATCCTACCCGTTTTGCGGAGCTAAGAAAGAGATCTAGGTCACTTTTCGTGAGATCTTTAGAAAATTTCATCCGAGACCAGGCCTGATTTACGATTTCAGGCTCAATTGCTCGGGATGTTTCGGCTTTAAGCTCGTTACTAATATCTAGTTTGGCTTGGTTGGGATGTTCCGTCACCCAAACCGTGAGATCTGAATGCACCTTTAAGAAGGCGGATACTAAATCGGCGTTGCTCGCCAGCAGCTTAGTGCTGGCGACCAGCACAGTTGTTATGGAGCTATCGTCGCGAACAAAGATCTTAGCGCCTGCTTCACGCTCCAATCTACTTACCCAAGGCTCGACTGTCCAAGCGCCATCCAACTGTTTAGAGCTAAACAATGTGAGTAATTCAGGATTCTCGGCAGCAATAATTTGCACATCCCCGCCGCCGATACTGATATTAAACCCATGGTCTAAGAACCATGTGCGTGCGGCTACGTCTTGGGTGTTTCCAAGATGTGGTGTGCCGATTCTACGACCGCGAAAATCGTTCAGTGTACGTATCTCTGCATTCCCCTGGACCACAAGGGCAGAGCCGCCAAACGTTGCGCCAGCCAGGATGCAAAGCTCCTCACCCTTACTTCGCACAAAGGCATTAATAGCCGGATTCGGCCCTACGTAAGCCAAATCTATGGAGCCAGCTAGCAGCGCCTCCATGGCTTGCGGACCGGCGTTGTAAGTGTACCACTCGACTTTAATGTTGTTACCAAGTTGAGCTTCGAAGTCGGCCGGACTATTTCTCCACCTCGCATGTGCTTCCAAAGCGACCGCATGCGTGAGATTTGGGAAATGCCCAATTCGTAAGGTTCTTAATGATTTCGTGGGAAGCGCCGTGTTCGTGGGAAGTGCAGTGGATGATTCTTCAGCTAATAAGCTTGCGGCGCATATCTGCAAAAACAATACTGAACACAAGATTTGAATTAACTTACGCAAGCCCATGGCGCTCACGATACTTCTGCGCGCCCATAAAGGCAATCTGTTACCGGTGTGCTTTCATCACCGTCTTAGGCACTAATTGAAATTAATAGTCACGGAAAACGAAACTTGCGAAGTCCCTCGACTACACATAACACCGAGAGTATTCCAAAAGTTCTGAAACCTAATTCTAATAATATCGAGATTACCCCGGCGGATACCCCCATCAAGCCAAAGAAAGCTAGACTGATGAGAGACGATACGAATGCCACACAAAACCAGAAGGCGGATTCACTCATGCGGTTCAGCAGAAGGTCGATTAACTCCAACGAGAAAGGCTGCTTGTACATCTTGGCCACCTGAGCGTGACTGCGCCTTTGGGAGGCCATCAGCGCCATACGCCTGGCTCGAATCACCGAACTACCCGATTGAAAATTAACAACTTTTCTAAGGGTCTTTGCCATATAACTAACCAGCATGATTTACGGTGCCTCGCGCAAGTATCTCGATTACTTGTTTTATTGGGATGCGCGGCTAGTGATACAGCGTTGCGCAATGGAATGAGCATTCCAAACGGTAGGTCCGGACAAGAATAAGCAGCCAAGAAAGGTTTCAGGGCTTCTGCTCAAGAACTCCGGGTACAGTGCCAGTCCGCCTCGCGGCAATAATATTATGGAGCGCAGGCGATTCCTCGCCCCTGCCGGTGCCGAGAAGTGGCACTAAGTCTTAGGCCGATAGGCAGCACCAGGTGCGAACAGGTGGTGGCTTCGCCCTCAACTGTAGTGCCACTA